>DATAQR010000080.1:0-10697 GCA_036264565.1 Solirubrobacteraceae bacterium | reverse complement strand
CTCCTCGTCCGGCCGCCCGCTCTTCGCATCACGATTGTCATAACCCGTCAACGACCGGTCAGACATGAAAGCCAACCACTCACCATCAGGAGAAACACGCGAGGCCTCACGCGACGTTTCGGCGGTCCAGTCGGGACTGTCTTCTTGGGACAACGTCGCGATGAAGCTCGTCGCGCCCGCGTGGCGCACATACAGGTTGCACGTCTCACCTTCCTTTGGGGTCGATGTTCCTGCGCAATTGCCGGGGGTCGCACCCGGTGCCTGCACACCATTAGCCACGAAATACACGTAACCACCGTCTTCGCTCGCGCCGAGTACGCCCTGCACTTCGGCCGGCTGGCCCGCGCCCGGTTGGCCCGCGGCCGGGATTGGCGTGAGATCGCTCAACACGCACTTCAGCTTGTTTTCCGCGGCTTGTTCTACTTCGACCAGTTCACACTCATAAAGATCGTCAAGACCCGCGCCTTTGACCAGCGACGACACGTTCGTGAAGAACACCTTAGACCCATCAACGCTCGCCGTCTGGAACACGCCCTCCGCACCGGCCGGCATTCCCGCTTCAGGCACATCCAGGCGTATCGTCTGCCGCTTGACCATATCCCGTACATACAGGTGTGGTCCTTCGCCCGGCGGGCGCGCGGTGAAGACCACTCGCGACCCGTCGTTGGAGATCGCGTGCCGCGCCACAGACCCTCCCCCCAATTCGTAGACGGGAGCGGCCTGACCGCCTTCTTCCTTGGGCAGGACGCTAACCAGTCCCAACCGTTCACCGCCAGGCGATGCGGCCGACCACCCATACAGGCCCCCACCGGGAGCAGACGGGTGTTCAGTCAACCCGACGCTCGAGCTCACGATCACGTGCGCCGCGTCAGGGGTCGCACCGGCGAATTTCGCCAAGCCAACAACGCTCGTGGCGGCGCTCCCACCGAATTTTGTCCCGGACGGTGAGACATCGCCTTCTTCGCCACCGACGACGAGCGGCTCATAGCACGTCGCAGGGGTCGTCTGACAGGTCGTGTCATGCCGCAGGTACGGCGTGCGTTCGGTCGGTTCCGGCGAGGCCTCGAGCAGCCCTTCGCTCATCGGTGGCGAGAACGGGCCGAGCGGTTCAACGATCGCCGCGGCGAGATCTTCCGAGAAGAACCGGTATTCGTGCCCGTTGCCGACAGTCACACCGGTCGGGGTGTCGTGCGAGACCATCACGTCCGTCGAGCTCCAACCCGCCGCACCGCGTCTCGCCAGCACCTGCGCGAGCACCGCAAAGCCCTGAGCACCCGGTTCCACCGGATAGCTCGCCAGGTACGCGATCCCGCTGCCGTCAGACGCGGCCTGCACGAGTCCTTCCCCGCCAATCGGAAACAGGGCCGCACCGTGCGCGTCCGGCGGCGTCACCAGTTCCCACGAGCGCCCATCGGGCAGGGCCAACGGGCCACCGACCCGTTGCGTCGTGAACGTCACTTCACTGCCCACCACGAAACCTTGACCGGGACTGTGGCTGTTCCTCGCGACCAAACGGACGTGATAGGCCGTATCCGGTTGCAGAACCTGCAACCGTACCCCTACGCTCGACACTTCAAAGCTCGCCGCCAGCGATTCAAGCGCAAGCTCTTCATAAGGAGAAGCGGGGCACTGTTCGATCGTGGGACACGACCCGTATTCAAACGCGTATTCCGTCGCCGGTTCGCCACCAAGGCTACGCGGGTTCAATTCACCGCCGAACGTCGCACCCGTCGCAGACACTTCGCTGACAGAGTCGCTTTCGATCGTCGGCGGCCCCGGCGGTTCAAACGGACACACCACAACCCCATCCGCCGAAGAATCCGCGATGTACACCGTGCCACTCGCCGAGTTCACAGCGATACCCGCCGCCACCGTCAAACGCCCCTGGCCCAAATGTTCAATCGGCACTCCTTCAGGCGAAAACACCGAAACATGATCAAGTTGACCAAGAAAGGAATCACCCGTAGATGTTTCCACCGCGGGCCAGTAGTAGTCCCGTTCACCACCAACTTCGGGATTCAGCGTTTCGCCCGAAGCATTCGTCTTTTCGATCCGGCCAGCTCCAATTTCTCTTGATATGTAGAGATTGTCCTGCGCGTCGACCGCTATAGCTGGTTTTATAAATCCGCCGCCTCGTGGTTTCCATTCGTTATTCACTTTGCTCAAATCGCTGCTAAAGCGCGAAACATAGTCACTGGCTCCATAGTTGAAAGCGACCCACAGTTCACCGCTCGGATTGACGGCGACCCCCATTATTTCGTTAAATAGTGCAGTCTTGGTCGCTGACACCTGTCCTATGTATTCACCGCCAGGACCGAGCTTGTCAACCACTCGATTACCCACATCAGCCACATATACGTTGCCTTTCGATGAGCTCAGCGAATTGTCCACCGCTATCGCCTGCGGTTCCAGAAACTGCTGGGGCGCTCCCGACCCATTGAACTGCCCTTCATAGGCTCCCGCTGCGCTGAAGTACTCGACCCGGTTGTTTGCCTTGTCCACGACGTAGATCCGGCCGGTGGCTTCGTTTAGCGCGACGCCCTGGGGATCGTTGAGCTGTCCGTTCCCGGACCCGAGTGTGCCGAACGTGTTGTTGCAGACGTGTCCGCGGGCGGCGAGCGCAGACGCGCTGCAGAGCAACAGGACGATGGCTGTCGCGCATGCGGGGGCCAGGAAAATGCGTCTCATTCTCTCTCTCCTAACGGGCAAGGACGTGCTCGCCGACCTGGCTGACATCGCTTCGCGGTCAACGTCCATTTTGGCCTCTCATGGCTGTACACCGTCAGAACGGGATCGCCACGGCGTGCCATGCGCACCCCGCATGACACGCCGTGGGTAGATCCCAGCACCATTCTTGGCTATCTCGTGCCAGTCGTTTCTATGCCCCTACTACCCCGTCACCGCCCACGTCCCGTCACCGGCCACTTGGCCGGCTTTGGACGTGTTCCACTCCAGCCTGGCGCCGACGGTATCGGCCCCTATCACGGTTGTTCCAGTAATGGGGGTGGACTGGGTGATCAACGGCGAAGCAAGCATGTTTAGGTTGTCGACCGTGTAGACGCACAGGAAGCCGGACTTGGCCTGCGGTGCACTGGCACTGCCGGGACAATTTTCCTTTTCGGTTGTCGATGCGCCCGTGGGGAAACCGACAGGGTTGGCCTGAACATGGTGTTCGTCGAGGGGGGCGGCAAGCGGGATCGGGAATGAGATCGAAGCGAGCACGGTCCCGAACGCCGACGCGTTGGTCTCGGCCATGGACCACTCCCCGGTCTCCGTGGCTCCGGAGGGCAGCGTGCCGCCCGCAGTCCACGGCGAGCCGTTGCAGGCCTTGCCGCTACCCGTCGTGTTGGAGAACTTAGTGCCGCCTTCTTTGCATTCGCCGGCCGACGCTTTGGCGACTGTCACGCTTTCGCCGTTGGTGCCTGGAGCGCCTTTTTCGCCCGACAGCCCCGCCGCGCCTTCTTTGCCCGGCACGCCTTCTTTGCCCGCCGTGCCCGCCTTGCCTTCGGGACCGGCCGGCCCTGCCTTGCCCTGCAGCTGTTTGAGCACGCTCGGCTTGATCTGTTTGGTCGATGTGATCACAAATTTACTTGCGGCGAACGCGCCGCCGCTCATCGCGAACACGAGCGCGAGCGTCATCGCCACGTTCGCCCACGTGAGGCGCTTGCGTACTGCTGAGAGCATCTCCATCCCCTCCGGTCGCTGTTCCATTCCCCCCGGCAGCGCGCAAAGCGAAGCTGCTTCGGGCATGGCCATCATGCGCCGGACGCGACCGGCCGCACAAGCCAAGGCTTAAAACGTTCTAAGGCTTGTGAGTGTTCATCACCTACAGGTGTCCGACCTGTCTTTGACCCTAGTTTGCGATGTGAGTTCCCAAACGTCTATCAGTTGTGTATACTGGCTCCATGTCAGCGGGGAGGCTGCCTGCGGTGGGGACCGCGCGCCAACAGGCGCCGCCGATGCGCTCTCCTGTCAACTGGGGAGTTCTCGGACTGGTGATCGAGCGTCCCTCCTACGCCTACAACCTCGCCCAGCGCTTCGAACGCCGCTACGGCGACGTGCTGCCGCTCAGCAACGTCGGCCACGTCTACACGGCGCTGGGCGTGCTCGGCGAGCGCGGCCTGGTCGAGGAGATACCGGGCACGCGCTCGGGGCGCCAGCCCAAGCCGAGCTACCGGGCGACGCCCCTCGGCCTGGAGCAGTATCGCGCGTGGCTGGTGGGCCAGGCCGGAGAGGAGCGCCGCCATCGCCAGCTGTTCGTGCTGGCGCTCGGCGCGCTCGCCGGCGACCGCGACGACGCGCTGGGAGTGCTCGAGCGCTACGAGCAAGCGTGGTTGACTGAGGGTATGCAGACGCCGATCGCCCGCGACGAGGATGTGCCGGCCGACCGCCTCACCGTGCTACTCGGCCGCCTGATCGAGGAGGACAGCCGCCTGTTCGTGGGTGCGCGCCTGGAATGGGTCGAATACGCGCGCCGGCAGCTGCGCGACCTGCTCGACGCCCCGGCCCAATCGGAGCGGGTCGACGATCCCGCGCCCGCGGAGCGACGATGAGTCTACTGTCGCTGCAGGGCGTGAGCAAGGGCTACGGCGAGGGCGCGGCCGCGCACCCCGTGCTGCGCGAGCTGTCGCTGAGCGTGCAGCCCGGCGAGCTCGTCGTCGTGTGGGGCATGCGCGGGTCTGGCCGCTCGACGCTGATGCGCGTGGCCGCCGGCATCGAGCCGCCGGACGCCGGCGTCGTCCTGTTCGACGGCCACGACCTCGCCCGGCGCGGCGAGCGGCTGCTGGGCGGGGGCATCGGCTACTGCCAGCGGACGCTTCGCTTCGGCGACGGGCAGAGCGCGCTCGAGCACGCGATGGTGGGCCTGCTCTCGCGCTGGGTCCCCCCCGCTGGCGCGCGCGCGCGCGCGCTGCGGGCGCTGGAGCGCGCCGGCGCCGCCCACTGCGCCTCGATGCGCCGGCACAAGCTCACGAGCGCCGAGGCCGTGCGGGTCGCGCTGGCGCGCACGCTGGCCCTGGAGCCGCGCGTGCTCGTGATCGACGAGCCGGTCAAGGGCGTGGACCTCGCCGAGCGCGACGGCATCCTCGCCCTGCTGCGCTCGCTCGCCGACGAGGGGATCGCCGTGCTCGCCTGCACGGGCGAGTCGACCGGACTCTCAGAGGCCGACCGCGCTTTCGTGCTCGGCGCGGGCGAGCTGCGCGGGGCGCCGCCGGCGCACGTGGCGCCGGTGCTACCGCTGCGCCTGGCCTCGTGCGGCGGAGCGTGAGCCGCTCCGCGACCGCGAGCAGAGGGGACCGGCCGCTCGCATGAGCCTGCTCGAACTCGAAGCGGTCATCAAGCACTATCGCGCCGGCAAGGAGACGGTGCGCGCCGTCGACGGGATCGACCTGTGCGTGGCCGCGGGCGAAATGGTCGCGCTGCACGGCCCGAGCGGCTCGGGCAAGACGACGCTGTTGATGCTGATCGCCGCGCTCCTGCGCCCCGATGCCGGCGCGATCCGCTACCAGGGCCGCGACCTGTGCTCGCTGTCAGACCTCGAGACCTCGCGCTACCTGCGCCGCGAGGTCGGCTTCGTCTACCAGAACGCGCAGCTGATGCCGCGCGTCTCGGCGCTTGAGAACGCGGCCGTGAAGCTGCTGCTCGACGGCGTCCCGCCGCGCCGCGCGCGCGCGCTGGCCGCACCGTGGCTTGAGCGCCTGGGGCTCGGCGACCACATGACGCGCACGCCCGAGCAGCTCTCCGGGGGCGAGCGCCAGCGCGTGGCGATCGCCCGTGCGCTGGCCGGAGAGCCGAAGCTCGTGCTCGCCGATGAGCCGACCGGCAATCTCGACTCGCATACCAGCTTGCGGACCGTCGAGCTGCTCGGCGCGCTGGCCTCCGAGCAGGACGCCGGGGTCGTGCTGGTCACCCACGACCTCGAGGCGGCCGCACTGGCCGACCGGCGCCTGGCGCTGCGCGACGGCCGCCTGAGCGAACAGCTGACCGAGGAGCCAAGCTCCGCGGGCTCGGTGAGGGCGATCTGAGATGCGTCCGGTTACGCCCGACCGTATCCCTCGCTGCCCCGGAGCGAGCCGATGAGGCCGTCGGCGCTGATGTACATGTACCGCCGCCGGCTGCGCGCCCACGGCCTGCAGGAGCTGCTCGCCGGCGCCGGCATCGCGATCGCCGTGGCGCTCGTATTCGCCGCCTTGCTCTCGGAGGCGAGCATCTCCGGCTCGGCCGCGAAGGTCGTGCGCACGGTCGTCGGCCCGGCCGACCTGCAGCTGCGCGCCCGCGGCCCGGACGGCTTCGGCGAAGCCACACTCGCAAGGGTCAAGCGCCTGCCGGGCGTGCGCCAGGCCGCGCCGCTGCTTGAAGCGACCGCGACGCTCGTGACGGTCGCCGGCCGCCGTGCACAGGTCGAGCTGGCCGGCGCCGACCTGCGCCTGGCGACGCTCGACGGGCTGGCCGAAACACTGCCGATCGGGTCGCTGTCGGGCAGCGGGATCGGGCTCAGCCGCACCAGCGCACAGGCGCTCGGACTCGACGATGCCGCAGCACGCCGTCAGCTGGTCTCGCTGCGACTGCGCGGGCGCGCCCAGCCCGTGCGCGTCACGTCAGTGCTCGGCCCCGAAGCGGCGGGGGCACTGTCCGGCGCCTACCTGGCGGTGATGCGCCTGAGCGAGATGCAGCGCCTGATGGGCCTGCCCGGGAGGGTCACGCGCGTGCTCGTGCAGAGCGATCCGGGCCGCTCAGATCAGGTGCGCACCGAGCTGGCGCGGCTGGCGGGCGCTCGCCTGGAAGTCGCCACGACCGGCCAGGACGTGGCGCTGCTGCGCCAGGCGCTCGGCCCGAGCGACCTCGCCAGCGGGCTGTTCGCGGCGATCGGCGCGCTGCTTGGCCTGCTGCTCGCCGTCAACGCGATCCTGCTGACCGTCTCAGAGCGCCGCCGCGCGATCGCCGACCTGCGCCTGGCCGGCGCGCGGCGCGCGACCGTGCTGGAGCTGGTCGTCTTCGAAGCGCTGTGCCTGGGCATACCGGCCTCGCTCGCCGGCGTGCTCGCCGGCTACCTGCTCTCGATCGGGGTCTTCCACCCCTCGACCGGCTACCTCGCGCAGGCGTTCACGCTCTCCGGCGCGACGGCGCTGACCGCGCGCGCGGTCGCGCTGTCGCTGCTCGGCGGCGTGCTCGTCACCTGCCTGGCCTCCTCGATACCGCTGCTTGACCTGCGCCGCGGCAGGGCGCGCGACGCGATCTTCCGCGAGAGCGGCGCGCCGGGGCAGGCGCTCGGCGCTCGGGTGCAACCGCGGCTCGCGCTCGCGGCGCTGGCGCTGGTGCTCGCCTCAAGCGCGCTGTGGGTGATCGCGCCATCCGCGGCGATCCCGGCCACGGCCCTGCTCGCGCTCGCCACGGTCATGTGCGTCCCGCTCGTGTTCGCGCAGACGCTGCGTGGCGCCGGCGCGGCCTCCGAGCACCTGCAACGCCTGTCGATCCTGCCGCTGGCGCTGGCGTCGCTGCGCGCGACGACGATGCGCTCGCTGGCGCTCGCGGCGACCGGCGCGGTAGCCCTGTTCGGCAGCGTCGCGCTCGGCGGCGCGCGCCAGAACCTGCTGCAGGGGATCTCCACGTTCGCGCGCGGCTACGTCGCCGACGCGGATATCTGGGTGTCCAACCCGGGCGATAACCAGGCGGTCGAGAGCTTCCCTGGCGCGGCGGCCTCGGCGCGCATCGCCAAACTTGCCGGCGTCGCGAGCGTACAGAGCTTCCAGGGGGGCTTCGCGCAGCTCGGCGGGCGGCGCGTGTGGATCCTCGCGCGCCCACCCGGCGCCGCCGGCAGCGTGCTGGCGCGCGAGGTCACGGACGGCACGCCGCGGACGGCGATCGCGCGACTGGCGCAGGGGGGGTGGATCGCGGTATCGGCGCAGATCGCCGCCGAACGTCGTCTCGGCGTCGGCGACGCGCTCACGATCGCCTCTCCGACCGGGCCCAGGACGTTCCGGATCGCCGCCACCACCACCAACCTCGCCTGGCCACCCGGCGTGATCTTCATGAGCAGCGCCGACTATGGGCGCGACTGGGCGAGCACGGAGGCGAGCGCGCTCGGCGTGCGCCTGCGCTCCGGCGCCGATGCGCGGGCGGTGCGAGCCGAGATCGTTCGAGCGCTCGGGGCGGGGAGCGGACTGGAAGCGTCGCTTGCGAGCGAGCGCGCCGCGCGGATCGAAGCGCTCGCCGGCGAAGGGCTCGGGCAGCTGCGCGAGATCTCGACGATGCTCCTGATCGCGGCGATCGTCGCGATGGCGACCGCGCTGGGCTCGAGCATCTGGCAGCGGCGCGCCGGTCTGGCGGGCCTGCGCCTGTTCGGCGCCCGCCCGCTCAGCCTGCAGGGCATCCTGCTGCTCGAAGCGGCCCTGATACTGGGAGCAGGATGCTTGACGGGCGCCGTGGCGGGCGTCTACGGTCAGGTCGTGATCGACGCCTTCCTGCGCCACGTGACCGGCTTTCCGCTGTCCAGCCCGACCGCGAGCGCGCGGCCCTTGGAGCTATTCGCGCTGGTGCTGGGCGCGGCGCTGGCGGTCAGCCTCGTTCCCGGCTGGATGGCGGCGCGCACGCGGCCGGCGCTGGCGTTGGAGAGCGAGTAGCGATGGCGACGGGCACAATCGGCGGCGGCGGCGAGCCACTGACGGCGGCCACCGGCGCGGGCACGACCACGGGCGGCGAGGTCGGGGCGACCGAGCGTGGCCAGACCGCGCGCGTGCTGGGCGCGCTGGCGCTCGCCAACGCCCGCTTCTGGCCGACGATCGCCCCGCCAGTGCGCGCGCAGCTACGCGGCTGGCGGGCGCGGGCCGACGCGATCGAGAACCCTGAATTGCGCGAGCTGGCGCTCGCCAAGCTGCGCGCGGAGGGGTTGAACGCGCACGCCGCCGCGATCGCCGCCACGATCGCGCCACGCCCACATCGCGCTCCCGCGGTGCGGGCGATCGTAGCGCTGGAGCTGCTGTTCGATTATCTCGACGGGCTGACCGAGCGGCCGCTGGCCGATCCTGTCGGCGAGGCGGAACGGCTGTACGAGGTGTTCATGTGGGCACTTGGGTCGGCCGACGGCGTGTCGGGAGCCGCCGATGTCGGGCCCCGAGCGGCCCACGGCGGGCCCCGAGCAGCCGACGGCTACGCGCTGGCGCTGGCCGGCGTCGTCCGGGACGGGCTCGCCCTGCTGCCGGCGCGCGAAGCGATCGCCGACGTGGCGAGCGACAGTGCGCGACGCGCGGCGCGGGCACAATCGCACATGCACGCGATCGGAGTGAGTGGACGCGAGCCGCTCGTGACCTGGGCGCGCGAGCAAGCGCGTGGCGGACCGCTCGGCTGGCGCGAGCACCTCGCCGGCTCGGCCGCTTCGGTGCTGGCGCTGCACGCGCTGATCGCGGCCGCCGCCGATCCCAGCACGACCAGCGAGGACGCACGGCGGATCGACGCCGCCTACCTGCGCCTGTCCGCGATCGCGACGCTGCTCGACGGCATCGTCGATCGCGAGGAAGATCGCGCCGCCGGGCGGCTCAGCTACGCCTCGTTGTACGAGGACGAGACGGCGCTGGCAACCGCGCTCACAACACTCGCGCGCGAGGGCGCCGACGCCTGCGCGGGTCTTCCCAACGGCGCCCACCACCTGATGACGCTGGCGGCGCTCGTCGCCTACTGGTCCACCGCGCCGGGGGCTCGGCGCGCGCTCGCCGATCCCGCCTACGGCCCGCTGCGCATCGAGTTGGGACGACTGGTGTTTGCACCATTGATGGTGATGCGCGCTTGGCGAGTGGGGAGACGGATAGCTTGAGAAGAGGCGCGCGCGCAATCGCGATGGCGGCGGTGGCGGCGACGGTCGCTCCGACCGCGAGCGCCGCCCACATACTGTCGGTGCGTGACGAAGGAAGCCTCCGCTACGTGACTAGCGAAGCGAGTTCGATCATCGACGAAGGGGGCCTGCGCGGCAGCCTGCCGGGGCGCGGACGGGTGTTGTTCGTTTACAACGGCAGCCCGAACGTGAGCGCCCACTTCACGATTCGCACCGCTGCCGGGACCGTTAGTGGCAGCGCGCATTGCCGGCTGCACAACCCCACTAGCCTTACCCCCAGCTTCCGCGGCGCGCTCACGATCAGCGGCGGCAGCGGCCGCTACTCGCACGCGCGCGGCAGCGGCGAACTGTTCGGGGTCTTTCACCGTCGCGGCTACTCGCTGATGGTGCAGGCGGTCGGGAGGATGAGCTATTGAAGGCACACGCGATCGCCGCGACGCTGGTCTCGTGCCTGGCGTTTGGCGCCACGGCGGCGAGCGCGACGCAACTGGCGAGCATCAGCGCCGGCTTCTCCCCGGAGCGGCTGGGGGGCCACAGCGCGCTACGGCTCAGCTTCCATATCGGCACGACCGACGGCACACTGCCCTCCGCGCTGACCGGCCTGGACTTCCGCTTCCCCGCCGACCTCGGCATCGCCACCAGCGGTCTCGGAGTCGCCTCGTGCAACCCCACACGACTCGCCCAGGAAGGGCCGAAAGCGTGCCCGCCGAACTCGATCATGGGGACGGGCAGCGCCCTGGCGAAGTTCCAGGTCAGCCCGGAAATCTCTGAAGAGCCGGCCAGCCTGGCGCTCGTGGCGGGCGCCTCGCCGAGCGGCTCTGTGCGGATGCTGGTCGGCGCCACCGGCGTCTACCCGGTGTCGACGCGGATCCTG
>DATAQR010000065.1:0-13848 GCA_036264565.1 Solirubrobacteraceae bacterium | reverse complement strand
TACCTTAAGCGGTGAAAGGGCCGGACTTAAAATCCGGTGATCCGGGTTCGAGCCCCGGCTGGTGCATCGGGTTAGGGCCAGGGTCCATGCACGGACCCATGCCGCTGTGGGTGGCGGGAGTAGGTTCATCTCCTCGAGCTCCCGTCGCCCACGGTGGCTGAATCTCTCCTGCTCGCCGGATCGGCCGCGGCGGCCTGCGCGATCAGCTCGTCCTCGAGCTTGCAGCTCGCGCCAATCAACAGCTCGAACAGCAATTCCGTAAATTCTCCCGGCAGCCCGACCTGCCCGCCGCGCGCCAGGTAGCGCTCGCGCACCTGCTTCACCCGGTCGGGCTGCATCATCGGGATCTCGTGCGTGCTCTTGTAGGCGGCGACCTCGCGGCAGATATCGAAGCGCTCGCCCAAGAGTTGGGCGATCTGCTCGTCGAGCTCGTCCAGCCGCGCGCGAAACGGCGCCAGGCCGTCGGCGCCGGCGCCGACGCGCCGCTGGGCGTCGCTCGCCTGCCTGCGCGGCGCGTCCATCACTCCGTCCACCCGTCGAGCAGACCGATCGCAAACGCCCACGCGCACTCCGCGAGCGCCACCAGCGAGTAGCCGCCCTCCTGCACCACGCACACCGGCAGGCCCGTGTCGGCCAGCAGCGCGCCGATCCGTTCGAAGGCCATCGGCATGAAGCGCCAGGAGCCGTGCGGGTCGGTGCGCACCGTGTCGTAGCCGAGCGAGAGCACCAGGGCAGAGCAGGTCCCGGCGAACTCCTCGAGCATCGCCTCCAGCGCGCGCAGGTACGGGCCTTCGCCGGGAGGCGAGTCAAAGCCGACGAAGCGCTCGCGCTCGCGCGGCTCCACCTCCCGCCACGGAACCTCATCCAGTGTCGAGGCGTGCAGCGAGCCGAGACTCACGTCCTGTAGCGGCGCCACGATCGCCGAGGTGCCGGTCGGGAAGTGAAAGTCGACGTCGACGATCGCCACGGGTCCCATCCCGCGCTCGCATAGTGCGTGCGCGGCCGCGGCCGCGGTGTTCAGATAGCAGTAGCCGCCCAGCCAGGCCGGTCCGGCGTGGTGGCCGGGCGGGCGCGAGAGGGCGTAGACGAAGCGCTCGCCGTCCGCTATCTGATCGGCTGCTTCGACGGCGGCGCGGGCGCCCTCGAAGGCGACCTCGACGATGCTCGCCCACAGCGGACTGTCGGCCGGCAGGCCGGGTGGCGCCAGCTCGGGGACGATGCGCGGGTCATCCCAGTCCACCGCCCGCAGCGTCCGCAGGTACTCCGGGTCGTGCACGCCGGCGAGGATCTGTTGCAGGCGCTCGTCGTCGGTCTGCGCTACCAGCGAGACGACGCGCTCGTCGCGCGTTAGGCCCTCGCGCAGCTCCTCCGTGCGGCGGCCGTCGTCGTGGGCCTCGGTGCGGCGGCCATGGCGATCGAGAATGTACGGCGCCCCGTTCGAGCCATTCCCGTTCGCGCCAGGCGCGCCACGCTGCTCCACCATCACCAGCCGCTCACTCACAGCACGCGCCTCATCCGCAGGCCGATGCCTTTGAACAGGTTCGTCTCATAGAAGGACGCCGTCGCGGCCAGGTGGCGGTAGCGCTCGCTGGGCAGGCCGACCTCCAGCCGCGCGACGCCGCGCTCCAGCGCGACCTCGGCCAACTCGTTGAGCAGATGCGTCCCGATTTCCAAGTGGCGGAAGGTCGGCGTCACCCACAGCTCCTGGATCAGGCCGTAGGGGCCGGGTATCCGGATCGCGCTCTGCCAACTGACGCCGAGCACGCCGACGATCCGCCCCTGCACTACGGCGACAAGTATGCAGCCCGCGTCGGGATCGTCGATTAGCTCTCTCGCGGCCTCTTCCAACTGCTCGGCGGGTGCGGGGGAGCCGCCGATCTCCACAAGCAGTTCCGTCAATCCCTCCACAACAGCCGGCACGTCCTCGTGCGCGGCTTCGCGGATCTCCACCCGCGGGTCCTGAATCTCGACGCCCTTCACCGACGGTTCCTCCTCTGGACGTGATCCGTTGTTCACGGCGTGCTTCCCACCAGCCCCGGCTCGACCGCGCCCGGCACGGTCACGTGTGGCTCCAGCTCCACCGTCCACGCCCCCGGCTCGCCGCGGGGCGGGTGGGATCCGGATACAGCGCGCGCGATAGCGGCCATCGGGGCGCGGGCCTTCAGCAGGATCTCCTCGAACTCCTCCTCCGGATCGGACTGCATCACGATCGCCCCACCCGCGCCGATCGTGGTTGCGCCCGGCCGCATCACGATCGTGCGGATAACGATCGACAGATCGACCGTCCCGTCCAGGCCGAACCAGCCGATCGCGCCCGAGTAGACGCCTCGCGCCTCGCGCTCGATGTCGTCGATGATCTCCATCGTGCGCAGCTTCGGCGCGCCCGTCATCGAACCGCCCGGGAAGCACGCGCGTACGCAGTCGATCGCCGAGCGGCCCGCCTCCAGCGTGCCCTCGATGCCCGAGATCATCTGGTGCACCGTCGCGTACTGCTCGACCACCATCAGTTCCGGCACGCGCACGCTGTCGACCTCGCACACGCGGCCCAAATCGTTGCGCAACAGATCCACGATCATCAGGTGCTCGGCGAACGTCTTTTCGTCCTCGGCCAGCTCTGTGCGCGTCGCCTCGTCGGCGACCGGGTCGGCCGAGCGCGGGGCGGTGCCCTTGATCGGGCGCGCCATCACCTTGCGAGCGCGATCGACCGACAGGAACCGCTCGGGCGAGGAGCTGACGACCGACACCTCGCCGAGCTTCAGGAAGGCCGCGAACGGCGCCGGGTTGGAGCGGCGCAGGCCGCGGTACAGGTACCACGGGTCCGGCGCGGCGTCGGTGTGGATCTGGTCGGTCAGGCACACCTCGTAGGACTCGCCGGCGGCAAGCGCGCTCTGGCAGCGCAGAATGTCGGCCAAGTACTGCTCGCGTCCGCGGGCGGGACGGAATACGACCGGCCCGTCTTGGCAGGGAATGGGCGCGCCCGCGGCGTCGAGCGGGCGCGGCGCGGCCCCGAGCGTGCGGCCCACCTCTGCCTGCGCCTGCGCCAACCAGCTCTCCGCCTCACGCGCGTCGTCCTCGTCCAGGCTGACCGCGATGCAGTACGTGCGCCCAGATGCGTGATCGACGGCGATCATGCGGTTCGCGAACAGCTGCACGGCGTCGGGAATGTCCGAGCTGTGCGTGTTCGAGGAGCCGCAGTCGGCCTTGCACTCGTAGCCGAGGTAGCCGACGAAGCCACCCGCGAGGCCCCGCGCGGGCGTGGCAGGCGTAGGCAGGGCGCGTGCCGCCAACTCGCGCTCCAAAACCCCAAAAATCGTCTCTTTGGCGGTCTGTATGCCGTTCGCGTCGTGCGAGCTGACGACGCCCTCCTCGACGTCGTATTCGAGCACCAGCCGGTGCGCGCCGAGGCTCGCGCCCAGGTAGGAGCACTGGCCGAGCTGGGTCGGGTGCTCGGCGGAATCGAGCCAGAAGGCGTGCTCTTGATCGGCGAGGAGCGCTTCGAACAGTCGCTCGCAGTCGGCCTCGCCCTCGTGCTCGCTGACGTGCAGGCGCGCGCGCGTCTCCGTGGTGGTGCGCTTGGCGCAGCGGCGCGGCGGCACGCTCGGCTGTTTGAGCCGGCCTTTGGAGGGCGGGCGGCGCTCGCGCGCGAGCGCGTAGAAGTTCTCGAACAGGCGGTGGCCGTAGTCGGTGGAGATCGACTCGGGGTGAAACTGCACCCCCCACAGCGGCCGTGAGCTGTGTTCGATCCCCATCACGACGCCGTCCGCGGTCCAGGCGATCTCACGCCCCTCCCGCCCGAGCGAGCCGGTCACGGCCAGCGAGTGGTAGCGCACGACGCTGAAGTCCTGGGGGATCCCCGCGAACAGCCCTTCTCCCGTGTGTTTGACCTTAGAGAGGCGGCCGTGCATCGCCATCGGCGCCGTCGTGACGTTGGCTTTCAGGACGTGCCCGAGCCCCTGGTGGCCGAGGCAGACGCCCAGCACGGGTGCCTCCGAGAAGCGCAGGATGTCCGTGCAGACGCCGAAGTCGTGCCAGCGGTCGGGGCGACCGGGACCGGGGGAGAGGACGATCGCGTCGAAGTCCCATCTGGACAGCGCCTTCCAGGAGACCATGTCGTTGTGCACGACGATCGGCTCCTCGCCGCTGGCGGCCGCCAGTAGGTGGAAGACGTGGTAGGTGGAGGAGTCGTAGTTGTCGATCAGCAATGTGCTCATGCCCACGGCCCTCCAATCCGCGCCTGCCAAGGCAGGCGCGAGCCGGCCTGGGTGGGGGAGGCCATCATCGTCCCGCTTCCAATCCGAGCCCGCGCGCCGAGCGGTCGAGCAGCGTGTGGATCACCCGTTCGGTGTGGCTGGAGCGCTCCGCCTCCAGGTACCAGCGCGCCAGGTGGCGCAGATACAGCGCCAGCGGCGTGACGTCGTAGCGCTCGACCGCCAGGCGCAGGTGGCGGCGATAGATCTCCGACTGCACGACCGCGCTGCGGTAGTCGGGGTCATCGGCGGGGCGGTGGCCGGGGCTGGTGGCCAGCGTGCCGCGTCGTGCGCGCGCACGCACCAGGTCCCAACCGAGGCTCTCGCGCTCACGCAGCAGCTTGTCGGTCTGGAAGTCCACGCGCGGGGTCATCGGGTAGGGCAGGAAGTAGCCGAGCGCGATCTGCGCCGGGATCCGTTCCGGCGCCGGGTGCGCGCGGCGCACCTCGCGCATCGCCGGATCCGCGTCGATCTGGGACTCGATCCACTCGATCAGGTCGTCGATCAGCAGCCCGCCCTCATCAGAGGAGCTGACCGCGCGCTTCTGCTGGGCGACCATGCCGTGGAAGACGTCAAGCGTGGGGTGCACGCCGCGGCCGGCCGTGCCGTGCTCCCCGATCCCGTCCTCCCCGATCCCGTCCTCCCCGATCCCGTCCCCCCCGGCCGCCGGCCCCTCCGGGGGCGCGGACCCATTGCCGGCTCTGCTGAGCTCCGTCATCAGCTTGCGTATGCACTCCGAGTGGGCGACCCACTCGGTGCCGGTGATCTGGATCGTGGTCACGCCCTCGACGTCGGGCGTGCCCATCCAGTAGGAGACGGCGCGCATGTGCTGGGTGGTCTGCCCGTCGGCGCGCACCAGCGGCATTTCCTCCAGGTGCTCCACGCCGGTGTCGTAGACGACGACGCCGTCCACGCGCCGCTCCAGCGTTCCTTCGCGCAGGCCGCGCTCGGTCAGCTCGACGCCGTCCTCCAGGAAATCGGACTCGAAGAACACGCGGTCGAAGGCCACACCCAGGCGCGCGAGCGTCTTGCGCTGACCGGAGATGACCCACGCACGCGTCTTGAACCACAGCTCGAGCGCGTCGCTCTCGCCCGCCATCACCCGTTTGAGCAGCTCGTCGGCGGCGTCGTTGCGCATCCGCAGCTCGCGCGTGAGCGAGTCCTCGCGCTCGTCGATCCCCTCCTCCACGAAGCCGCCGGAGGCGACATAGTCGGCGTAGCAGAGACCGACGAAGTGATCGCTCTTCTGGTCGCCCTCGGGCCAGGAGGAGGTGTGGTGCCCGCTCTGCACGATCCCCGCCATCGCCTCGCCCATCGAGCGCCCCGCGTCGGAGATGACGCTGCGCCGCTCGACCTCGCCGCCGGCCTGTTCGAGCGCGGCCGCTAGCGAGTTACCCAGCGCCAGGTTGCGCAGGTGGCCGACGTGCAGCGCCTTGGTCGCGTTGGCGTCCCAGAACTGGATCGCGTACCGGCGCGCTCGCGCCAGGTCGGCCAGTTCGACTTCGTCGCCGCCGCCGGCCTCCAGCGCCGCGCCGGTCGTCTCGATCCAGCTGTCGGAGAGCCGCAGCTCGACGTCGCCGTCGCGGCGCACCAGCGAGTCGACCCACGGCTCGCCCTCGAGCCGCTCCAGCGCCTGCAGCGAGGTCGAGTCCTCGCGCCAGTCGCGAGCGCGCGCCACCAGCTTGACGTCGAAGCGGTCGTTCGGCTTACGCGGCGCCCGCGCCGCCCAAGGGGCGGGAGTGGCAGCGTCGCTTACTTCCTCGAAATAGTCGAACAGGTTGGTTGTCATCGCACGCCCAATGGTCATGTCGAGCATACCGAAAGCCGGGCCAGAGTGAGAGACGTGGCCGGGGTGTTTTCACCGTCGGTTACGCAACCGACGAAGAATGAGAAACAATTCGGTGAAACAGCTTGCTATACCGCTGCTCAGCGTGATAGGAAGCAAGGCGGCCCCTCCAGGCCAACCGGCGCCGGGGTGTCTCTGACCTGAGAAGACGCGCACCCCGGCGCCGATCCAAGATAGACCTCTCGACGAAGGGTGGGCGGAGCGATGGGTGTCCCTCAAACAGGGAGCGAACAGCCGACTGGGAGTTCTCATGCGCAGAGGTAGCCGGCACGAGCGCAGGTGGACGGGCTGGTACGAGTACGATCGCGGCGCTCGCCAAGGGGCTGAGCGCAGAGCGGTGTGGGACCTACGCTGCCTGCAGGCGCCCTGCGCGCGCGTGCACGGTCGCAAGAGCGCGCGTTGGAGCCGGCGCCGTCGGCGCCGCAGGACGGGTGGGCGCTTTTACTAGAAACACCAGCGCAGATGCGTTGCGATCCGCGACCGGCACTTGTATACATATGTTGAAAGTCCGTCGAATCCCGATTGTTGCCACCAAACAGCAAATTGCTTGCACCGAGGCAAGAGTCGGTGTAGTCTTGTCTGGTGCGTGAAATACGCCTGTACGATTCGCTCAGCGGCGAACTCGTCGCGGTGAGCCCGGGCGACGCGATTCGCGTCGAGGTGCGCACCTCTCCGGTGGTTACAGCCGGGACGGTCGATGTCGCCTCGACGCGCCCATTCGTGCTGTTCAGCTTCTTGGAGCGCTACCTACAGCGCGAAGGCTTTCCCACCAAGTTCCTGTTCAACTCGCCGGCCGGTGGTGACTCCTTCTACGAGCTGCCCGACGGCGACGAGGATGGCGTGGCCGATCCGGACGGTCTCGATGAGGGCCGTGGGCTGCTGCCGGTGTCGCGCTCGGACGTCGAGCGCTGGGTCAACGTCTGCTTCGGCGCCGATCGTGAGGGCCGCGAGTGGCCGCCGGTCGATCCGCGGGAGCGCGTCCCGCTGGCCCAGGCGTTGAAAGGGTTCGGGCATCCCGCCGTGGCGCTGTATCTGCTCGGTACCCACTACTCGCAGCCGCTCGGCAACGCTCACGCCGGACTTGCCAACGGCTCCAGGCACGCGCGGCGGCTGCGCGAGGTGGTGGCAACGCTAGAGCCCGACACGCCGAGCCCCGCCGATATGCGCCGGCACGTCCAAGAGTTCCAAGAAGCGCTTGCCGACGACCTCGATACGCCCTCAGCACTTGTCTCGATGTTTGAATGGGTGCTCGAGGCTGAGCGCCGCGGCACGGGAGTCGGCGATCGTGATCTGCGCAGGATGCTCGAGCCGTTCGAGCTCGACGACCTGCTGACGTTCTGAGAACGTGTCTCAGAACCTGCGGCACCCGGGTGCGTCCCTGGATGCTGTGCTGGGCGCCACGTGACACCTTGCACGTACTACCAGTACGCGCTGCGGCGCCCCGCGGCGCCCAGCTTTAGACTGGCCGCGACCATGTCCCGTTTCCGCGAACCGCAGGACCCCGACTTCGTGGCGATGAACGCCTCGATCGACTTCGACCGGCGGCTGTGGCGCCAGGACGTCGAGCAGTCACGCGCGCACGCGAACATGCTCGCCGCGCAAGGAATCATCGTTGCTGAGGAGCGCGACGCGCTGCTGGCGGGGCTGGATACAGTCGCGACCGAGCTCGAAGGCGGGCATTTCGTCTTCTCGCCCGAGGACGAAGACATCCACATGGCGATCGAGCGGCATCTGATCGAGCTGGTCGGCTCCGTCGGCGGCAAGCTGCATACGGCTCGCTCGCGCAACGACCAGGTGGCGACCGACCTGGCCATGTATGTGCGCGATCGCGCATACGCCGCGCGGGAGGCGATCACCGCTTTGCTCGGAGCGTTGCTGGCGCGCGCGGAGCAGCACCTCGACTGGGCCTTGCCCGGCTACACGCACCCGCAGCGCGCCCAGCCCGTCTACCTCAGCCACCACCTGCTGGCGTATTTCTGGATGCTCGACCGCGACCGCGAGCGCTTCGCGTTCGTCGAGCGCCAGTGCTCACGGCTGCCGCTGGGGGCGGGGGCGCTCGCGGGCGTCAACTTCGACACCGACCGCCAGCTCGTCGCCGAGCAGCTCGGCTTCTCTGAGCCGGCGCCCAACTCGATCGACGCAGTCGCCAACCGCGACTTCGCGCTCGACTACCTCGGCGCCGCCGCCACCTGCGCCACGCACCTCTCGCGGCTGGGGGCCGAGCTGGTGCTGTGGTCAAGCGCCGAGTTCGGCTTCTGCTCGCTGCCGGACAGCTGGAGCGCCGGGTCTTCGATCATGCCGCAGAAGAAGAACCCGGACGCCGCCGAGCTGCTGCGCGCCAAGGCGCCGCGCGTGGTTGGGCATCTGAGTGCGCTTTACGGTGTCATGCACGCGCTGCCGCTCACCTACAACAAGGATTTGCAGGAGGATAAGGAGCACCTGTTCGATGCCTGTGACACGCCCGAGCTGGCGCTGGCGGCGGCGCGAGGAATGGTCGCTGGGGTGAGCTTCGACCGCGAGCGGTTGGCTGCCGCGGCGGCGGATGAGATGATCGCGGCCACCGACATCGCCGACCTGCTCGTACGCCGCGGGCTGCCGTTCCGCGACGCGCACGGAGTGCTCGCCGCGCTCGTACGCACGGCCGTGGACAGCGGGCGTTCGCTCTCGCAGCTGAACGTCGTGGAGCTCGGCGAACACAGCGAGCTGTTGGCCTCTGGCGAGGCAGCCGAGGACTATTACAAGGTGCTCGCGCGCGAGTCGTGGCTTGAATCGAAGATCTCGCAGGGGGGTACCGCACTGCCGCGAGTGCGCGAGCAGTTGGAGTTGGCGCGGGCGGTGCTGGCCGATGGGTCTGGCGTCTGAGCTCGACGAGCGAGCGGCCGCCGCGGCCGCCACGCCGTCGCCCGACGCGTCGTTGTTTGCGCTCGCTGGCGATCCCCTCGCCGTGGATTTCTACTCGCGGCCCGTGCTCGAGGTGGCACGCGAGATGATCGGCTGCGTCGTGGAGCATGGCGGAGCGTCGGGCGTGATCGTCGAGACCGAGGCATACCACGAGAGCGAGCCCGCCTGCCACGCGTTTGTCGGCGTCACGCCGCGCACGCGGACCCTGTTCGCGGAGCCTGGAACCGCCTACGTCTACCGCTCCTACGGCATCCACGCGCTCTTGAATGCGGTGTGCGAGCCGGCGGGTGTCGGCGCCGCTGTTTTGATCCGGGCGCTCGAGCCGCTTACCGGGATCGAGTCGATGCGGGCGCGACGCGGAGAGCTAAGCGACGAGCAGCTCTGCTCCGGGCCCGGCAAGCTTACGCAGGCGCTTGGAATTGACTTGTCCGAGAATGACACGAGCCTGCTGAACGGGCCTGTGCGTGTACGCGCTGCCCCGAGTAGCGCGCGTATAGTTGTTGGGACGCGCATCGGGATCACAAAGGCGATGGATTTGCGCTGGCGCTTCTGTATGGCTGGCAACCCACACGTCTCCAGGCCGCGGCCGCTCGGGTAGCCATCACCCGGGATCGTCGATCGAGGCTTCCGGCCCGGCCTATCCGCTCGGGCTGACGCCGCCGGTGGCTTCGGCGCCGCCCGATTTGGAGCTTCCGCTCGACGGAGCTGGCGTGGCCGGCGGCGCGCTCGGGGCCGCGGGCGCCGGCGTGGCAGGGGGCGGTTCGGCGCTCTGCGAGCCGCCGCCCGCTTCACCGCCATGTTGGGCCGGAGCGCCGGCGGATTCGCCGCCGGCTCCGCCCGACGCCTTGGTCGTACTCGCCGCCGAGCCAGCCCCGGTTTCGACGGGCGCGGAGGTTTCCTGGGCGCCGTTCGTAGCTTCCTTGGCGCCCTTCGCCAGCGCGGTGTGGGTCGCGCGCGCCTGTTCGACCTGCATCGCCGCCAGCATGAAGTCGTGCCAGATCAGCGCCGGGTAGGTGCCGCCGAACACCGGCTGGCCGCCAAAGTCGGTCGTCATCGGTATTAGCTTGTTCGGGTAACCAACCCACACAGCGACTGTGTACTTCTTGTCCCAGCCGACGAACCAAGCATCGCCGAAGTTCGAGGTGGTGCCGGTCTTGCCCGCCGCGAACTGGCCGATCGCCGCTGACTTGGCGGTGCCGTAGGAGAGGACGGTCTCGAGCATCGTGGTCTCGGTCGCCGCCACACCCGGCGGCAGCACTCGCTTGGCCAAGACGCGGTTGACGTCGTGGTGGTGGCCGTCTGCGAGCGTCTGGCCGCCGGCGCTGACTTCCTGGATCCCGGTCGGCTGCAGACCCGTGGCGAGCGTGCCGCCGATGCGCTGGCCGCCGTGGGCGATCGTCTCGTAGGCGTGGGCCATATCCAGCGGCGTCACGCCGACGTTCAGGCCGCCGATCGTCATCGCCGGGTTGGTGGAGATCGGCGTCGTTATGCCCATCTCGTGCGCGAGGTGCGCGATCCTGTGGGTGCCCACTTTCAAGCCGACTTCCGCGTAGATCGAGTTGTCCGAGAAAGCGGTGGCGCCGATCAAGGTGTTGCTGCCGGTGTAGGCGCCTTCGTCGTTGTGTACGACGAACTTTTCCTGGCCCTTGGTGCCGGGCACCGTGAAGATCTTTAGGCGCGAGGACCAGGTCGATTCCGGTGAGATGCCGTCTTGGAGCGCGGCCGCGAGGTCGAACGCCTTGAAGGAAGAGCCCGGCTGGCGCTCACCCTCGGTGGCGAGATTGAAGGGGGTTTCGTTGTAGCTGCGGCCACCCACCATCGCGCGCACCTCGCCGGTGGAGTTTTCGATTGCGACTAGTGCCGCCGTCGGTCCCGACGGGCCGGGCAAGTAGCCGCCCACTGCCTGTTCGGCGGAGCGCTGCAGGTCGAGATCGAGCGTCGTCTTGATCTGCAGGCCACCGTCGAAAGCTCGAGTGGCGCCGTAGCGTTCGATGATTTGCTGAGAGACCCAGCTGGCGAAGTAGCCGGCGTCCACCCCTTCCACCAGCGACTGGTGCGGCGGCTGTACGTCCACCGGCGCCGGCAGCGCCTGGCGCATGCTTTCTTCATAGTCGCCGCGGCGCAGGTAGCCCTGCTGGTACATCTGCGTGAGCACGAGGTTGCGCCGCGCTCGGGCCGCAAGCGGTTTGGTGAGCGGGTCGTATCCGCTTGGGTTCTGGATCACGCCCGCCAGCAGCGCGGCCTCCCACGGCTGCAGCTCTTCCACGCACAGTTTGTGGCTGGGCATGCCGCAGCCGCGGTGGTTGACGTCCGAGCCGAAATACGTGCGCGCGGCCGACTCGATGCCGTAGGCGCCGTTGCCGAAGTAGATCGTGTTGAGGTACTCGGTAATGATCTTTTCCTTCGACCACTTGTGCGCGAGCTGGTAGGCCAGCGCCGCCTCGCGGAGCTTCTCGAAGATCGTGCGGTGAGCCTGGGCCTGCAGGGCGTTCTTGACGAACTGCTGCTCGATCGTCGAGGCGCCCTGGATCGCGCCTTTGTGGACGATGTCTTGGAAGAAGGCGCGGGCGATGCCGCGAATGTCGATGCCGGAGTTGGTCTCGAAGCGCTTGTCCTCGATCGCGATCACCGCCTCCTTGACCACGCGCGGGATCTGCTGGGGCGTGACGAGGATCTGGTTCTGGCGGCTGAGCACGCCGATTGGGCGTCCAATGTCGTCGAGCAGCACGGAGTTGCGCGCGTTCTGGAACTCGGCGCGGTTATCCAGCGAGGGCAGCGTGGACGCAACGGCCATGAACATGCCGAACACGAACGAGATCAAGCCGAGCAGCAGGACCGCGAAGAGGATCAATACGAAGCGAAGCCTCTTCAGGCGCGGCCGGCCGCGGGTCGGCGTTGCGGTTGCAACAAGCTCCACCGGGGGGCGAGAGTCTAGCATTGGGGCCGATGTCAAATGCTCCGCAAGCCTGGGCCGAGGACGCTGACGGATCGGTCGAGAAGGGCCGGGTCGGAGCATCCTCGCGCACGAAGCGCTCGGGCGAAGTCGGCGCAAGGGGGGGTGTTGCGGACGGATTCGACGCGGCGATGCGGCTGAGCGCCAACGCCGTCGACTGTCTGCCGGCCGGAGCGCTCGCCGAGCTGTTGGAGCGCGCCGACGAGCAACGCCGCCCGCTGCGCGTGAAGCTCGGGATCGATCCCACCGCGCCGGACATCCACCTCGGGCACGCCGTCGTGCTGCGCAGGCTGCGAGCGTTCCAGGACGCCGGGCACACGGTGGTCCTGATCATCGGCGACTACACCGCGCGGGTGGGCGATCCGTCGGGGCGCTCGACGCTGCGGCCGATGCTCAGCGCAGAGCAGATCGAGGCCAACGCCGCCACCTTCCAGGCGCAGGCGCTGAAGATCCTCGACGGCACGCCCGAGCGGCTGGAGGTTCGGCGCAACGGCGAGTGGCTGGACATGCCGATGGCCGATCTGCTGCGGCTGGTGAGCACGACGACCGTGGCGCAGCTGCTCGAGCGCGACGACTTCGCGCAGCGGATGGCCGCCTCGCGGTCGGTCTCGATGCTGGAGATGATGTATCCGCTGCTGCAGGCGTATGACTCGGTCGCGGTGCGGGCCGACGTCGAGCTGGGGGGGACCGATCAAAAGTTCAACCTGCTGCTTGGGCGCGACGTGCAGCGCGCTTACGGGCAGCCCGAGCAGGCGATCATGACGGTGCCGATCCTGGTCGGGACCGACGGCGTTAAGAAGATGAGCAAGTCGCTGGGCAACCAGATCGGGATCACCGACGAGCCGGGGGAGATGTACGGCAAGACGCTGTCGATACCCGACGAGGTGATGGGCGAGTATTACGCGCTGCTGCTCGGGCGCGAGCTGCCCCCCAAGCTGGCGCCGCGCGAGGCAAAGCGCGCGCTGGCGCGCGAGATCGTCGGCTGGCTGCATTCGCCTCAGGCGGCCGAGCAGGCCGAGCGCGAGTTCGATCGCGTCTTCGTCGAGCACGGGGCTCCAGAACAGATCGAGGAGCTGACGTTTGCCGCCGAGAACGGTGCGGTGCACGTGCCCGCACTGATCGCCGAGGCGTTCGGCGTCTCGCGCTCGGAGGCTCGTCGGTTGATCGATGGCGGCGGGGTCTCGCTGGACGAGCAGGCGCTCGCCGCCGGCGAGCACGACCTCGCCGGTGAGCGGCTCGACGGGGCCGTCCTGCGCGTCGGCAAGCGGCGTTTCCGCAGGCTGCGCGCGAGCTGAACCGGCGGACTGCTGGGGCGTTAGGCTGGGCGGCGCTCGCGCCTGCCCTTGCGGAGGTCTTGTTAGGCCGGATCAACCTCCGCCCGTGCCTTCGCGCGCGCTTCCGTCCGCGCGATGACCTACTATGCTTCGCCATAGCAGCTCGGCTCTGCGACCGAGGTAGTGTTTTGCGCTCCCGACACACCGCAGAGGAGAGCGCTATACTCAGCGGTCGGCCCGCAGGCGCCCTTGGGCGTGGGCTGAACGGTCTCCTCTCACGAGAAGTCCTCTCAGGAGAGGCTAGCGACGGTCTTTGAAAACTCAACAGCATGCGCACCTTCGATCCAGATTGGATCGTGGTGTGCGTCCAGGTTCGACCCGTCACGGGCGCTTCGGCACCCGGTGACGGCAAAGAGTCAAGTAGAGAAGTACCCCGTCATGTCGGGACCACGTGTATAGGTCTCGATCAAACATGACAGGCTTTCTGTGAAGTTCTTCACGGAGAGTTTGATCCTGGCTCAGGACGAACGCTGGCGGCGTGCTTAACACATGCAAGTGGAGCGACGAACCAGGGCTTGCCCTGGGGCAGAGCCGCGAACGGGTGAGTAACACGTGGGTTACCTGCCT
>DATAQR010000032.1:0-11054 GCA_036264565.1 Solirubrobacteraceae bacterium | reverse complement strand
GAGCGTTGAGTAGGTTCGAGTAGAATAATATAGAGATTGGACGATTTGTCCAGTTCGGCCAAATCGCTGCACGACGCGTTGCAGCGGGGAGGAATCAGCGCAGTGGTGGACTGTGTTTCCGCTGCTTAGAAGGCCTTTTTGGACTCCACGTCAGCCGCGATGCCGGGCGAACGTCGGTTGTCAGCCAGCGTGAGAAGGCGCACAGACGCATGGTTTCCGCAGCAAGACGGCGGCTGGGCCGAACGCAGCGACGGCGCTCACTACGGGCCCGCGACCGGGTTTCTCACGGACGCAAACGTCCGCAAAGCTCCTGGACGCTCAAGCTTTGCCCGCACAGCGCCGAAAACCGTAGTAAGCAGCGAGATACTCGGGGCGGCTACGCGTGGCACGCCGAGCCAACCTAGAATTGGACAGCAGAGGAGAGTTCGCCAATGGCAATCACCCCCGATCCCGGAGCCGACCGTCAGCTCGTGTTCACGAGCTCACAGGCCGCGCGCTATCTGGGCGTGTCGTTGGCGACGGTGCGACGCTGGACCGACGCCGGCTACCTGACCGGCTACCGTACCCCGGGCGGGCAGCGGCGCTTCTCACGCGAACAGCTGGACGGGTTCATCGCCTCGCTGCAGCGCACCGACGAGCGCCCTAGCAGCCCAGAGCAGAGCGACGAGCGCCAGTCAGGCGCTCTCTGAGCCGCCGCGCTCAGCGCGCCAGGCGACCGAACTTCTCGCGCAGGCGCCGGTAGAAGGAGGAGCCCGGCAGCTGGGCGATCACGCCCGCGTCGTCGATAAAACGCGCGTCGATTCGCGCGCCAGGGGCAATTTCGCCGACCGGACGGCCGTCGACCGATACGTCCAAGGAATCGCGCGAGCGGTTGTAGATCTCCAGGCGCACAGCGGGGGCCGCGACCAGGGTGCGGGCGGTCAGCGAATGCGGCGCGATGAAGGAGACCACGAAGCCCTCCACGCCCCACGCCATCACCGGGCCGCCGTTGGCCAGGTTGTAGCCGGTCGACCCGGCCGGCGTGGCGACGACGAGGCCATCGCAGCGGACGCTGCCAAGCTCTTCACCATCGAGCACGTACGCCAGCTCCGCTACCCGTTCGCCCACCTTGCGGTGGATGGCGACGTCGTTGAAGGCGCGCTCCACGCCGATCGGACCGTCGAGCACGATCGCCGGCAGGTGCAGCAACTCGAACTCGCCGTCGAAGGCGCGGCGAAAGCCAGCGGCCAGGTCGTCGGGCTCGATCGTCGCCAGGAAGCCGATGTCGCCGAAGTTGACCGCGAACACCGGCGTCGAGCTGCCGGCGTAGCGGCGCAACGCCCGCAGGATCGTGCCATCGCCACCGAGCACGACACACAGGTCGACCGGGTGCTGCTCCTCGGCGCCGAGCACTACGTGCTCTCGGGCTCCTGCGCGCTCGGCGAGACCGTGCTTGGCCGTCTCCGGCTCGTCGAAGCGCAACGTCACGCCAGCTTGCGCGGCAGCCTCGATCAGCGTGTCCAGCGCCGCTGAGGTCTGCGCCGGGCGCGAATGGGTCAGCACCGAGACGGCGCGCTCGGGACTCACGGCTCGACCTCACGCGCCATCCGCTCGATCTGCTCGCCGTCAGCCGCACCGCCGACTCGTGCGTGCTCGGCCAGCCAGACGAAGCTCTCCAGGTTGCCCTTCGGGCCGGCCAGGCCCGAGGAGGCATAGCCCAGCACCGCCACTCCCAGCGCCTGCGCGGCCGCGCCCACGTCGATCAGCGCGGCGCGGCGATCCTCAGCCGAGCGCACCACACCCCCCTTGCCGACGCGCTCGCGCCCGACCTCGAACTGCGGCTTGACGAGCGCGAGCAGATCAAAGCCGGGCGCCATGCAGGCCAGGACGGCTCCGAGCACCTTGGCCAGCGAGATGAACGAGACATCGATGACAGCCAGGTCGGGGGCGTACGGCAGCATCTCGGGCGTGAGCGCACGGGCGTTGGTGCGCTCGAGCACCGTCACGCGCGGGTCGGAGCGCAGGCCGTAGTCGAGGTCGCCGTAGCCGACGTCCACGGCGACGACTTCGCTTGCGCCGCGCCCCAGCAGGCAGTCCGTAAAGCCCCCGGTAGACGCACCGACGTCGACCGCGCGTCGGCCAGCAACGTCGAGGCCGAAGCTGTCGAGCGCATTGGCAAGCTTGATCCCCCCACGCGAGACGAACGGCGGCGGCTCCCGCACCGACAGCTCGGCGTCCACCGCCACCATCTCCCCCGGCTTGCTGGCCGTCCGGTGCTCGGGCCCGACACTCACCTCACCTGCCATCACGGACGCGGCGGCGCGCGTGCGCGACGCGAACAGGCCGCGCTCGGCGAGGAGGCTGTCGATGCGCTGCTTGCGCTGGGCGGTTGCCATGGTGAGTGAACGGTATCCGGTGGCATCGCCGTTAGGCCTTCGCAATGCTCATTGAAAGCCTGTGAAGATCGTGGCAAATCAGCACAAGGGCCAGCCAGAACGGTTATTATGAGTCCTGTCGCAGGATCGCCGCTCAAGTGCGACAGGGCGGCTGACGATGCAGGGAGCGTCCGCTGCTATATGGCCGATGAGGAACCACAATCCGTCGATGTTGTCGTCCCTCCTGAGCTTCAGGTTGGTTCTTACGCGAACTGGGCCGCCGTTTCGAGCCAGTCGCCCCACGACATCACGCTGGACTTCATTCAGCTCGTACCTGGTGGGGGCATCCCAATGCCAATTGTGGTGGCACGCTTGAAGCTCTCGCCGAGCTTTCTGATGCCGCTGATGCAAGTTCTCAGTACCCATCTTTCGCAACATGAGGAGCTCCAACGGCAGTCCGAGACCGGCGCCGTTCCGCCACCGTCAACCGAGGAGCAGTCATGACGCCGACACTTGTCGCAGGGGGCTTCACCGAGAGCGAGGATTTGGATGTAGCCGCTCAAGGCGAGCACATGATTCGACTTCAGTATGGTCGCCTGGCGCCTACCTCCGGCTCATACCAGGTCGACGTTTCTCCCCGGTTGAGGGGCGTGCTTCGCCGCAGCGAGCAAGGCTGGATAGCCCTAGCTCCTGAGCTGGGCGCACTCGGCCACGGGGACACATGGGAGGAGGCCTTGGAGCAGCTGCGCGATGCGGTCGAGCAGTATTTGGAGTTCCTTCGAGATGATCGGCCAACACTTGCCTCCGCCATCGCCCATCACGCAATGTTTGTAGGGCTGCTCGACACGCCGCCGGACCTATGGTTCGGATCGGTGAGTGTTAATGCCGCCGCGCTGGAATGAGTACCGAAAGGTCATCGGCCGGAATGGATTCAAGCTAGTTCGTTCCAAGAAGCACGAGACCTGGGTCAAGCACGATGCCGAGGGAAGAGTCATTGGGCATACCAGTGTCTCGCATGGGAACGCTCAGATAAGGGACAAGACGCTTTTCAAGGAACTGCTACAGCAGTCCAAAAAGACCGAGAAGCACTTCTACGACGTACTCAAGGGCACCACCGAGTAAGAAGTCGCAAACGCCACGCCCCGACCCGCGGGCGGTGTGGCGTTGAAGGCCAGCAATTGGGGCCATATGTGCCCGGTATCACACAAACATCCGTTCGCCTCGGGCAAGATGGTGATCGACCCGAAGTACAGCAGCATCCCTCCTCCCCGAAACGGCCCGCCTCCCCAGCGGGTCGTTTCTTTTTAACCTCATCTGGAAGCCATCGCCACATGTGGCGATGGCCCGGGCCGTACATGTACGGCCCGGCCGACCGGTACATGTACCGGTCGGAACAGCAATAAGGGGTCAGACGACTGGGGTGGATTCGCGGGCGAGGATGGCTGCCTCTACGCGCTCGGCGATGCGCTCGCCCGTGTAGCCGATCTCCTCGTGTAGTAGGGCCGGCTTGCCGTGGGTTACGTAGCGGTCAGGTAGGCCTACTCGCAGGATGCGGGTGGTGGCGGCGCCGGCCTCGCTGAGGGTCTCCCATACCGCTGAGCCGAAGCCGCCGGCCAGGACGCCCTCCTCGACCGTTACCAGCAGGTTGTGCTCTGCCGCCAACTGGGCCATCAGGCCGGCGTCGATCGGCTTGGCGAAGCGGGCGTCGGCGACGGTGGCGGCGATGCCCTTCGTTGCCAGTAGGTCGGCTGCTTGCAGGCTCTTGCCGACGCCGCTGCCATAGCCGATCAGGGCCACGCGGCGGGCGGCCTCGCCAGAGCCGGCCTCGCGCAGGATCTCGCCGCGGCCGATCGGGATCGTGCGCGGCTGGTCTGGGAGGGGTACGCCGACGCCTTCGCCGCGCGGGTAGCGCAGGGCGATCGGGCCGTCGTCGTAGCACAGGGCGGTGTGCAGCATGTGTGTAAGCATCGCCTCATCGCGGGGCGCCATCAGCAAGATGTTCGGCAGACAGCGCAGGTAGGCGATGTCGAACGCTCCGTGGTGGGTGGGTCCGTCGTCGCCGACCAGCCCGGCGCGGTCCATCGCGAAGACGACGTTCAACTTTTGCAGGCAGACGTCGTGGACGATCTGGTCGAAGGCGCGTTGCAGAAAGGTCGAGTAGATCGCGGCGACCGGCTTGACGCCCTGAAGGGCCAGTCCGGCCGCGAACAGGATCGCCTGTTGCTCGGCGATGCCGACGTCGAAGTAGCGCTCGGGCATCGCCTCCTGCAGGATGTTCAGCCCCGTACCCGAGTTCATCGCAGCGGTGATACCGACCACGCGTGGGTCGCGCCTGCATTCGCGCACGAGCGCCTCGCCGAACACGGTCGTGTACTGCGGCGGTTTCGCCGCAGGCGGCGCCGGCGCTCCTGCCACCACACTCGCCGGCGACGCGCCGCCCATCGACCCACCCGCCGCCGGCGCCCCAGGCGGAGCCGCGCCGGCCGATGCGACGGGCGCCGCGACAGGCGCCGCGACAGGCGACGCGGAGGCCGGCTTGCCGTTGACGATCGACTTCGGCTTGGCGGCGTGCCACTTCTCCATCCCCTCCAGCCCACCATCCTCGGCGGGTGCAAACCCCTTGCCCTTAACGGTCGCGATGTGCACGACCACGGGCCGTCCGGCGTCGAGCGCCTCGCGCAGCGCCTCGCGCAGCGCGCGCACGTCGTGCCCATCGATCACCCCCATGTAGGCCCAGTCGAGCTCCTCCCACCAAAGCCCCGGCGCCCAGAACGCCTTGATCGACTCCTTCAGCTGTGGCCCCAGCCGCTCAATGGCGTTGCCGATCGGTCGCGGCAGCTTCGTCAGACCGCCCTCGACGCCGGTGCGCGCGTGCCACAGCTTCGGGTTCAGCCGCACGCGGTTGAAGTATTTGGACAGCGCCCCCACGTTCGGCGCGATCGACATGCCGTTGTCGTTGAGCACGACCACGATCGGCGTCCCCGCCCCGCCGGCCTGCCCGATCGCCTCGAAGGCGACGCCGCCGGTCATCGCGCCGTCGCCGATCACCGCCACCACCTTGCCGTCCGCGACCGCGTCGCCGCCTGCGCCTTTGCTGAGGCGGCGCATCCCTTCCTTGATTCCGACCGCGTAGCCGACCGAGGTGGAGGCGTGCCCCGCCCCCATGATGTCGTGCTCTGACTCCTCGCGTGAGCAGAACGGGGCCAGCCCGCCGTACTGGCGGATCGTGTGCAGCCGCCCGGAGCGCCCGGTGAGGATCTTGTGCGGGTAGGCTTGGTGGCCCACGTCCCAGAGGATCTTGTCCTTGGGGGACTGCAGCAGCGAGTGCAGTGCGACCGCAAGCTCGCAGGTGCCGAGGTTGGCGCCGAAGTGCCCGCCGATCTCCCCCACAGTGTCGATGATGTGCTCGCGCACCTCTTGCGCCAGCTGGGAGAGCTGCTCGTCTGAGAGCCCCTGCAGGTCGGCGGGCCCCTCGATCCCGTCGAGCAGGTGGGCTTGTGGTGACTTTTGGTTCTCGCTCACGATGTGCGTGTGTAGATGAAGTCCGTTATCTGCTCGAGCTCAAGCGTCGAGGCGCCGGTGGAGCCGTCCGGCCCCTGCACCGCCAGCGCTGCCCGCGCAAGCGCCTCGCGGGCGGTCCGGTGGGACTCGGCGGCCAGCTCCCTGGCCCGCTCTATGCCGAACTCGCTCACGTATGTCCGCTTGCCGTGCCTCTCATCGCTGCCCTGCGGCTTGCCGAGCGCTTCGTCGGTCCCGGTCACATCGAGGATGTCGTCCACGATCTGGAACAGCACGCCGAGCTCTGCGGCGAAGCACCGGAACTCGATTGTCGCAGGTTCAGAGGCGCCCGCGAGCAAAAGTACGCACAGCACCGACGCGCCGATCAGCCGTCCGGTCTTTAGCTCGTGCAGCCGCCGCAGCCCGTTGGGCCCCGTCGGCGCGCTGGCGCGGACGTCCACGTACTGCCCCCCCACCATCCCGTTGACGCCGGTCGCGGCGGCCAGCTCGGCGGCGGCGGCCAGCACTCGCTCAGGCGCCTGGGTGGGCGCGGAGAGCAGATGTGCGAACGCCTCGGCGTATAGCCCGTCGCCGGCGAGGATCGCCACGTCCTCGCCGAAGGCCATGTGGCAGGTCGGCCGTCCGCGCCGCAGCGCGTCGTCGTCCATCGCCGGCAAGTCGTCGTGGATCAGTGAATAGGTGTGGATCAGCTCCAGCGCGGCGGCGAGCGGCATCGCCAGCTCACTTTCGCCGCCGAGTGCGCTGGCGGTCGCCAGCGCCAGCACGGGCCGGATGCGCTTGCCGCCGGCCAGCAGCGAGTAGCGCATCGCCTCCTCCAGCCCGTTCGTGAGCGCCGCCTCGGAGAAGCGGATCGCCTCCAGGTAGCGCTCGACGCGCTCGCGCAGATGCTCGGGATAGGTGGGATGCAAGACCAGATCGGTCATCGCTGCCGATACCCACCAGGCGAGGTGGAAGAGAGCGACTTCCGTCCACCGAGGGTCAAGTTCAGAGCAACGAGTCCTGGCCGGGAACCTGCTGGACGGTCTCGGCGCGTGCCAGCCGCTCGAGCTCGCTGCTGGCCTCGGTGGCCAGCGCCGCGCAGTCCTCCACCACCGTGGCGGCGGCGTCGGCCGACAACTCCCCCGAGCGCAGCTGCTCGGCCGCCCGCTCGAGCTGGGAGATCAGCTCGTCGATGCGCAGCAGCGTCGCCTGCGAAGCCTCCTGCGTCTGCGTGTCGGTCGGCTCAGCGCTCATCCGTGCGCAGCATTCTGTCGAACCTCGCGCAAGACCGCATCCAGCACCCCGTTAACGAACCCCGGCGCCTCGCCCGAGCAGAACAGCTTCGCGCTCTCCACGGCCTCCTCGATCGCCCCCTCCGGGGGAATCGGCGTATCGCCCGGGGCGATGTCGGGATGCAGCATCTCGATCAGCGCCACCCGCATGATGCTGCGCTCAAGCGGCGCCAGACGCTGCACGTCCCAGCCGTGGCAGTGCCGATCGATCGTCGCATCCAGCTCCTCGGCCCGGTCCGCGGCCGCGTGCGCCAGCGCGAGCGTGAAGATCGAGGAGTCGCGCGGAAGCGTGTCGGCCAGGTCCCGTCCGGTCAGGTCGTGCTGGTAGAGGGCGATCACCGCCGCCCTGCGCTGCTCGGAGCGACGGGACACGAGCTAGACGCCCGCGCCGGGGCGAGCCGCCACGCACCCCCGGGACCACAGCGAGCGCGTCATGCGCGCGAGACGTATTCGCCCGAGCGCGTGTCCACACGCACCTTCTCGCCGACCTCGACGAACAGCGGCACCTGGACGATCGCCCCGGTCTCGAGCGTGGCGGGCTTGTTGCCGCCGCCGGAGGCGGTATCGCCGCGCAGCCCCGGCTCGGTCTCGGTCACGGCCAGGTCAACCGCGCTGGGGAGTTGCAGGTCGGAGGCCTCCTCATCGATGAACAGGACGTCGACCTCGCTGCTGGGCACAGTCCAGCGCAGCGCCTCGGCGAGAGTCCCTTGCGGGATCGCGATCTGCTCGAAGGATTCGGTGTCCATGAAGTGCGCGTCAGCCCCGTCGGAGTAAAGGAACTGCATCTTGCGAGCCTCGGTGCGCACGGGCCGAAACTTCTCGCCGGCGCGGAAGGTGCGGTCGATCACCGCGCCGTCGGAGGCGCGGCGGAGCTTAGTGCGGACGAAGGCCCCGCCCTTGCCGGGCTTAACGTGCTGGAACTCGACGATCTTGAAGATCGTGCCGTCGACGTCGATGTGGTTTCCGTTGCGGAACTGGTTGGTCGTGATCACGATCTGGGAGGGTAGCGGGCGGCGACGCAGCCAGCCGATCGAGAGGTCTCGACCTTCTTGAAGACAACCAAGCTCCGAGCGCGAAAATGTGAGCGCTCCGGCCGTTTGGGTCTCAGACCGCCGCTAGTGCAGGAGCAAGCGCCTCGGCGCTTGTCTCGACAGTCTCAGGAACTGTGACCGCCAGGCGTCCGTCGCGTCGCAGGATGCGTCGAGCACCCAGCACCGTCAAGCCCACAACCTGGTTTGTGCCAGGCGCGTAGCGGAGGACATGGCCCTCTGGAGTCTCCTCTCCCTCCCCTACCTGCGGCTCGCCGACGTGCAGATAGAGCACGTCGTTCTCGGCGTCGTAGTCGGCATGATCGAAGCTCAACGGCCCGATCGTAGTATTCACGCGCTCCATGACTTGGGGTCCTTCCGGTTGGCGAACGCGGAGACGATCCGCGCTGGCGTCTGTTCATAGCTTACGACCACCAGCAGCCAACGGCTGGGGCCGACATCGCGAGCGTAGTAGCGCTTGCGTTCTCTGAAGTCCGGGTCGGGTGCGACATGATCGGGAGCGGACACAGTGCGTAGTACCTCCGCACGATACGCGACGATCTCCCGGTGGTCCCGGGCGCTCTTCCCCGACCACACGATGTCCGTCAGAACAACGCGAACGCCGCTCGGGTCGATCGTCTCGGTTAGCGAAGGCTCGTCGGCCATTGCAGACAAAGCATCGCACCCCATCCAGACGACCTGCGATCATCATGTGGCTCAATCACGCACCAGAACTGGTTGGTCGTGATCACGGTGTGGGAGGGTAGCGGGCGGCGAAGGTGACCCGCTTTTGGCCTGTCGTAAAGGCCGGTATGAGCTAGGCGTGAATCACAACGGCGGGCGATCCGACGGCCTGGGCCACCGGAATCAGGTGGTATTGCACGACGAAGCCAAGCGTCTCCGCATAGCGATCGACCGTCGATATCTTCGTGTCGGCGGCCGTGGTCTCCAGGCGAGCAACAAACGACTGTGAGGTCTCCATCGCTGCAGCGACTGCCGTCTGTGAGCGCTTCTGCTCCTCGCGCTGCCCGGTTAGAGCCCTAAGCAGCTCACGACGTCGCCGTGCGGTGCCCATCAGCCGCGGAAACTCGGGATTGCGCTTGGTGCGCCTGTCGACCATCTTGTCTAGGAAGTCACGCTCGGGCATCATCTCCACCTGACGAATAAGGTCTATATCGTGGTTGGCATCTCTTTCTAGAGATAGACTAACAGACCTCACCCATGTAGTGGGCGTCGACTACGCGCCTGGCGCTTCTGGTCCCCGCGGTGTCGCCAGTCCGCCAACCGTCTCTTCGCCAGCTTGATGGTGGGCGGAGGTGTCCTCTGGGTCTTCTTGTTGAACGCCTCAAGCGCCAAGAGCACCTGCCCGTGATGACCTTCCTCGGCGAACAGGATTCGATAGATCACCCGATTGCCGTCGACCCGCAAAGGGTCCTGCGTTGATGACCTCTACGCAGCCATCAACTCCGCCGCCCCATGCTCGCGCGTGTACTCCTCGGCCTCCTGCACAACCGGGGCGACGGGCGGGCGCAGGACCAGATAGGCCGCGAGGATGCCAAGGCCGACGCATGCTGCGGCCACGAAGTACGCGAGGTGGTACCCACCCGTCAACGCGGCGACCGGTGCGACACCTTGCGCACTCAACGCCTTGGTGTGGTCGGTCGCGATCGTGCCGAGCGCGGCCAGGCCGATCGCCCCGAACAGCTGCACCGAGACGTTGATGATCCCCGAGGCCAGGCCGGCGTCGCGAGCGGGCGCATCCGCCATCCCGATCGTAAGCAGCGGCAGGAACGACGCTCCTGCCCCTAGCCCAAGCGCAAGGAATGCGAAGAACAGGCCCGGGAAGTAGCCCGCGTGCACGCCCTGGGTGGCGAGCAACAACAACCCGATAATGATCCCGACCAGCCCGGCCACCAGCGTCTGGATCGAGCCGAAGCGCTCCACCGCGCGGGCGGAGACGCCCATCGACATGATCGCGATCGCGACCGTCAGCGGCATGAACGCAAGCCCGGTGCGAATCGCATCGTAGCCGAGCACGCGCTCCAGGTAGAGAGCGCCCAGGAAGAAGGCGGAGAACATGCCTGTGATCAGCAGTCCCCGGATAAGGCTCGATCCCATCAGCATGCGCAAGCGCAGGATGCGCAGGGGCATGATTGGGTTGGCAACGCGAGACTCCCAAGCCAGGAAGGCGCCGAGCAGCCCCAGCGAGCCGGCCGCCGCGCCGAGCGTACGGGCCGAGGACAGGCCGTATTCGCTTGACTTGACGATCGCGAACGCGCCGAGCACGGTCGCCAGCGTTATCAGCACCGATCCGAGCACGTCCACCCCTCCAGCAAGGCCGATGCCCTCGTTCTCCTCGATCAGTACCGAGCCAAGCAGCAGCGCGACCAGGCCGATCGGCACGTTTACGAAGAAGATCCAGTGCCAGTTCAGCGACTGCGTGAGCGCCCCACCGGCGAGCAGGCCGATCGAGCCGCCGCCCGCGGAGACGAACGCGTACATGCCCATTGCCTTGGCCTGCTCGGCCTTCTTGGGGAACTCGGTGACGATGATCGCGAGGATCACACTGGACGCGACAGCGCCGCCAACCCCTTGGATCAGCCGCGCGCCGATCAGCATCGCCTGGCTGTCGGCAATACCGCACAGGACCGACGCCGCCACGAACAAGACGAGCCCGCTGAGGAACACCTTCTTGCGGCCGACCAGGTCGCCAAAGCGTCCCGCCAGCAGCAAGAAGCCGCCGAAGGTGATCAGGTAGCCGTCAATGACCCAGGTCAGGTTTGCCTGCGTGAAGTGCAGGTCGCGCTGGATCGATGGCAGCGCGACGTTGACGATCGTCGCGTCCAGAACCATCATCAGCTGCCCGAGGCAAAGCACTGCCA
>DATAQR010000025.1:0-8410 GCA_036264565.1 Solirubrobacteraceae bacterium | reverse complement strand
CGCCGGTGGTGCCACAAATAGGTCTCGGTCACATCCCGGAGTGGCACATCGGTGTGTTGGAGCTACTGGCCGGCAGAGGTGACTCGGCGGTGGGAGAGCTCGAAACGGCAGTAGCTCGAGCCGACACGCTCGAATTCGTCTACCCCGCCGCGGCGGCGCGCGTGGACCTCGCGCTGGCTCTGCATCGCCGGGACAACTCGGGCGACCGCGACCGGGCCGAAACCGTGCTCGCTGAGGGCGAGACAATCGCCAAGCGCTACATGATGCGCTGGATCGAACAGCAGGCATCCACCGCCCGCGCAGAGCTTGAAGGTCACAAGCAACAAGCCCACGAGCCGCCGCATCAAGCCAGCCGCCCGATCCGCTCGCTCACCGCCCGCGCCGGACGTAGAGCGCTCGCCGTACAAGTCCGGGGCCACGACGACGTCGCATTGGAGCGCCGTTTCTGCGACACCAAGCGCCAGCGTGCGCTCCTCAGAGCGATGGCGCGCGGGTTCCAGCCCGCCCGGGCGGGTGGCTTCAATGGTGTGATCGCCTACGAGCTCGAAACCTACGTGATCGAGCCGCCACCGGAGGCCCCTTGGCGCTGGGCGATCGAGGTCGACTCCCAAGCCGGCCGGGCAAAACTTCTCGAGCTCGCGCCGCTCGACGCCGCCGTAACGATCCACTTCGGCCTCGCCGAGTGGGTACGCACGATCGCGGGCCTGCAGAGCCCCATCACCGCCATGGCCGCAGGTCGCGGCAGCATTGAGGGAGACCTACTCGTCGCGGCACGCCTGCAGGCAATGTTCGGCGCGATCTGATGCCGCGTCTCCCGATACGCCGGCAGACCTCGCCGTCAGGCATCGAGCTATCTGCTTGCGACAGCGCAGCAAGTTGCTGCGCTGTTCGTGCGTGCCTGGACCAGCAGGGGTCCACATGGTCTAAGGATCTCGAACGCCTTCGACCCCTATTCGCAGGGATCTTCGCCTTCGCGCTCGACTGTGTTCTGGTCCTCGTTGCCTGCTTGGTCACGCGCGCGTACTACAAAGTAGGAGGGTTCGTTCAAAGGTGGAGTTTCGAAGCTGGTGACGCCGGGGGCCGTCGTCCAGGTCGGGTGAGAGAAGTCCTCGCCCCCGCGGGTGTGAGAGAGGAAGATGTCGTACACGATTTGCGAGCTTGGCGTGGCGTTGTCTGTGGCAGCCTTCCAGGTCAGTTCGTACGGCCATGGCCGGGCGATGGGCGAGCAGGCGAACGCCTTCTGCAGTCCTTCGAAGGTGGGTGGCGTTCCACCGCCCGACGGCGCAGTACCAGAGAGCACCACGAACGAGAACGAGACAGCGAGGGCGGGGTTCGGAGACCACGTTGCTGTCCTTGATTGTCGCGGCGAAGGTTCTTATCTCGATCTGGCTAGTCGAGCAGTCGGGGGCGTGCGGAACCCACTCAGCGCTTACCTCGGAGGTCCGCTCGTCTTCTGTGTACACAGCGCTCGCTACGACCGTTGCGGTGCCCGGTTCCACCCCGCCTTCCAGAATGAAGCACCAAGTGCCTGGGGGCCTACCCGCGACATCGCTGCCGTAGGCATTGCTGTGTCCCGCGAGGGCGACATTCTTGCTGTGCGCCGCGACAAGCGGCGTGAAGCCGGCGGGAAGTTCTCCGCATCCGTTGCAAGGCGGTTCCACGAAGGCGTATGCGCGAGCGTCCCCCGGCACGCCCTGAGCACCCTGGGGGCCAGCCAGTCCAGCTGGCCCGGCAGCCCCCTGCGGCCCGGGAGGGCCCATCGTCCAGGGCCATCGGCGGGCCGAGGAACGGCAGCAATGGCCGCTGCAGCGCAAGGCCACGATCCTGGAGCCCTTCCGGATTCTCAGCACAAGTGGTGCTGTGAGCCGGTTGGCGAGCCGAATCCCCCGGTCCGTGCCGTGCTTACCGTGGCTGGTTCGGCCATCCGAGCGCGTCGAATACGGCGAGCGGGTCGAGATAATCCCTCCAGCGGGTCACCTTGCGTCCTTCGATCGTGAGCACTGAGATGTAGCGGTTGGCATAGGTTGCGCCGGTCGCGACGACGCTGCCTTCTGAAGCGTACTCGAGCACGATCACCCCGCGCTCTCTGTCGTGGTAGACGGCTAGATCGAAGCATCGATCTAGCGTCAGCTGGGTTCCGTAAGGCCGGTAGAGCTCTGCGACTGCGTCGCGGCCGACGACGCGACGTGGATAGCCGGGCACGGTGATGACGTAGTCGACCACTATGTCCTCGGCCAGCATGTCGAAGAAGTCGGCGCCGTCCACAATCCCGGTAAGTGCCTCCTCGACGATCCTGAAGAACGGGCGCAGCGCCCGGAAGTCGTCATCGTCGGTGAGCCTGCTCACGAAGTGGGAGCCTATACATCGGGTTGCCCACCGGATATGCGTCGTGGTCCAAAACTCCGAGGTAATCGAGGTCACGGCGAATGCTGGGACTAGGAGAGGGGTGATTTGCTCGCGCCTCAGTCCTTGGAGGTCAGCGCGCGGAGGAAGTCGGGGAGGCAGGCAGCTCGACCGGATATGGGGCGCCGAAGTCGGCGGAGGCGGAGACCTCCTGCCAAGCGGTCGCCTCGGCGATCTGGCGGCCCGAGTAGTCGATCGCCATCTGCGCCGCGCCTGCGCCGAGCAGCAGATGGCCAGGCAACTGCGCCTGCTTTACGACGGGCACGAGGATCTCGGCGGCACGTTTGGGGTCGCCGGCGCTCGTGCGTCCGCTGCTGACGTACGAGGCGAACTGGCCGACCGTCGCCTCGTACTCCTCGGGGAAGTCCTGAATCTCCATCGACGCGCCCGCCCAGTCGGTCGCGAATCCACCGGGCTCAACCACGAGGTAGCGGATGCCGAGCGACGCGGTCTCTGCCGCGAGCACCCGCGTCAGGCCATCGACGGCGAACTTCGCCGCCTGATAGGAGCCCAAGCCCGCGGTGCCGCCAACACGCCCACCGACCGAGGAGAACTGCACGATCGTGCCCGTGCCCTGCGCCTTGAGCACCGGCAGGGCGGCCTTGGAGACGTTATAGACGCCCCAGAAGTTCGTCTCGAACTGGCGGCGGAAGTCGTCCTCGGGCGCCGTCTCGACCGGGGCGACGTTCGCGTAACCGGCGTTGTTGACGACGACGTCGATTCGTCCGAACCGCCCCAGGGCGGCCTCGAACGCTGACGCCGCCGCGGCGGTGTCGGTCACATCCAGCGCGACCACAAGGACCCGTTCGCTGTAACGCTCAGCGAGATCATCCAACTGGGCGGGTGTGCGCGCGGTAGCAACGACCTGGTCGCCGGCGTCAAGCGCGGCGACAGTGAGCGCGCGGCCGAAGCCGCGAGAAGAGCCAGTGATGAGCCACGTATGAGGTGTCATGTGTTCAGTAGAACACAGTCTCGCTGTTGGGGTTCATCGCTGAACACGGAACTCTGAGTGGCGAGGCGAACACCCGAGCCCGCGCGAGTCGTAGCGAAACCGGCCGAAGCCCGGAGCCATTCCTCCGCTCCGTGCGGGCAGCTACCCGGCGGGTCGGGAGCTGCACGCAGAACTCCACGCTACCGGACGGGCTGAACTGTCACGCTCCTGATGGCTTGGTGGCGAATGCGCCGATGCCGGGGGGCCAGCCTCTGACCCGCCCGGCCGAGCTGGTGCCGGCGCGCAGGCGCTCAGGGAGCGTGTCGATGTCGATCTCCTCCTCGGTGGCGATCCCGGCGCCCAGGATCGCTGGCAGAAGACTGCTGAGGAATTCGACAGTGTGGCTGATCGCCTCCTCGCCGACGACGACAGCGAACTCGGTCTCCAGGTCAGGGCTGGGCTCTAGGCCGGCCTGCGTGAACGTCTCAAGTAGGCGTGTGCCCATGTCCGGCTGCGTGCCCAGCTTGGCGAACGCTTCGTACACCCACTTGTTGACCTGTTCAGAGGCGGGAGTAGGCGGCCAGTTCGCGTAAGCTCTCTCCGGGACCGCCGAGCCGACCGGCATGTTGATCTCCGCGAACGCCACCACCCCGCCCGGCCGGACGTGCCCCGCAGCTCTCATCACCGCGTCCGCGGGGTCGGCCTGGTACATGAGCACGAACCGGCCGACGAGCGCGTCGAACGGCTCACCGTCGATCTCTATCTCGCGGAAGTCCCCGCACAGAAACTCGACGTTTTCGACGCCGGCTGCGACTGCCCGCCGCCGCGCGGTCGCGACCGCCTGCTCGTCACGCTCGACTCCGACCACCAGGCCGTCCGCGCCGACCATCTCGCGCACCAGAAAGCTGACGTCGCCCGGCCCGCAGCCCACATCCAGAACCCGCATTCCGGGTCCGATGCCGGCGTTCACGAACAACTTGCGCGTGAACTGCTCATGCAGCCGGGATTGGCGGCTGAGCCGCTCGTGCTCATCCTCACTGGAGGAGCTCAGCGCGTAGTCAGGATCCGCCGTGGACGGTGTGTTGTGAGCGTCAACCGATGCCATCGCCGCTAGCTATTTGCCCCGGAAATAGTCGGTCTTTCCATCCGGTCTGAGGGCCAGAATCGTGTGTGCGAGTTGGTCGATTCTGGAGGTGTTGCGGTGCTGCGTCTTTCTGGTGAGCAGGTCGAGTCTCTGTTTGATGAGGCGTTGCCGATCGAGGTCCGTGAACTGCCGGGGGATCTCGCCCGGCTGGATGTGCTGTTGAGCGATCCGCGGCTGTTTGAGCCGATCTCTGAGCGATGGGAGGCGTCGGCCCGTGGGCAGGGGCGCCCGACGATCGCGATGTCGTTGTTCGTGCGTTTGATGGTCGTCAAGCAGCGTTCGGGGTGGGGTTATGAGACGCTTGTCAGGGAGGTCTCGGACTCGTTGCATCTGCGGCGGTTCTGCGGGTTGTCGTTGATCGCGTCTGTGCCGCACGAGTCGACGCTCAGAAAGCTCGCGCGACGGCTTGGGCCCGAGGTCATCGACGAGATGACGCGGGTCTTGATCGAGAAGGCGATCCGTGAGAAGCGCTTCACGGCGCGCGCGATGCGCGTCGACTCGACCGTCGTTGAGTCCGATGTTCGCTGGCCCTCGGATGCCGCGCTGGCGCTGGACGCCACGCGTCGTTTGGCGCGCGAGGGCGCTCGTCTGGCGGCGCTGGTCGGTGAGGGCGCCCACCACGTCCAGGATCGCTCTCGCACCGCCGGGCGCCGCTTGCGGCTGATCGGCCGCACCGCCGGGCGACGGCTGGGAGCGTCCGGAGCCGCGCGTGAGCAGGTCCTCAAGCTGACCGGGCAGGCCGGCGAGCTGGTGGCGCGTTCGATCCGTGAGGCGCGCAAGCTGGCCGCCCAGGCCCGAGCGTCGGCGCGGGGCCGTGGAGCGCAGCGCAAGCTCGCCGCAGCAGCACAGCTCGAGCAGAGCGCCGAGTTGGCCGCGACCGTCACCGGGCAGATCACCAAGCGCCTGGTTGGCGAGAAGATCACAGATCGCGTCGTCTCCATGGCCGACCCCGAAGCTCGCCCGATCGGCAAGGGCAAGCTCGGCAAGCGCTACGAGTTCGGCTACGTCTTCCAGTTGGCCGAGCTCACCCCGAACACGCGGCCTGGCGCTCGTGGTCTGCTGCTGCCGGCTGCGAGCAGGATCGGCTCACCGAATGAGAGCGAGCTGCTGCCGACGACCGCCCAGGAGCTGACACGTCTCGGGCTCAAACCCCGCGAGGTCGCACTGGACGGTGGCTTCCCGCCCGAGGCGAGCAATCACGCGCTGCCCGACAGCAGAGTGTTCATCGCCGGGCGCCAGCAGCCCGCAGCACGCCGATCACGCAAGCGACTGGCCAGCTACCGCGTCGGTTGCGAGGCGCGAATCAGCCATCTGAAGCGCAGCTATGGCCACGCCGATCACGACTACGAAGACACCAGGGCGCCCGAACCTGGGTCGGGTGGGCGATCCTGGCCTACAACCTCGACACCCTCGCCGTCCAGGCCGCCTGACAAACTTCCCGATCGACCGCTCCCACAGAGCGCCAACTCGCAGAAACGGCCGCGCCCACAAGCGCGGCCGTTTCACTTCTCAAGCCCGGACTTTGTCCGGGGCAAATAGCTACGCGCGATCAGAGCTTCGGAGACTGGCTGGACTCGCGTCCCGAGGACGACGAGCCGCTGAGCCCCGAGGAGCACGCAGCGCTCACCGCCAGCGATGCGGACATCGCCGCCGGTCGTACCGTCTCCTACGCCAAGGTGAAGCAAGGCCTCGGAGCCTAGTGAGCGGCGAGCGAGCGCTGCGCTTCACGCGCACCGCCGAGAAGGAGCTGCGACGCCTCGATCCGCCGATCCGTGCGCGGGTCTTGGGAGCGTTGGATCGTCTCAGCGCCGATGATCGCTCGCTCGATGTCCGGCGGCTCACGGGCAGCGCGCACTTCCGGCTGCGCGTGGGCGACTGGCGCGTGATCTTCGACTACGACCGCGCCACACAGACCGTACCCGTCCGGCACGTCCTCCCGCGGGGCAGGGAATACGACCATAGGGGTGTGGATCGCTATACGGACGTTCAACATGGCATACGCCGGGAGTGGGCGAGCGGCAAGCCCGGCATCGAGGTGGTCTGGAGGGCTGCAAACAGGATGCAGAAGCCCGAATCCCCTGCATTCAAGCGAACTCTAACCGTTCGCCCCGATAACCCGAAAAGCCGCTAGGACAGGGGCTTTTCGGCCTGTGCGGCGAGGCGCAGCAATCGCCTCGCCGCGCCGTGGCCGCCGCGTTACTGCCCATTTACTGCCCAAACCCGCCGCCTGAACCTCACCATCGCTGAGGATCCAGACGCTGAGCGCGCGACTGCTGTCCGAGCGAGCCGCCGCTGCGGTTCACGCTGGGAGCAGGAGGCGTGTGGCCGCGTCCGCGTATCCTAAGGCCGAGCGTGCCCGGTGCGACGGTGAGAGATGCGAGTGAGGACGACGCGCCGGCGTGCGCGGCGATCTATGCGCCGTATGTGCGTGAGACGGCCGTCAGCTTCGAGGGCGAGCCGCCGTCGCCCGCGCAGATGGCCGAACGCATCGCGGCGGCGACGCGCCGGCACGCGTGGGTCGTGCTCGAAGACGACGACCGGCTCCTCGGCTACGCGTATGGCGGGCCGCACAAAGAGCGGGCTGCCTACCGCTTCTCGTGCGAGGTCAGCGTCTACGTCGAGGGGGGTCGGCGACGCGCTGGTTGGGGTCGCGCGCTGTACGAGGCGCTGTTCGAGCGGCTCGTGGCGCGCGGCTACCGGATGGCTGTCGCGGGTATGACGCTACCGAACGAGGCGAGCGTGGGCTTGCACCGAGCGATGGGCTTCGAGCCGGTTGGCGTCTATCGGCGGATCGGCTGGAAGTTCGGCGCGTGGCACGATGTCGCGTGGATGCAACGGGCGCTCGGCGTCGAGCAAGACCCTCCCCGCGAGCCGTGCTGAATCCGCAGACGCTTCGCCCTGGCGGGAGGGTCTTCTTCGTGGACAGCCTACCGAGCAAGTTGTCCTCCGCTGCGGATCATCGGCTGCCCGATCGTGGGGAGGAGACGATGACCCGGCGGCTTGCCGATGGCCGTGAGTTTCGCATCGTCAAGCGCTTCTACGAGTCCCGCGCGCTGGGCCGGCGTCTTGCCGACCTGGGGTGGGACGCGCAAGTGCAGGCAACGCCCGAGTTCTTCATCTACGGTCAGGCCACCAGGACAGTCTAAGCGCGGGAAGCGGACACTGGTGAGCCTACCCGATCACATGCACCGACCAGAACATCAGAGAGCATCTGTCTCACGTTTCACTCGTCGCTCGCACAGGCCTCCTAGACTGGTTGCACCTTAGTTTCCCCGATCAACGGCCACTGGAGCGTGCCCATGTCGACATCGCCTGCAGACTTCAACGCCAAGGTAATCGACGAGTTCCGTGCCAAAGGCGGGCGCGTCGGCGGCATGTTCGCAGGCATGCCGATCCTGCTCGTCCACCACACCGGCGCTAAATCCGGCGCCGAGCGCATCAACCCCGTCGCATATCTCCGCGACGGCGAGCGCTACGCGATCTTCGCCTCCAAGGGCGGCGCACCGACCAATCCTGCCTGGTATCACAACCTCAAGGCCCATCCTGACACCATGATCGAGGTCGGCGATCAGACCCTGGCGGTGCACGCCAGCGAGGCCACCGGCGAGGAGCGCGAGCGCCTCTACCGCGACCAAGCCGAGCGTCTGCCGCAGTTCGCGGAGTACGAGCGGAAGACCTCACGCACGATCCCCGTGCTCGTGCTCACTCCGGTCGCGGGCTGACGCCGGCCAGGGTCCAATCAGGCGCGAGATTCAGGGGCCAAGGTTGCGCACGAACCGTGCTCGGCTCTTCTGCTGTTCGTATCCAGTCGCCGCCCAGAAGCCGATCGCATCGGGATCGTCGTCGGTGACTATCGCTGTGAACCTGGCGGCTCCGTGTGCCTGCAGACGGCGCTCCGCCTCGCGCAGCAAGGCGGTCGCGAGCCCCTCTCG
>DATAQR010000014.1:0-6951 GCA_036264565.1 Solirubrobacteraceae bacterium | reverse complement strand
AGCTGGCGCATCAGCGCGTCCAGCGCCTCGCCGAGGCGCAGCTCGTCATCGCTCTCTGGCGCCACCACGACCCCGCTCTCGCCCGAGCAGATCAGCGCGGCGGTGTCGTTGGTGGAGAGCTGCCCATCGACCGAACAGCGGTCAAACGAGCGCTTCAGACACACCGCCAGCAGCAGCTCCGCCGTCTCCGGCGCGAGCTGAGCGTCGGTCTGCACGAAGCAGAACATCGTCGCGAAGCGCGGTGAGATCATTCCCGCGCCCTTGCATTGCCCGCTCAGCCGTACCTCACCGGAGGGCAGCGACACGGCCAGGTTGGCACGCTTCTCGAACGCATCGGTCGTCTGGATCGCCTGCTGGAAACTGACGTCGCCGCGTTGGGAGAGCTCGCGGCTGGCGTCGAGGATCCCGCGCAGCATCTGCTCGACCGGCAGGTAGTCGCTGATGCCGCCGGTCGAGCCAAGCAGCACCTCGCTGGGCTCGATCCCGAGCGCCATCGCCGCGGCCCCTTGCGTCTTGGCCGCGTCATCCACCCCGCGTTTGCCGGTGGCGGCGTTGGCGCAACCGGAGTTGGCGAGGATTGCGCGCAACGAAGAGAGCGTGCAGCGCTCGCGGCTGAGCATCACCGGCGCGGCGGGCGCGCCAGTGTCGGCAAAGCGCGCCGCGCTCACCGGCGCGTCGGAGTCGCAGACGAGCAGCCCGACGTCGGGGTTGCCTGACGGCTTGATCCCGCAGGCCACACCGGCCGCGCGAAATCCGGCCGGCAGCCCGGCGTCGGGGCCGAGCTCGCGGACGTGCTCGGGCGCCTGCACCCAGCGCGAATGGAAAAAGGGCTGTGGCGGCCCGGCAGCCGCCTGATCGCCGCGGATCTCGATGCCGGCGCTCATGCCGATGAGCCCCACCCACTATGCCGGGCCTCGGTTCTCACAACAAGCCCTCTATCTCGGGCAGGCCGTACATGAGGTTGAGGTTCTGCACGGCCTGCGAGGAGGTCCCCTTCCACAGGTTGTCGATCGCCGAGAGCACGACCAGCTTGCCGGTGTGCTCGCTGGCGGCGACGTGAATGCGGCATATGTTCGTCTCGCGCACGTCACGCACCTCCGACGGCGTCGCGGACATCTCGACGAACGGCTCGCCGGCGTAAGCGTCCTCATACATCACGTCGAGCTCGTCCTGCTCGACGGCACGTGCGGGCGTCACATAGCAGTTGACCAACTCGCCCTGGTCGAGCGGCACCAGGTGCGGCGTGAACTGCACCTTCAGCTGTGCCAAGTTGGGGTCCAAACCGGCCAGCTGCTCCTCGATCTCCGGCGTATGGCGATGATGAACGATGTTGTAGGGCAGGATGTTCTCGCCGCTGTTGGAGAAATGCGTCTGCCAGGTGGCGGCACGCCCTGCGCCTGAGAGCCCCTGCTTGGCGTCGATCACCAGGTCGGCGATCAGGCCGGCGCGCGCCAACGGCGCAAGGCCGAGCACGGAAGCCGTCGGGTAGCAACCAGGGTTGGCCACGATTGCCGCCTGCGGTATTCGTTCGCGGTGAAGCTCGGTCAGCCCGTATACGGCCCGGTCGAGCAGGTCGGGGCGTGGGTGGGCGCCGTAGTAGCGCTCGTACGTGGCCAGATCGCTGAGGCGGAAGTCGGCGCTCAGGTCGACGACGCGCACTTCGCGCTCCAGCAGAGCCGCGACGGTCGGCGCTGCGGCCGCGTGCGGGTAGGCGACGACGGCAGCGTCGATCTCGCCCAGCTCGTCGGTGTCGAGCTCCTGCAGGCGCAGCGGCACGCGGTAGCGCGGATATAGGTCGCTCAGGAGCTCGCCGACGTCCGAGCGTCCGGTCACGGCGGCCAGCTCGACGCGGGGATGGCGCCAGAGCAGGTGCGCGGCCAGCGCCCCCGCGAATCCGGTTGCGCCGGCGACCAGCACACGCGGCGAGCCGGTCTGGAAGATCTGCTCAGCCACGCAGCTCACCCCCCAGCTCTTCCAGCGCCTGCACGATCCGCTCGCGCAGCGGCACGACGTCGGCGTCGGTGAGTGTGCGGTCGGAGGCGCGGAAACTGAGCGACAGCGCCAGCGAGCGCCGGCCCTCCCCCACCTGCTCGGAGGAGGGGGGCGGGAGGGCGGGACCTTCATACACGTCGAACACCTCGACGCTGTCGAGCAGGTCGCCGCCGGCGGCCCTCACCAGTTCGGTCGCCCGCGCGGCGGGAACGTCCCGGGAGAGCACGACGGCCAGGTCCTGACGCAGGCCCGGGTAGGAGATCACATCCTGGTAACCGTGCTCCCCGGCCGCCGCCAGCGCCAGCAACCGGTCGAGGTCAAGCTCCATCACGGCCGCGCCGTCGAGATCCCACTCGCGCGCGACGAGCGGATGCAGCTCACCGAGCCAGCCGATCTGCTCCCCATCGCAGAGCACGCCCGCCGATCGCCCCGGGTGCAGGAACGGCTGCTCGCCCGGGCGGCACTCGAACTCGACGCGCAGCGCCTCACCGAGGGCTTCCAGTACTCCCTTGGCGGCGAACAAGTCGGCCTTCGCCGGCTCGCCCGCTCCCCACGTCACAGGCGCGATCCGGCCAGTCAACATCATCGCCACCGAATCACGTTCACTGACCGCGCGATCGCCATCCAGCGCAAACACCCTCCCCACCTCAAACAGGCGCAGATCCGCCATCCCGCGCGCTACGTTGTGGCGGGCGACGTCGAGCAGCGATCCGAGCAGCGTTGTGCGCAGCAGCGACTGGTCCTCTGACAGCGGGTTTTCGAGCACGGGCGCGCGGCGACGGGGATCGTCGGCGGGTAGGTGCAACCGGTCGTACAGCCCTGGGGCGGTGAACGTCCAGCCGACCGCCTCATACAGTCCGCGCCCGACCAGCGCGTCGACGGCGCGGCGGCGCAGGCGCTGTGTGTCTGACAGCCGCCCGTACGCGCCGCGGCGCGCGGGCAGCGTCGCCGGCAGCTCGCCGAGCCCGTTGATACGCGCGATCTCCTCGATCAGGTCGGCTTCGCGGGTGATGTCTTCGCGCCTCAGCGGTGGCACGGTCACGTCGAGCGCGGGCTCGCCCGCGGGCGCGGCGCCGGGAGTCCCGCCGGGCACATCGGCCACCGCGTCGACGGCGGCGAAATCGAGCGCGACGAGGATCTCCCGCTGGCGCTCGCGCGGCACCGCCATTCCCAGAATCGACTCGACCCGCCGCTCGCGCAGCCGGATCGTCATCGGCGGCTTCGCCGGCCCGCCGATGTCGATCGTGCCCGGCAGCAGCCGCGCGCCGCACAGCTCGATCATCAGCTTCGTCGCGATCGCCTGCGCGTGCAGGCACTGCTCGGGGGCGAGCCCCTTCTCAAAGCGCCCGGAAGCCTCGCTGCGCAGGCCGAGCGCCCAGGAGCTGCGGTGGATGTTCGGCCCGCTCCAGTTGGCGACCTCCATCAGCACGCGCGTCGTGCCGTCATGGACCTCCGAGCGCTCGCCGCCCATGATCCCGGCGATCGACGTCGGTCCCAGCGCATCGTCGATCACGACCATCTCGGAGTCGAGGGTGCGCACCTGACCGTCCAGCGTCGTCACCTGCTCACCCTCACGCGCGCGCCTGACCGTCAGCTTGCCGCCGGCGACACGGTCTAGGTCAAACGCGTGCAAAGGCTGCCCGGTCAGCAACATCACGTAATTGGTGATATCGACGACGTTGTTGATCGGCCGCTGCCCAGCAGCGCTCAGCCGCGCCTTGAGCCACAGCGGCGAGGGCGCGATCGTCACGTCCTCGAATGCACGCGCCGTAAAGCGTGGGCACAGGTCCGGGCACTGCACGGTGACGGTGGCGGCGCTGAGCTCGCCGGCGCTGCCGGGGTCCTCCGTCCACGGTTCGGGCGCCAGGGGCGCGCCGGTGGCCGCGTGCAGCTCGCGGGCGACGCCGTAGACGCCGAGGCAGTCGGGCCGGTTGGGCGTGATCTCGAGCTCGAGCACGTCCGTGCCGACGCTCAGCACGTCTGCGAGGGGGGCGCCAGGTGCAAGCTCGGCGTCACCCTCGCGGGTACAGGCGAGGATCAGCTCGTCGAGCACCATGATGCCGGCGTGATCGGAGTCGATCTGCAGCTCGTCGGCGGCCAAGATCATGCCGCTGGAGGCCACGCCGCGCAGCTTGGCGCCCTTGATCCTCATGCCCCCCGGCATCACCGCGCCGGGCAGCGCAACAGCGACGGTCTGACCGGCGGCGACGTTGGGCGCGCCACAGACGATCGTCGCCGGCTCGCCCGCGCCGACATCGACGCTGCAGACGCGCAGCCTATCGGCGTTGGGATGCGCCTCGACGGACAGCACCTTGGCGACGACGAAGTTCTCTACTGAGGGCGCGCCGTGGCGAAGGATCGTCTCCACCTTCGTGCCGGTCATCGTCAACCGCTCCTCGATCTGGTTGGTGTCGAGGTCGGGGTCGCAGTATTCCCGTAGCCAGTTCAGCGGTGTCTTCATCCGAACTGCTCCAGGAATCTCAAGTCGTTTTCGTAGTAGAGCCGCAGGTCAGGGATGCCGTGCTTGAGCATCGCGATCCGCTCGACGCCCATCCCCCAGGCAAACCCCTGCACCTTCTCGGGGTCATAGCCCGGCGAGTTGTGCTCGTTGGTGGGCACATAGGAGTAGACGTTGGGATCGACCTCGCCGGCGCCGAGCACCTCCAACCAGCCCTCGCCCTTGCACAGATAACAGCGCGACCCATCGGCCATGAAGCCTTTCCCTGAACAGTGAAAGCAGGAGACGTCGACCTCGACGCTTGGCTCGGTGAACGGGAAGAAGTGCGGGCGTAGACGCAAATCCCGTTCGTCACCGAACACGCTCTTTGCAAACGCCAGCAATGTCCCCTTCAGGTCGGCAAGCGTTATGTCCTCATCCACCGCCAGCCCCTCAATCTGATGGAACTGAGGCGTATGCGTTGCGTCGCTGTCTGGCCGATACACCCGTCCGGGGATCACCACATACAACGGCGGCGCATGCGCCTCCATCGCTCTTATCTGCATCGGCGACGTATGCGTCCGCAAGACCAGATCGTCGGCGAGGTAGAAGGTGTCCGTCTTCGCCCGCGCCGGATGCGTCGGCGAATGATTGAGCGCGTCGAAGTTGTAGTGGACGGTCTCGACCTCCTGGCCTTCGAGCACCGTGAAGCCGAGCCCGAGGAAGATGTCCTCCAGTTCGCGCATCGTCGCCGTCAACACGTGCAGCCGCCCCACGGGCTGCGGCGGAGTTCCCGGCAGCGTCACGTCAACGGCGTCCTCGCTCAGACGCGTCTGCAGTTCGCCCGCGTCGAGCAGGGCGGCCTTTGCCTCGATCAGCTGCTCGAGTGCGCGCCGTGCCTCGTTGGCCGCCTTGCCGACGAGCCCGCGTTGCTCGGGCTCGAGCGTCGCCACGCAGCGCAACATCTGGGGCAGCTCGGCCTTGCGCCCGAGATATCGCACGCGCAGTTCCTGCACCTGCTCGCTGCTGGCGGCGCCTTCGATCTCAGTGCTCGCTTGCGCCTGTAGTTGTGCGATCCGCTCGATCATCTGGCGGGGACCCTAGAGGGTGGCGCAGCCGACCGCAGGGAGGCGAGCCGGGCCCCTCTATCCGTCAATCCATCTATCTGACGCGTCATCTCGTAGAGAGCCACGGTCGCGGCCATCGCCGCATTCAAAGACTCGTTCGCGATTGGGATGTGCGCGACGTGGTCACAGGAGTCGGTGACCTCCTGTGGCAGCCCGTCGCGCTCGGCGCCTACGAGCAGCGTGACTGGGCAGGTCGTCTGCAGAGATGCGAGCGGCTTGCCGGCGTGGGCGACAAGCGCCACACGTTCGCCCGGCAACTCGTCGATCGCGGTGACGCGGCCGATCGGCACTGCGAAGATCGCCCCCATGCTCGCGCGCACGGCCTTGGGCGAGTGCGGGTCAGCACAACCCGGCCCGAGCGCGACCGCGGCGCCGAACGCCAGTGCGCTGCGTAGGACCGTTCCCACGTTGCCCGGGTCTTTGATTGCGTACAAATAAACGCAAAGGGGGGCCTTGAACACATTGAACTCTTGCTCATAGACACCAATCGCACGTGTGCCCGACCCCAACGTCGAGACGTCGGCCAGGAGCTCGGGCGCGATCTCCTCAAAGCCCGGGATGCCGGCGCCCGACGCGCCCAGCTCGACGCCCGGTGCGCAGAAGCCGAACACCGGCTCGCGACCCGCGGCCTGCGCGGCCAACACCAGGTCCTCGCCCTCGGCGACGAACAGGCCCGTGCGCTCACGCTCGCGCGAGCGGGCCAGCTTGCGTAGCTGCTTCAGTCTCGGATTGTGGGGTGATGTGATCGGTGTCATTGCAATAAAAAGGGCGCCGTCCCGAAGGAAGCAGCGCCCGAGAGGTCATACCGTGTCGATTGCCGGGTCAGGCAGCCGACGCCTCGCGGGCGGTCTCTACAAAACGTCGGAAAGTGTCAGCGTCGCGGATGGCGATGTCCGCGAGCACCTTGCGGTCAAGCTCGACGCCGGCCTTGGACAGGCCGTGCATCAGCTGTGAGTAGCTCATACCGTTCTGGCGTGCGGCCGCGTTGATGCGCGTGATCCACAGGCGCCGGAAGTCGCGCTTGCGGTTGCGCCGGTCGCGGTAGGCGTACGCGTCGGCCTTCATCAAGGCCTCCTTCGCACGCTTGTAGTTGGAGTTCGCTTCGCCGCGGAAGCCCTTGGTCAGCTCAAGCGTCGAGCGGCGCTTCTTGCGCGCGTGAACAGAGCGCTTGACGCGGGTCATTTGCTCCGCCCCAGCATCTTCTTAACACGCGGGGTGTCGTGGTCGGAAAGGATCACTGGTTTAGCCAGCGTCCGCTTACGCTTGGGCGACTTCTTCTCGAGAATGTGGCTCGAGAACGAGTGCCGCGCCCGCACCTTGCCGGTGCCGGTGAGCTTGAAGCGCTTCTTCGCGCCGGAGTGCGTCTTCATCTTGGGCATTAGCAGCGGAAGATTA
>DATAQR010000180.1:0-22384 GCA_036264565.1 Solirubrobacteraceae bacterium | reverse complement strand
CCTATCTCGTCGGCTGGGTGGGCCAACGGGCGCTCGCCGACCTGCGTCTGCGCATCTTCACGCACCTGCAGACGCTCCCGATCGGGTTCTACGAGAGTCGCCCCGCGGGAGTTTTGATCTCGCGCATCACCAACGACGTGGAGGCGCTCGACAGCCTCGTGACCGACTCGGTCGTGACGCTGTTTCAATCGGGCCTGACGCTGATCGGGGCGATCGGGGTGCTGCTGTACCTGGACGTGAAACTGGCGCTGATCACCTTCTGCATCATCCCGTTCGTCGGCGCCGGCAGCATCTGGTTTCGGATCGTCTCCGCCAGCGCATTCAGACGCACGCGTGAGACGATCGGCTCGATCACCGCCTACCTACAGGAGACGCTGTCTGGGATCAGAGTGGTGCGAACGTTTGCCCGCGAGGCCCACCACGAAGAGCAGTTCGCCGCGCTTAACGAGGACAACCGCGAGGCCAACATGCGCACGGTCAAGCTCAACGCCAGCTACTTCCCGGCGGTGGAAATGCTCTCGGGCGTGGCGATGGCGGTGATCGTGCTCTATGGCGGCTATCAGGCAATCGACGGGCACATCACCACCGGCACGGTGGTGGCGTTCGTCTTGACGCTCTCGTTCCTGTTCGAACCGATCCAGCAGCTCTCGCAGCTGTACGCCACCTACCAGTCCGGGATGGCGGCACTGGAGAAGATCTTCCAGCTGCTCGACGTGCAGCCCGACCTCACCGACAAGCCCGACGCGATCGAGCTGGAGCGCATCCGCGGCGAGGTCGACTTCGAGGGAGTGTCGTTCGCCTACCGGCGACACGGGCGCGGAGAGGGCCCCGACGAGGTGCTCGCGCTGCAGGACATCAACCTGCACATCCCGCCGGGTCAGACCGTCGCGCTCGTGGGTGCGACCGGCGCCGGCAAGTCCACCTTCGCCAAGCTCGCCGCCCGCTTCTATGACCCCACCGCCGGCAGGGTCCTGATCGACGGCCACGACCTGCGCGACGTGGCGAGTGGAACGCTGCGCTCGCAGATGGGCATCGTCCCGCAGGAGGCGTTCCTGTTCTCCGGCACGATCCGCGAGAACATCGCCTTCGGCAGCCCGGATGCCGATCAGCAGGAGATCGAAGCGGCGGCGAGGGCGGTAGGAGCCGACACCTTCATCTCAGAGCTGGAGCACGGCTACGACACCGAAGTCGGCGAGCGCGGCGCCCAGCTGTCAGCCGGCCAGCGCCAGCTGATCGCCTTCGCCCGCGCGTTGATCACCGACCCGCGCGTGTTGATCCTCGACGAGGCCACATCCAACGTCGATCTGCACACCGAGGGCCGCATCGAGGAAGGCCTGCGCCGGCTGCTGGCAGGCCGCACGGCGATCGTGATCGCGCATCGCCTGTCGACCATCCGCCAGGCGGGCCGGATAGTGGTGCTCGAACACGGCCAGATCGCCGAGGAGGGCGCCCACGACGAGCTCATCGCCGCCGAGGGCAGGTACTACGCCCTGTATCGCGACTGGGCGCTGCACACCGTGGCGTGACCCAACAAGTACAGGCGTCGCTCAGGCACCGGCTGGCCACAGCTCGCTTAGCTGCGGGGGATGGATTCGAACCACCGTGACGGAATTCAGAGTCCCGCATCTTGCCACTAGATGACCCCGCACTGCGACCCACAGGATAGCCACGATCATCGATATCCGTGAGCTTTATTCGTCTGACACCTATGGGAACATCTGTTCGTGTCCAATGTTCGCAATGAGGTCGCCGTGCTGCTCGCTGCCGGCCTGAACATGAATGAGATCGCGCACCGACTCGGCGTAGCCCGATCGACCGTCGGGTATCACGCCGAGGCGCTGCAGCGCGACCAACAGCGGGCAGAGGGTCAGGTGGATGAGGTGCCTAAGCGAAGAGGACCTGTCGCGGCACCGAAAGTCACAAAAGAGAGTGTCCGTCGCTTGTTGGCCATGGGCAAGACGCATGCCGAAATTGCGGAGGCGTTGGAGGTCGCTCGCTCAACCGTCACCTACCACGCAACCCGCCTAGGTGCTGACATCGATCACCGATGCGCAAGTCGCTATGACTGGAGCGTGATCCGCCGCTTCTACGACGAAGGACATAGCGCGAGGGAGTGCCGAGCCCTGTTCGGATTCAACATGCAAAGCTGGCACGCCGCAATCAAGCGCGGTGCGATCACCGCGCGACCTAAACGGATACCTCTCGATCAATTGCTTGTAGCGGGACCTCGGCGCAATCGCGGCCATCTCAAGCAACGACTGTTCGCGGCAGGCATCAAGAGACGCCGATGCGAGTCGTGCGGCCTGAGCGAGTGGAGAGGATGCCCGATCCCCCTTGCGCTTCACCACGTCAACGGAGAACGACACGACAACCGCCTGGAGAACCTGCAGATCCTTTGCGCCAACTGCCATGGCCAGACCGACAATTGGGCCGGGCGAAACCCCCGGCGATCCGGTGCCGCACTTTCTTCTTGACGTGCTACACTTTCTTCGTGCCAACCACTCAGCCGCGATACACGATCACCGATACAGGCTCGGTGCGAGAGTTGCTCAACGACGCCCAGCGTCGCTGGCCGGATGTCACCGACCGCAAGCAGCTGTTGTTGCGACTCGCCGAGGCCGGCCACACATCGCTACGGATTGGCGACGAGCAGGCCGATGCGACCCGTCGTCGCGAGCGACAGCGCGAGGCGCTGCGCAAACTTCCTGGACTGGTCGACACCGAGGCGCTCCTGACAGACAGCGCATGGAGGTAGCATCGGCTCCCCGGCGGCGGTGGCTCCTACTGGACAAGTCGGCGTTCGTCAGAGCAGTAGATATGCCGCCCGAGAGCGCCGGTGATCTGTGCGTTTGCGCGATCACGAGGCTGGAGATCCTCCACAGCGCTCGATCGAGCGAAAATTATCAAGAGATCGAGCAAGAGCTCGATTCCTTTCATGAACTGCGGATCGACGCCGAGACCATCAGGACCGCTGTCGCTGCTCATCGTGAACTTGGCGAACGGGAACGTCATCGCATACCGGTTCCCGACTTGCTGATCGCCTCATGCGCACAGCAGCACCAAGCGGCGGTAATCCATGTGGACCGTCACTACGACGCCCTCACGGAGGTGCTCGCGTTTCAGGCCCTACGATTGGACAACCAATAGTCTCGGTGCGTCGCTAAGCCCCAGCCCGCGCCCCACCGGGCGCGAAGAACGCCGTGATCGCCGGCTCAAGGCCGGGATCGAGCACCAGCAACACCTCGTCCCCCGCTTCGATCACCGTGTCGGCCTTCGGCACGAAACCCGAACCCTCACGCAGCACCGAGATGACCAGGCTGCCTTCAGGCAGGTCGATCTCCGAGACGCTCTGACCGACCACCGGCGCATCGGCGCTCACCTCCAGCTCGATGATCTCCAAGCGCTCCTCTTCGAGCGCCAGCAGGTGCACCAGGCCATACCGCGGCACCTCATGCTCGATCAGCCGCAAGATTAGGTCCGTCGCCGACACCGCCGGCTGAATCCCAAGCAGCTTGAAATGGTCATAGTTGCGCGGGTTGTTGACGCGAGCGATGATCCGCTCGCACAGGTACTTCTCCTTGGCGACCTGACAGACGAGCATATTGTCCTCGTCATCACCGGTGACGGCGATCACCAGGTCGGCGCGCTGAATGCCGGCGCGCTCGAGCACCCACAGCTCGGTCGCGTCGCCGTACTGCAGTGCGTGCTCGAACTCTTCTTCGAGCGCCAGGTAGCGCGGACGCGAGGACTCGATCAGGGTTACCTCGTTGCCCTTGTTGACCAGCTCGCGCGCGAGGTTGCGGCCGACCTTGCCGGCGCCGACGATGATCACGTACACGTGGATACCTCGCTGCTCACGTCAGGCTCAGGCCGGGTCCGCGCTAAGCGCGCTTTCGAACATTTCGATCGCGTGCTTGGTGGGAGAGATCGTGTGCAGGCCCTGCTCGCCGTACCACGCCGCGCGAGCCGGGTCCATCACTCGTACGAGCACCTTCGCCACCCCGAAGCGGCGCTGGGCGATCTGGGCGATGATCAGGTTCGTGTTGTCCCCGTCGGTGGAGGCGATGAACACGTCTGCACGCTCGATGCCAGCCTGGATCAGCGCGTCGGTCTCGAGCGCCGTCCCGAGCGTGAACATGCCGTCCAGTTCCTCCCAGCTGCGCGCCTGGCCGGCGTCCAGGTGCTCGTGGGAGAGCTGGTCCTCGTCCAGCACGGACACTTCGTGCCCGGACGCGAGCAGCGACTTGGCGATCGCCGACCCTACGCGGCCGGCTCCGACGATCAAGACGAACATGGACTGGAGATTACTCGCCGCGGGCAACGGGCTCCGGCTCCTCGCCGGCAGCCAGCTCCGGCTCGTCCCGGGCGGCGGGCGCGGTGACGATCACGCGACATTTGGCCTTGCTGACAACCTGCTTGGTAGCCTCCCCCACGAAGTTCTCAAGCGGCCCGCCGCGGCCGCCGAAGCGCGAGCCGCCCCTGATCCGCGAAGGCTCCTCGGCACCGAGCACGATCGCTTCCACGCCGCGGCGACGCGCCTCCTCGAGGATCGCCTGCGCCGAGCGCCGAGCGCGGATCGTGGCGGTCGCCACCTGCACACCGGCGTACTCCTCCCCCACCGCCTTCGCCCGCGCCAGCGCCTGGCGCGCGTGCTTGACCTGCGCGTCGGGCAGGCGTGCGTCTAGCGGTAGCGACATCGGCATCTCGAAGATCCACACCGCCTCGATTGTGGAGACTTCGTCCTCCTCGGTGGGCTCGCCCGCAGCCAGCAGAGCGGCTGTCTGCACCATGTCCTCATCCAGACGCGTTCCCGACAATGGCACCAGGATCGATCCGTATTGGCGTTCGGGCAGCTGCTCGGCGCGCAACGCCTCCACCGGCACGGTGACGCGCCGCAGCAGCGAGGTTTCGTCCGCGCGCCTGTAGATCACGTACAGCAGCAGCCCGCCGATCATCCAGCCAAGCCCGACGTAGCGGGCCGGCTCGTGCACGACCATCGTGGCGATCCACCCGGCCGAGCAGACTAGCGCGCCGAAGACGGCCAGCAGCGGCACCTCGACCGATCGACGGTCGGCGGGACCGCCGATCGGCCAGCGCAGGCGCACCGAGAACGGCGTCTTATAAGCGCGGTTGCCGAGTGGCTCGGAGTAGCGCATCTTCACCACCGACAGGTGGGCGATCGTGAAGGCGAGCATCGCGCCGAAGGCGTAGATGCCGACCAGGAAGTCAAGGCTCTCGGGGATCACGAGCGCCGCGGCCATCAGGCCGGCCAGCAGGATCAGGACATACGGCGTCGAGCGCCCAGGATGCAGGCGGCCAAGCCCACTGGGGATCTGACGGTTGACGGATAGCGAGTAGGCCAGCCGCGAGAGACCGAGCATCGCCGAGTCCGCGGCGGCCACGAGCGTGCATGCCGCCACCGCGCCGATCAGGTAGACGAACACTTGCGAGAGCGAGTGCGGGTGCAACTGGCGCAGCACGTCGATCACCGGCGCGTCGGTGAAGTTGTGTCCGGGCGTGGTGGCGCTTGGGAGCGGCAGCGCCGTGACGGCGACAATCGCCACGCCGACGTACGCGAGCACGACCGTCGCCGTGCCGCTTGCGATCAACCGCCGCAGGGCGCCGCGCCCGGCCTTGACCTCTCCCGCCAGGCCGGAGGCCGACTCGACGCTGGTGAAGGCGATTGTCGTCACCGTCAACGCGAAGATCAGTCCCGACCAGGTCGGCGCCGTGCCCAGGTGCACCTGCGAGACCAGCTTTTTGGCGTCGAAGAACTGTACGAGCCCGATCGCGATCGCGATCAGCTCGAGCACGAGCGCGGCGACGACGATCAGCCCGATGCGGTACTCGCGCCGCCAGGCATAGCCCCGGATCGATGTGAAGACGACGAAAGCGATGATCGCGATCGACAGCAACAGCGCCTCGCCGCTGTGGCCGAGTGGAGCCCAGAACACGCTCAGGTACTGCGTCGCCGCAAACGCGGTGACGGCGATCAGGATCACGTAGTCGAGCAGCATCGCCCAGCCGGCGACGAAGCTGACGAGCTCGTTGAAGGCGTAGCGAGCGAACACGGTCGAGCCGCCTGGCTCGGGGTGTAGTGAGGCCCCCTCCGCGTAGCTCATCGCGGTGACGCCGAACATGACGGCGGCGATCAGGAACACGACGGGCGTCAGCCCGAGCGCGTGGTCGGCGACCACCCCGAGCGAGAAGAAGACAGCGCTCGCCAGCGAGGTGTAGACGACGGCGAACAGGATCGGCGAGCCGAGGCTGTGACGCAGGGTCGTGCGGGCGCCCTCAGTCAGCTCGGCGGCGTGCAGTCGCCCGTCGCGGCCCTCGTGCCCGTCGCGAGCGGCGGGCGCACCCGTGCCCGTCGGCTCCCGCGAGCCCCCGTGCGCGCTCATGCCCGTCGGCTCCGGCGAACCTCCACGTAGATGCGGCCGCCACCCGCCGCGAGGAACATCAACCCGAGCAGCAGCCGGATCGATATCACGCCACCGTTACCACCGATCGCCTCAGCAGCAAGGGCGACGCCGATCGCGACCATCGCGAGCGACAACGCCCAGGTGCCAGTGCGATGAACCTGCCGCCCATTCATGTCCGGTCTCCGACGAGCTTAGGGCAGGGCGAGGTTCTCAGCGGGATCTCAAGTAATAAGCGGGATGATCAGGATGGCGACGATGTTGGCGACCTTGATCATCGGGTTGATCGCCGGACCGGCGGTGTCCTTGAACGGGTCGCCGACGGTGTCGCCGGTCACCGAGGCCGCATGGGCCTCTGAGCCCTTGCCGCCGAAGGCGCCGTCCTCGATCAGCTTCTTGGCGTTGTCCCAGGCGCCGCCACCGGCGGTCATCAGGACGGCGAAGAAGAAGCCGACGACGATCACGCCGATCAGCAGTCCGCCCAGCGCCTTCTGGTCGATCAGGCCGACGATTACGGGCAGGCCGATCGGAAGCAGCGAGGGCAGGATCATCTCGCGCTGCGCGGTGCGGGTGACGATGTCTACGCAGGTGGCGTAGTCGGGCTCTTCGGTCCCCTCCATGATCCCCGGGTGCTCTTTGAACTGGCGGCGCACCTCCTCGACGACAGCGCCGCCGGCGCGACCGACGGCCTCCATCGACAGCGAGGCGAACAGGCACACCATCAACCCGCCGAGCAGCAGCCCGATCAGGACGGGCGGTTCGTTGATGCCGAAGGCGATGAAGTTGCCGTTTGACTTGTCGGCCAGCTCCTGCTGGAAGCCGGCGAACAGGACGACGGCGGCGAGCACGGCCGAGCCGATCGCGTAACCCTTGGTGACAGCCTTGGTCGTGTTGCCGACCGCGTCCAGCGGATCGGTGACGTCGCGCACCTCCTGCGGCAGCTCTGCCATCTCCGCGATGCCGCCGGCGTTGTCGGTGATCGGCCCGAACGCGTCGAGCGCGACGATCAGGCCCGTGAGCGACAGCTGGCCCATGACCGCTACGCCAATGCCGTAGATGCCGGTGGTTCCGCCGCCCGCGAGCTTCCAGGCGCCGAGAATGCCGAGCACCAGCACCAGCGCCGGCAGCGCGGTCGCCTGCAGGCCCGAGCCGAAGCCCTGGATGATGTTGGTGGCGTGCCCGGTGACCGACGCCTTGGCGGTCTTCTTGACCGGCGAGAAGCGGGTGGAGGTGTAGTAATCGGTGATCACGAACAGCAGCGCCGTGACGCCGATGCCGATCAGGGCGCACAGGTAGAACTTGCCCCAAGAGGGGGCGTTGACGGCGCTGCCGACCTGGCTGAAGGTGAGGTCTTTCATCAGCCAGTAGGTGACCGGCGCGAACGCCGCGGCGGCGATCGCGCCGGAGAGGATAAGGCCCTTGTAGAGGGCGAGCTCGACTTTGCCGGTGCTGGAGCGCACGGCGAAGGTGCCGATGATCGAGGCGATGATCGCGACGCCGCCGAGGATCAGTGGGAACATCACCACCTGAGTCGCCTCGTGGAAGGTGAGCACGCCCAGCAGCATCACCGCGACCGCCGTGACAGCGTAGGTCTCGAACAGATCGGCGGCCATGCCGGCGCAGTCGCCGACGTTATCGCCGACGTTATCGGCGATAACGGCCGGGTTGCGCGGATCGTCCTCGGGGATGCCGGCCTCGATCTTGCCGACGATGTCAGCCCCCACGTCGGCGGCCTTCGTGAAGATGCCGCCGCCAAGACGGGCGAAGACAGAGATCAGCGAGCCACCGAAACCGAGGCCGATCAGGGCGTCGACGGCTGTCTTCTGACTGTCGCCAAAGACGGCGGTGAGCAGGCCGTAGTAGCCAGCCAGCCCCATCAAGGCCAGGCCGGCGACGAGCATGCCGGTGATCGCGCCGCCGCGGAAGGCGACGCTCAGCGCCGGCGAGACGCCGCCGCGAGCGGCCTCGGCCACGCGGGCGTTGGCGCGTACCGACACGTTCATACCGATGTAGCCGGCCGAGCCCGACAGGATCCCGCCGATCGCAAAGCCGCAGGCGACGGCGATGTTCTGGACGAAGATCAGCGCCACGAACAGCACCACACCGACGATCGCGATCGTCGTGTACTGGCGGTTCAGGTAGGCGCGCGCGCCTTCCTGAACGGCGCGCGAGATGCTCTGCATCCGCTCGTTGCCGGGCGAGAGCGCCAGCAGGGCGCGTGTGGTCAGGAGGCCGTAGGCAACGGCACAGGCGGCGCATACCAGGGCGACGACGACCCCATGGTCCGTCAGAAAGCTGCTCAACAGAAATCCTCCGCGGTCTGATTGGCGTGCCGCGCGAGGATATTCGCGCGCACAGTATTCGCACGGGCCGCTCCCTACGAGCGCAAAACCCAGCGTAAAGGCGCGCGCAGTCTATCGGGTGCGCGGGCGGAAGGGCGTCTCAGCGGCCAGGCACCCACAGACGTCCGCTGGACTCGGCCGGACCGGGCTGCCTGGACTGGCCAGTGCGCCCCGCTCCCGGGACGGGCTGGGCCGGTGTGCCGGGGGCGGCGCCAGTCCCGGCGCCGGGGGCTGCGGGAGCCTCCTCAGCCGACGTCTGCCCGGGCGCCGGGCGCGGAGCCTCGCGGGCGTAGGCCATCTGCAACTGGGAGAGCGCGTCGCGCAACGGGCCGACTTCGCTCGCACTGCAACGCTCGAGGATCGGTATCAGCGCGCGAACGCCGTCGATCGCGTCGCGCACTTGCCCAAGATCGCGCTCGGCCTCGCCTGCCCCGGTCAGGCCGAGCCGGCGGGCGCCGAGGTTCAGCAACGACGCCGCCGTCTGCAGCAGTAGGTCGGCGCTGGTGATGCGATTCAGCTCGGCCTCATAGGCGGCCCGCAACTCCTCCTCGCTGGGCTGTGCGGGCGACTGCGGCTGAGCCTGGGCCTCCGCGGTCGAATCGGTCATACGGTCACCTCCTGGGAATAGCTCTGCACGGTCTCTCGCACGCAGGCCGCGAACACCTCCTCGGGCGGCTCTCCCGCCTCGATTAGGCGTCGCTGGCGCTGGGCGCCGTTGCGCTCGGGAAATACCGGGTCGAGCCCGATCTCGGCGCGCACCGGCTCGGTCCAGCGCGCCAGCCGCTCGGCGATCTCCGCGGCCGGATACTCCTCGGCGCAGTCGAAGTCGATCATCGCACCGCCCTGGCCGTAGCGGATCGCGCGCCACATGTTCTCCTCGATCAGGCGCGGCGGCGGGTCGGCGAATGGCACCTGCTCGTCCACGTCGCGCGCGGCCTGAGCCACGCAGGCGACGATCAGGGCCGCCATCGCCTCGGACTCCGAGGCCGTGCTCTGCGCGTCGCAGATCCTGACCTCGACCGTCCCGAACTCGAAGTGCGGGCGCACCGACCACCACACCTGCGTGAACTCGATGATCGAGCGAGTGCGCAGGAGGAGCTCGATGTACTCGCGATAGGCCGCCCAGCCGCCGAAGGCGTCGGGGATGCCGCAGCGGGGGAAGTTGCGGGTGAAGCTCTGCGTGCGCGCCGAATGAAGCCCGGAGTCGCGGCCGTCAAGATACGGCGAGTTGGCCGATACAGCCAGCAGCAGCGGTAGCACGGGGCGTAGGCGATCACACACGCGCACAGCTCGATCGATGTTCCTGATGCCGACGTGCACGTGCAGGCTGAAGGTGTTGTTGCGCCAGGCCACGTACTTCAGGCCCTGCTCCACGCGCCGGTAGTGCTCGGTGTCGATTATCGCCTGCTCGCGATAGTCCGCCCACGGGTGGGTGCCGGTGGCCGACAGCGCCACGGACGCTTCGCGAGCCAGCGCGAACAGGCGGCGACGGCGCTCGCGCTGCAGCGCCAGCGCTTCGGCGAAGTTCTCGCCGCGACCGGAGATAATCTCGATCTCCGAGCGGATCAGCTCGCCGGTGATCGAGTCGGCCAACAGCCGATCGCGCTCATGGGCGAGCTGGCGAAACTCCTCGAAGCGGGGGACGAGATCGAGCGTCGCCGGGTCGAGCAACGCGAACTCCTCCTCGATCCCGACCGTCAGATCAGTGGCTTGGGCAAACCGTTCAACTGCCTTGTCGAGATCCACGGTCATGATTGCGGTTGCGAAGGGGCTGCCGGCGAAGGCGCGCTAGACAAGCTTAGGAAGCTCCGCGGCCACCCAGCGGCCGCACGGGTCAGGTCAAATAGAAGTACAGCGCATACAGCAGATCGACCGCCGGGCTCGAAGTGTGCACAGTGACCTCCGGCGGCACCACCAGCAGCGACTCGGAATAGTTGAAGATGATCTTCACGCCGGCCGCGACCAGCTCGTCGGCCAGGCCCTGGGCGGCGTCGGTGGGGACGGCCAGCACGCCGACGACGATGTCCTCCTCCTCGACCAGCCGGCGCAGCTCACCGGTATGGCGGACGCTGTGGCTACCGACCTTCGTGCCCACCTTGGCCGGGTCCACGTCGAAGATCGCCACTACGCGGAAGCCGTGGTCGGCGAAGATGTCCGAGGAGGCGATCGCCTTGCCCAGGTGCCCAGCGCCGAGCAGGGCGATGTTGTGCTGGCCCGCCGTGCGCAGGATCTTGCGGATCTGCGAGACGAGCGACTCGACGTTGTAGCCGACGCCGCGCTTGCCAAACTTGCCAAAGCCCGAGAGGTCGCGGCGGATCTGAGTCGAATTGACGTGGGTGTAGTCGGAGAGCTCCTGGGAGGAGATCGTCTCCTTGCCCATCTTCTTGGCCTGAGTTAGGACCTGCAGGTAGCGCGACAGCCGCGCCGCCACGCCCAGCGACAGCCGCTCAGAGCCGCCGGCGCCATCCTCGTATGCCGCCTCAGCGGCATCGGTCAGCTGGTCGATAGCCATCGCCCTGACTCTAATGGCTCGCGAGCCGCGCGCGCAGCTCCCGCTCGGAGACGAAGAATTCAAACAACTCCTCGCCATCGAGGGCGACGACCGGAATCCGCTCGAGGTAGGCGCGATGCAGCTCATCCTCGCGGGTGATGTCGCGCTCGACCAGCTCGAAATCGTGGTCGCGGCGCACCCGCAGCAGCACCGTGCGCGCCTGCTCGCAGAGATGACACTCCGGACTGCCGTACAGCGTGACGACGCTCACGCATATCCCTTCACGCCAGGTATAGGTCCGTCCGAGTTCGAGCCTAGCGTTTCGTGCCATCGCTGCGGCGAGTTCGTGTGGGCCACGCGTGCGACCGTCGCAGCGGAGGCGATCGACTTGTACTCCGCTCTCGGTTTGGCTGGATGCGCCTGCGGCTGCATGTCGGGCGTTTCTAGGGAGAGCCCACGGACAGGACGAGTTCACGGAGGCCGTCGTCTCCGACGATCGACTCGGACGGCGGCCAGGATGCCTCGGGCCTGACGGGCCAGATCGGGATGAGCTTGGACGTGATGCTGGCTTTTGGCCGGTAGAGGGCAGCGCCCTGTACGAGATGCCCAACGATCCAGAAGACGAGTTGGCCCGCTCCGACGACAAGCACATACGGTTCAGCATCGTCTGGTTCAACGGTTCCTTCGGGTCCAACGACCTGCGCCCGTAGTTGAGCGTGACCAAAGGGATGTGGATTCTCGCCGACGTGATCCGCAGCCCACACTTGCGTCATCGTGGTTGGTCGCAAGAACTGCCGAAATGGCGGATATATGAGTCGTGGGATCGTGCGCGTCGGCGGCGCGTCGGCGTGCTCGACCATCATTGCGGTCTTCAGCGCCCATGTGGCCGCTATCGCCTGTCGCCACTCATGCCACACGACCGCGTCACCCTGGATCGCAGACGCAAGAACGCGCTCGGCGCTCCTCTCAAGCTCATGCATCCACCCTTCGTTGCATGGTTTGCACACGCAACGGGCTTCGGTCGTGAACGGGTATCTGAAGCCCCGAGGCTGGACTTCCTGACCATCGGCCGATTCGGTGAGCCGATAGTGCTCGGCCTTCTCGTGAGGCAGGTACTTGGCGATCCACTGAGGCCAGACGTGCTCAGCGTTGAGCGGACCGCCACCGCAATACACGCACGCCCGGCCGCTACCCTCTAAATCAGTGGTCGCCAAGAAGCGGGAGCCTACCCAACCGACTCAGCCCAAGAAGGGCAAGCCGATAGAGATTCCCGTGCCGATGGTCAGCACGTTTCGTGCAGCAATACGGAAGGTAGCCCAGCCTAGGCCGCCAACTGGCAAGGAGTCGAGCTAGGATTTGCGGTTGTTCTCGACGATAGTCGCGGGCGCCGTCTGAGTGCTCGCAGGAGATGACGCAGCTACTACGTCGAACATCGACCGTAGGATCGTGGGGGTAAGCTCGATGACCTCATCAGCCAACTGCTTGAGCTCAATAGCCACTGAGGCTTGGCTCGGAGCGGCCACGATTATGCGTCGTCCCTCATCTTGAGCGAGCCTCACCGGCTCCGCAAGATCGCGGTCGCCAGCGATCAAGACTCCTACGTCGTACGCATGGCGTTGTGCGAGGCGGACAAGATCGAGCGCGATCCTGGTGTCTACGCCCTTTTGGCCGAGATCGGGACGGAACTGGAAATGTTCTTCGAACTTGGCACGATCCAGCCCGGCGCTTTTCAGTGCCTCTCTGACGGCGTGTTGCCACTTCGGCTTTAGCTCCTGAAGATGCCCGAGCCGGAGTTGGATGCCCGGAGTGGCCGCGATCGTGTCGAAATATCTACGCTGGGCGTTGTGCCGCGCGTGGCGAGGATCAAAGGCACCGTCGTACCAATAAGCCCGTAGGAAGGCATTTGGGTCGTTGGGTTGAAAGCTCCTGAGCCAGTTCACGACCCCCTCTGGCTTGGGCGTCAACCGCCTTGCAGATGCCGCAAGCGGGCGGCATCCGGCCTTCTTGAGAAAGCCAAAGTCGATGAATCCAACGATCCTCTCCATCGCCACCCCTTAAAAGAAACGGGCGCCAAAGGCGCCCGAGTAAGCCTCCCAAAGGGAGGCGAGAGTAGAAGAAACATAGCCGATATCGGTCGCTATTGCAAGGGTCTTGAGCCTAGTCAGGCTGTGGGCTTGCGGCTCGTTGAACCAGCAGGTGGAACATCGTCTGACGAGTGTCGGCGGTTGTAGCGCCAGCAGAACTCATTGAGATAGCCCTGTAGCCATTTGTGCGAGACCTTGTGGCGTTCGCGCCAGAGCATGTCCAGGCATGCGGCGTCGTCGGGATACTCGCACATGAACTCCATCAGCGAATACCGCGAATCGGACGCGCGCCCTCGCTTCGGTTCGTTGCGGTCAACGGGAGGCATCTCGACCTTCAATCTCTTCCGTGAGGATTACCGCGATCCCGGGCGTTCGCCCGTCGCATAGGCGTCCAGGCCGAGGTAGGCGGGGTATGCGATTCGCGGCGCGTAACGCGCGGCGCTGCCGATCATCGCCGCGTTGTCCGTGCACAACGCCATCGGCGGCACATGCAGCTCGACGCCCAGCGACTTCAGCCGGCGTCGCAGCTCGCTGTTGGCCGCGACACCGCCGCCTACCGCCAGACGGTCGAGGCCCGTGCGCTCCAGTGCTTGCTCGCAACGCAGCAGCAGGTGATCGACGATCGCGGCCTGGTAGGAGGCGGCAAGATCGGGGGCACAGGCCGGCAAAGCGTCCTCGCCGAGTTCGCGCGTGCGATACAGCAGCGAGGTCTTCAAGCCCGCGAAGGAGAAGTCGAGGCTGCGAGCGAAGTCGCTGGTGGCGCCACGACCACCGCGGGAGCGCGAGCCCGAGGCCGGGAACTCGAACGCCTGCGGGTCACCCTCGGCCGCGAGGCGCTCGAGCGCCGGCCCGCCCGGGTAGCCGAGGCCGAGCATGCGCGCGCCCTTGTCGAACGCCTCACCGGCGGCGTCGTCGAGCGTGCGACCGATCTGCTCGAAGCCGTGGTGCTCGCGGACGTGCGCCAGCAGTGTGTGGCCACCGCTTGCGATCAGGCACAAGAACGGGGGTTCAATCGCGGTTGACTCTCCGAGCAGAAAGTTGGCGGCGACATGGCCTTGGATGTGATCGACCGCCGCGAATGGCAGCTCGCGCGCAGCCGCGATGCCCTTGGCTGCCGAGAAGCCCACCAGCAGAGCGCCGATCAGGCCCGGGCCCTGCGTGGCCGCCACGAGGTCGATCTCGTCCAGTTTCACGTCCGCCTCCTGCAACGCGCGCTCCACCACGACGTCGATCAGCTCAAGGTGATGGCGGGAAGCGATCTCCGGCACGACGCCTCCGAAGCGGTCATGGGCTCGCTGTGAGGAGATCACATTCGAGCGGATCGAGCCGTCCTCGCCTACAACCGCGACGCAGGTGTCATCGCAGCTGGTCTCGACCGCCAGGACGGTCATATCGATTAATCCCCACCCATCCCGGGAACATCGTCGAGCGTGCCCGCCAGCGTCGCCGGCGTGCGCCACATCACCAGGGCGTCCTCGCCGTTGTCCTGGTAGTAGCGGCGGCGCAAGCCCGCGGCGCGGAAGCCTTCGCGTTCGTACAGGTGAATCGCGACGTGGTTGGAGCGGCGCACCTCCAGCGTGTAACGAGCGTCAGCGTCACCGATGCGCGCGAACAGCTCGGCCAGCAAAGCCGAGGCGACGCCCTGGTGCTGGTGGTCGACATCGACGGCGACGTTCATCACGTGCCAGACGGTGTCGTAGCGCGAGCAGATCATGTAGCCAACGAGTCGCCGGCCGTCCACCGCCGCCAGGCAGATGCCTGAAGACTTGGACAGCTCCAGCACGAACATCGCCAGCGACCACGGCGTCGGGAAGGCACGACGCTCGATCGCGATCACGCGCGGCAGGTCGGCGTAGGCCAGCTCGCGCACACCGACCGAGAAGGAGCCGTCGGCCTGGACCTCTACAACCGAAGCCATCAGCGCGCCGCTCCCTCGAGCGCGATCGCGGCGTCGGGGCGGCGCAGGTAGTCGGGTAGAACCGGACCGCTTCCGGCGCTCGCGGATACGCCCAACTCGCACAGCGCCGCTGCCTGGATACGGTGCAGCGCCGAGCCATCCTCGGGCACCTGCGCGGCGACCGCCTCGAACGCGGCGCGATAGCGCACCGCGCCGTCACCGACGGCGATGCAGGGCTCGCTCATGAATGCACCGCCCTGCTCGGCGATCAGGCCTGGCACAGCGACCGGCTGGGCGGGGCGGGGCGAGAACAACTCCACCTCACCGTGATACCCGGCTACGAACACCTCACCACGGCGAGCGTCAATCGCAGCGAGCACAGGAGAGCCACCCTCAGCGCCGAGCCCCAGCGCCCGCAGGCTTGAGACGCCCACCAGCTCCGCCCCGCTGGACTGCGCCAAGCCGTGGGCGCTCGCCATTCCCACGCGCAGGCCGGTGAATGTGCCGGGGCCGACGCCCACAGCGATCCGGTCGACCTCGCGCCAAGCCAAACCGGACTCGGCCAGCAGGCCCGCAGCCAGCGGCAGCAGGCACGTCGAATGCCCCGGGCGCTCACCCGGCCGCGGATCATCGCGCGCTTCCAGTACGCGACCGTCAGCGCAGCGCAGGCCGATGACGGTCGCCGAGGTGGCGGTGTCGATCGCGAGCACGATCAAGCGCTCAGCCCCGGGGAAACAACGATCCGCCGCACGTCGGCTCCGGCATGCTCGATCGTCACAATCAGGCGCGCCGAGTGCAGCTCAGATGCGTCCTCGTGCGGCCACTCCACGAACGCAATCCGACCGGGGCCGAGGTAGTCGTCAAGCAGGTCCGGCTCCTCGTCGCGCAGGGTCGCGAGGCGATACAGGTCCAGGTGCGAGACGGTGGCACCATCGGCCCGGTAGCGGTGCCCGATAGCGAACGTCGGGCTGGTGACTGGGTCTGACACCCCCAGCGCCCTTGCCGCGCCGCGCACGAGCGTGGTCTTACCGGCACCCAACTCGCCGCGCACGAGCACGACGTCGCCCGGCCTCAGCGCGGCGGCGAGCTCCGCGCCCAGCGCCTCGGTCTCGCTCGGGCCCGAGGTCTCGAGGATGCGTGCCAGCACGCGATAAGCGTAGTCCAAGCGAAAAAAACGGCCGGCTCGCGGGAGAGGAATCGCGAGCCGGCCGTGGTGCTTGGGAGGATGGAGATGCTTCGATATCGGCAGTCCGTCAAGCACGCTTTAGCGGCTGCACGAGCGCGTTCAAATCCTTATATGTGGTAGACCACGAATTGGATCAGAACAGATCGAGCTGGTCTACCGGATCCGGTGGCGTGGCGTGCGTAGTGGTCACCTCGGGCTCGGGTTCAGGCCATGGCTGGGGCTGTTCTGGCTCGGGCTGGGCAAGCAGCTCAGGCAGACGCGCGAAGTCTTCGCGCAAGGTCTCGAGCATGCGCGGGGTGTAGAGGGCCGCAGCCGGATGAAAGATCGGGTACAGGCGCACGGTACGAGCGCCAAGCGTGAGCTCCTCGGGCCTACCGTGCAGACGGGTGATTCCGGTCGGATCGCCGCGCAGCAGCTTGGTCGAGAAGTTGCCAAGCGAGCAGATCACGCGTGGTTGAATCAGCTCGACCTGGCGGTAGAGGTACTCGCGGCAGTTCTCGATCTCCACGGGCAGCGGGTCGCGATTGCCGGGGGGCCTGCACTTCAAGGTGTTCGCGATGAACACGTCGGCTCGCTGCAGGCCGATCTCGCCCAGCAATGTGTCGAGCAGTTTGCCGGCGCGACCGACAAACGGCAGGCCCTGGGCGTCCTCGCTGGCACCAGGGGCCTCACCCACGAACATCAGGTCGGCGTCGGCGTTGCCGGCGCCGAAGACGACGTTCTGGCGGGTGGACGCCAACTCCTGGCAGCGCACGCAACTCTGCGCTTGCGCGAACACCTGCTTGAGCGCCTCGCGGCGCTGCTCGGCCGACAGGCCCGTCTCCACGGCCGAGACTCTAGCCAGAAGCCGAATCAGGCGTTACCATTGGAGCAGTCGCGACCGGTATCCCCAGATGGGAACTGGACCGAGCCAATGACAGGATCTACCTCTACTGTGGCGGCGCTTGGCGCCGAGAGCGTACAGCGCACGAGGGTCGTGCGCTCAGTGGTCGAGCTGCGAGCGGCGCTTGAGCCCTCGCGCCGAGAGGATCTCGCGATCGGCCTGGTGCCGACGATGGGGGCCCTGCACGCCGGCCACCTGTCGTTGATCGAACGCGCTCACGAAGCATGCGATGTGGTCGTCGTCTCGCTGTTCGTCAACCCATCACAGTTCGACGAGCGCGCCGATCTAGAGCGCTATCCACGCGACGAGGGGCGCGATCACGAGCTTGCCGAAGCAGCCGGCGCCGACCTGCTGTTCGCACCGGGGACCGAGGACGTATACCCGGCAGGATTCGCCACCGCGGTCGAGGTGCACGGCCTGACCGACCGACTCGAGGGCGAGGTGCGCGGCGCGGCGCACTTTCGCGGTGTCACGACGGTCGTCACGAAGCTCTTGAACATGGTCGCGCCCGACGTCGCCTATTTCGGTCAGAAGGACGCACAGCAGGCGGTCGTAATCCGCCGCCTGGTGCGCGATCTGAACCTGCCCGTGGCGATCGAGACGTGTCCGACCGTGCGCGAGCACGATGGTCTAGCGATGTCCAGCCGCAACGCGCGGCTCTCACCAGACGAGCGCGAGCGCGCCGTCGCGCTGTTCGAGGCGCTGGAGGCTGCACGCGTGGCCGCGGCCGCCGGCGAGCATTCGGGTGCCGCGCTGCGCGAGCTGGCGCGCGCAGCGATGGACAAGCTCGACGTCGAGGGTGGGCGGGTCGAATACGTCGAGCTGGTCGATCCGCTCACGCTTGAGCCGGTGGCGCAGTTGACCGAACCAGCCTTGCTGGCCCTCGCGGCGCGGATCGGCAAGACCAGATTGATCGACAACGCAATCCTCTATCCCCCAGACAAGGAGAGCAGGTAGCCAAACATGCAGCGCACGATGCTCAAGTCAAAGATCCACCGGGCCAGCGTGACCGACTGCGACCTGCACTACGTCGGCTCGATCACGATCGATCCGGAGCTGCTTCAGGCCGGCGACATCCTCGAGCACGAGCAGGTGCACGTCGTCGACGTCGACAACGGCGCCCGCTTTGAGACGTACACGATCGCCGGACAGCGCGGCTCCGGCGAGATCAAGGTCAACGGCGCCGCCGCGCGGCTCGTTCATCGCGGCGACACGATCATCGTCATCTCCTATGCGCAGTACTCGCGCGAGGAGATGGAGCACTACGAGCCTCGCGTCGTTCACGTGCAGGCGAACACCAACCGCATCATCACCGTCGACGACGAGGTGGCGACCCTGCTCGCGTAGAGCGTCAACCACGTCAGAGAGGAAGCACCCATGTCAAACCATCCCGACGTCCCCACCACCGGCGCTGCAGGCACGAGCGCCGTCCCGTCCGACCCCGGCCGTCTGCCGATGACCCTGCCGCTGCTCGCCGAGAAGAAGCGGCTGGGCGAGCCGATCGTGATGGTCACCGCCTACGACTACCCGAGTGCTCGCGCCGCCGAGGCCGCCGGCGTCGATCTCGTGCTGGTCGGCGACTCCGCCGCGACGACGATCCTCGGCTATTCCTCCACGACACCGGTGGATTTGGACGACATGCTCGTACTCGCGCGCGCCGTTCGCCGCGGGTGCAAGACGCCGCTTATGATCGGCGACCTGCCGTTCGGCTCGTATGAGATCAGCGACGAGCAGGCCGTTACGAGCGCCGTGCGGATGGTCAAGGAGGCCGGCTGCGGGGCGGTCAAGCTCGAGGGCGGCGGTCCCGCTTCGGCTTCGCGTGCGCGCGCGATCGTCCAGGCCGGCATCCCAGTGATGGGTCACGTCGGCCTGACCCCGCAGAGCTCGACCGCGCTCGGCGGTTGGAAGGCGCAGGGACGCAACGCTCGCGCGGCCGCGCGAATCGGTGCCGAGGCGCTGGCCCTGCAGGGCAGCGGCTGCTTCTCGATCGTGTTCGAGGCGATCCCCAGCGCCGTCACCAAGGAGCTGATGGGGCACATCGAGGTGCCGGTGATCGGCATCGGCGCCGGCCCGGACACCGACGGCCAGGTGCTCGTCTTCCACGACCTGCTCGGCATCCGCGATGGCCTTGGCCCCCGTTTCGTCAAGCGTTACGCGAACATCCAGCAGGAGATGAACGCGGGCGTCACGGCTTACGCGGAGGATGTGCGCTCAGGCCGCTACCCAGGCCCCGAGCACGGCTACTCGATCGACGCCGAGGAGCTGGCGGAGCTGCACGAGCTGCTGTCGTAGTCGATCTTGCGGATCAGCTTCGCCGGCGCGCCGGCGACAATCGAATAGGGCTCGACGTCTTTGGTGACGACGCTACCGGCGCCGATCACACAGCGCTGGCCGATCGTCACGCCGCTGGTGACGACGGCGTGAGTGCCAAGCCAGCAGTTATCACCGATGCGGGTCGGTCCCTTGCTCTCGAAGCCCTGCCAAGTGATCGGCTTGGCGGGGTCGCCGTAGCGGTGAGACGAGTCGCTGACGAAGCAGCCATTGGCGAGCATGCAATGATCGCCAATCTCGACCAGCTCCTGCGCGGCGATCATCACTCCCACGTTCAGAAATGTCCCCTGACCGATCCGCACGCGTGCCGAGCCGGGTGCCGTAATCCAGACGTTCGGCTCCAGCAAAGCGTTTGCGCCTATCTCCAAACGTTCCTCGCGTAGCGCCTCCAACACGTTTCCCTGTATTGGCCAACGTACAAATGCTTCACGTTTTGCCATCTCGCGATGGATAGCCAGCCGATTCCATGGGAGCGAGTTGCGCTCGTACCACTTCCACTTTGCCCACCACAAGCGAGCCTGGTCTGCTGTCACGCTGCGACCTTGGCGCGGCGCTTGCGTTGTGGCGGCTTGCGCTTTGGCCTTGGCGTGAGCAGCTCCTTCAGGAACTCGCCTGTGTGCGAGGCGCGCTCGGCGGCGACCTCCTCGGGCGTGCCGGCGGCGATCACCATCCCGCCCTCCTCTCCGCCCTCCGGCCCCATGTCGATCAGGCGGTCGGCGCACTTGATCACGTCGAGGTTGTGCTCGATCACAACAACGCTGTTGCCGGCGTCCACCAGCCGCTGCAGCACCTCCAGCAGGCGCTGCACGTCGGCGAAGTGCAGCCCGGTCGTGGGCTCGTCGAGGATGTACAGGGTGCGACCGGTCGCGACCTTGGAGAGCTCGGTGGCGAGCTTGACGCGCTGGGCCTCGCCGCCCGACAGCGTGGTGGCGGGCTGGCCGAGGCGGATGTAGCCGAGGCCGACCGCGTCGAGGGTCTCCAGGCGGCGGCGGATCTTGGGGATGTGCTCGAAGAACTTCAGCGCCACCTCGACCGGCATGTCGAGCACCTCGGCGATCGAGCGGCCCTTGAACTTCACCTGCAGCGTCTCGCGGTTGTAGCGCTTGCCGTCGCACTGCTCGCAGGGCACGTACACATCAGGCAGGAAGTGCATCTCGATCTTGATCTGCCCGTCGCCGCGGCAGACCTCGCAGCGCCCGCCATTGACGTTGAAGGAGAAGCGCCCCGGCTTGTAGCCACGAGCGCGCGCCTCCTGGGTCTTTGAGAACAGGTCGCGGATCACGTCGAACAGCCCGGTGTAGGTGGCGGGATTGGAGCGCGGCGTGCGCCCGATCGGCGACTGGTCGACGGCGATGATCTTGTCGAGCTGCTCAAGCCCCTTAATCGCGCGATGCTTGCCGGGTCGCTGACGGGCGCGGTGCAGGCGGTTGGCGACGGCCTTATACAGCACTTCGTTGACGAGCGTGGACTTGCCCGAGCCTGACACCCCTGTCACGCAGGTGAGCGTGCCGAGCGGGACATGCACGTCGACGTCGCGGAGGTTGTGTTCGGCCGCGCCAAGGATCTCGATATAGCCGGAGGGCGCGCGTCGCGTGCTCGGGACGTCGATCGTGCGGGTGCCGGCCAGGAACTGCCCTGTTAGCGACTCCTTCACGCGCTGCACCTGCGCAGCGGTCCCCTGCGCCACGATCCAGCCGCCGTGCTCGCCGGCGCCCGGCCCGAGGTCGACCAGGTGGTCGGCGCTGCGCATCGTCTGCTCGTCGTGCTCGACCACGATCACGGTGTTGCCGAGGTCGCGCAGCCGCTGCAGCGTGGCGATCAACTTGGCGTTGTCGCGCTGATGCAGCCCGATCGAGGGCTCGTCGAGGATGTACAGCACCCCCACGAGTGAGGAGCCGATCTGCGTGGCCAGGCGGATGCGCTGCGCCTCGCCGCCGGACAGCGTCGAGGCGGCGCGGTCCATCGACAGGTAGCCGATGCCGACGTTCTCCAGGAACTGCAGCCGCTCGACGATCTCGCGCAGGATCAGCCGCGCGACGTGCCGGTCGGTCTCCGAGAGCTCGATGTCATCCAGCCACTCCAGCGCGCGGCGGGCGGAGAGCGCGCAGAAATCCTCGATCCGGGTGCCGGCCACTAGCACGCTGCGCGACTCCGGTCGCAGCCGCGCGCCGCCGCACTCCGGGCAGGCTCGCAGCGACATGAACTCCTCGATCTTCTCGCGCGTCCACTCCGAGTCGGTCTCGCGGTAGCGCCGCTGCAGGTTCGCGAGCACCCCCTCGAAGCGCGTGGCGTAAGAGCGTGAGCGCCCGAAGCGGTTGCGGTAGGTGATCTGCAACGGCTCGCCATTGGTGCCTGAGAGGAACAACTCGCGATGCTCCTTGGGCAACTCCTCCCAAGGGGCGAACAGGTCGACCTCGTAGCGCTTGGCGATCGCCTCTGAGACCTGCTCGTAATAGTTGGAGGCGCTGTTGGCCCAGGGCGCAAGCGCGCCTTCGCCGACAGACAACGAGGGGTCGGGCACGACCAGGTCGGGGTCGATCACCATCTGAGAGCCGAGACCCGTGCAGCGCTCGCAGGCGCCGTGCGGGGAGTTGAAGGAGAAGATCCGCGGCTCCAGCTCGACCAGCGAGGGACCATGCTCGGGGCACGCGAAGCGCTCGGAGAAGGTGAAGATCGTGCCTGGCTCGGGCGCGGCACCGGGCACGATCTGCCCGCCGGCGGCGCGCGCGCCCTTGGCACCTTTGGCGTGAT
>DATAQR010000158.1:0-4067 GCA_036264565.1 Solirubrobacteraceae bacterium | reverse complement strand
GGTTTTTTGTGTCCAGATTCAGAGTCCAAGCATGGCTCGCGCTGCCGCTGGCGGCGGTCGCGCTCAGCGCCTGCTCGAGCACGGCCGTGCACAGAACCGCAAGCGACGCGAGCTCGTCGTCATTTCCCGTCACGCTCGCGACCGCGAGCGGCGCGGTGAGGATCTCCCGCCTGCCGCAGCGGATCGTCTCGCTCTCGGCCACCGCGACCGAAGACCTGTACGCCGCCGGCGCCGGCGGCCAGGTCGTCGCCGTGGACGCATACTCCACCTATCCTTCGCAGGCGCCGCGGACGCAGCTCACGGAAACCGAGCTCAACGTCGAAGCGATCGCGAAGTACCGACCCGACCTGGTCGTGCTGGCCGAAGACACAAGCCATATCGCCACCGAGTTGCGAAAGCTCGCAATCCCTGTGCTCGTCGAGCCACCCGCTGACAATCTCTCCGCCGCCTATCGGGAGATCGATCAGATCGGGCAGGCCACCGGTCACTCCGCGGGCGCGGCGAACGCGACCAACCGCATCAGAAGTGAAATCGACGCGATCGTGCGCACGACGCCGCGGCCGAAGAGACCGCTGCGCGTCTACCACGAGCTCGAACCCACCTTCTACTCGGCGACCTCGCACACCTTCATCGGGCAGATCTACACGATGCTAGGCCTTCAGAACATCGCCGACGCGGCGCACATATCGGGACCGTATCCCCAGCTCTCCGACGAGTACATCATCGCGAGCGACCCCAACCTGATCGTGCTCGCGGACACCGTCTGCTGCAAGCAGACCGCCGCCGCGGTGGCGGCCAGAGCCGGGTGGCGCAACATCGCGGCCGTCAAGGACGGCTCCGTCATCCCCTTCAACGACTCGATCGCCCAGCAGTGGGGACCGCGGATCGTGCTGTTCGTGCGGACCGTGGCGGCCGCGGTCAGGCGACTCGAGCGGGGGAAAGCATCGCTATGAGTGCCGCGTCGTCGCGATACACGGCAGCCGTTGAGACCGATGCGTCAGCCCTCAGAGCGGGCCGGATGCCTGCCAGGGCCGCGCCGGACGCGGGGATCCGCGCGAGGGGCGTGCCGCGCGTGTGGGGCGCTTCGATCGCTGTCTTCTCAGTCGGCTGCCTGTTGCTCGCGCTCGCGGTGGGGCCAATACCAATCGAGCCGGCGTCGATCGCCTCCTCGGCGCTTTCGCATCTTCCTCTGCTTCATATCCGTGGGCTGAACCAGATCGACGAAGCGGTCCTCTGGCAGGTGCGAGCGCCGCGAGTGGTTCTGGCGGCGCTTGTCGGAGGGATGCTCGCCAGCTCCGGCGCGGCGTATCAGGGCGTCTTTCGCAATCCGCTGGCCGACCCGTATCTGCTCGGCGTGGCGGCCGGCGCCGGTCTCGGCGCGACGCTTGCCATCGCCTACGGAGGGGTGGGCAGCAGCAGCGAGGTCTTGCCGATAGCGGCGTTCGCAGGGGCGCTCCTCGCCGTTGCCTGCGCCTACGGCCTTGCGCGGACCGCGGGCCCCATTGTCAACGCGGGTGTGCTGATCCTTGCCGGCGTGGCGGTCGCTGCCTTCATGACCGCGGTGCAGACCTTCGCACAGCAGCAGCACGCGGAGACGCTGCGGGCGGTCTACTCCTGGATCCTGGGTGGGTTCGACACCGCCGAATGGAGAGACGTCGTGCTGATCGCGCCGTATGTGCTGATCAGCTGCGGGTTGATCGTCGCTCACCGGCGCGTCATGGACGTCCTGAGCCTGGGTGACGAGGAGGCCGGCGCGCTGGGGGTCAACGTGCGGCGAGTACGGCTAACGCTCGTCATAGCCGCAACCGCCGGCACTGCGGCCGCCGTCGCGGTCAGCGGCCTGATCGGGTTCGTCGGGATCATCGTGCCGCATACGATCCGTCAGCTCGTCTCGGGCAGCTACCGCGCGATAGTGCCGCTCTCGCTGGTTGCCGGCGCGGGATTTCTCGCTGGAGCCGATGTGATCGCCCGCTCGCTGCTCTCTCCCGCGGAAGTCCCGATCGGTGTGGTCACTGCCGTCTTCGGAGCGCCCTTCTTTGCGCTCGTGCTCGTTCGGACACGGAGGGTCGGCCTTTGAGCACTGTCGAGGTAAGCGAGGTGTCCGTGACTCTCGGTTCGAGGGCCGTCGTGCGCGAGCTCTCGCTTCAGATCGGCGCCGGTGAGTGGGTGGGACTGATCGGTCCGAACGGCGCCGGCAAGACGACCATCCTGCGGACGCTCGCCGGGCTTATCTCGTTCAGCGGTCAGGTCAAGCTCGCGGGCCGTTCGGTCGCGTCCAGCACCCGCCGCGAGATCGCGCGTATGGTCGCGTTCGTCTCACAGCGCCCGGAGATGCCACCGGAGCTGACCGTCGCCGAATACGTGCTACTCGGCCGTACCCCCCACATCGGCCCGCTCTCCGGCGAGTCGCGCGCCGATCGCCTCTGCGCCGAGCAGGCGATCGCGACGCTTGAGCTACGCGCGTTTGCCGCCCGATCCCTCGGCTCGCTGAGCGGCGGCGAGCGCCAGCGCGTCGTGCTAGCGCGAGCCCTCGCGCAGGAGCCCTCCGTGCTGCTGCTGGACGAGCCGACCAGCGCGCTCGATCTCGGCCGCGGGCAGCAGGCGCTCGAGCTTGTGGACCTGCTGCGGCGCGAGCAGAGGCTGACGGTGCTCTCGGCCATGCACGATCTGAGCCTCGCCGGCCAGTACGCCGATCGCCTGCTGCTGCTGAACCGCGGAGAGGTGGTCGCCTGCGGCTCGGCGCGCGAGGTGCTCCGCGAGGAGACGATCCAAAGCCACTACGGCGCGAGCGTGCGCGTCGTGCACGATGGCGGCGAGGTGTTCGTGCTGCCCAGTCGCGGTGCCCACCGGTGAGCGCGTTTATAATTCAGGACCGTACCAGGCACCTGGCGCCGCCGCCCGACCGAGTCAAGACCGCATGAGCGCGTCCAAGCAGCCGGGCGTGGAGCCACCCAAGCCACCGCCGCCCCCAAAGCAGCGGCCGCGCTCGCTGGTGCTCGTCAACACCGGCGAGGGCAAGGGCAAGTCGACTGCGGCCTTCGGAGTCGTGATGCGCGGCGTGGCGCGCGGTTGGCGCGTTTGCGTGATCCAGTTCATCAAGTCGGAGAAGTGGAAGGTCGGGGAGGAGAAGGTGGGGCGCAGGCTCGGCGTCGATTGGCTGAAGGGCGGCGACGGGTTCACGTGGGAGTCGCCCGATCTCGATCGCAGCGAGGGGCGCGCCGCGGCCGCGTGGCAGCTCGCGGCGGCGACGATCGCGGAGGGCGAGCACCAACTTGTGGTGCTCGACGAGATCACCTACCCGATGAACTGGGGATGGATCGACACCGACGCGGTGCTGCAGGCCATCCGCGGCCGCCCGGCGCATGTCAACATCATCGCGACCGGCCGCGACGCGCCCGGCGGGCTGGTGGAGGTGGCGGACACCGTGACCGAGATGGTCAAGGTCCGCCACGCGTACGATCGCGGCATCCGCGCCCGCCGGGGGATCGACTTCTGATGGCGCTCTCGGTCCTGCTGGGCGGCGCGCGCAGCGGCAAGTCCACGCTCGCGATCCGCTGCGCCGACGCCTACGACGGCCCGGTCTGCTTCATAGCCACCGCCACCGCCGGGGACGAGGAGATGGCGGCGCGGATCGCCCGCCACCGCGTGGAGCGGCCGGCCGCGTGGCGGACGGTCGAGGAGCCGCTCGAGCTGGAGGCGGCGCTCGCGCGCGTGGACGGGGACGCGCTCGTGATAATCGACTGCCTGACGCTGTGGGTCTCAAACCAGCTCGCAGCCGGTATCGGCGACGGCGAGATCGCCGAGCACGCCGCGCGAGCGGCCGCCGCAGCGGCCGAAAGAGCGGCGCCGGTGATCGCGGTCAGCAACGAGGTGGGTCAGGGGATCGTGCCGGCCGATCCGCTGGTGCGCCGTTTCCGCGATGTCCATGGTCGTGTGAACGCCACCTGGGTCGCTCGGGCCGCACAGGCGAGCCTTGTTGTCGCGGGGGCTCTGTTGGGGCTCACCGCGGCCGATCCCAGACGCCTGCCCGATCCATGCGCACCGCTCGCGAGCGAGCCCGATTCGTC
>DATAQR010000142.1:0-2302 GCA_036264565.1 Solirubrobacteraceae bacterium | reverse complement strand
GCTGCCGTCGTCTGACCAAGGCGCGCGGCGGCTGATGGGCAGAGTTCTGATCGGCGGCACGGCCGCCCTGCTCATCTGCATATTTCTCTCCCCCAAGTTCATCGAGTTCCTACGCAACCGCGAGTTCGGCCAGCACATCCGCGAGGACGGGCCTGAGGGACACCATCAGAAGGCCGGGACGCCGACGATGGGCGGCGTGATCATCTTCCTGGCGGTGATGGTGCCCTACCTGATCCTGTCGGACTTCGAATGGCGCTCGGTGGGTGTGTTTGCCACAGCGATCGCCTGCGCGCTGCTGGGCTTCGCCGACGACTACACCAAGCTCGTCAAGCGCCGCTCGCTGGGGTTGCGTGGGCGCACGAAGCTGGCGATCACTATTGCGATCTCACTCGGCCTTTGGTTTATCGCCGCCCACGAGGCGCATCTGGCCTCCACGCTGCGCCTGCGCTTCGTCGACTACCAGATCGACCTCGGCATCTTCTATCCCGTGCTGATCTACCTGGTCGTCGCCGGCACCACCAACGCCGTCAACCTCACCGACGGCCTGGACGGGCTCGCCGCCGGCTGCGGAGCGATCGTGCTGCTTGCCTACATCGGCATCACCTTCATCGCCGAAGACTTCGACATGGCGATGCTGGCGGGGGCGCTCGTCGGCGGCTGCATCGGCTTTCTCTGGTTCAACGCTTTCCCGGCGACAATCTTCATGGGCGACACCGGCTCGCTTGGCATCGGCGGCGCGATCGCCGGGCTGGCGGTGATGACCAAGACCGAGATGCTGCTGATACTGCTCGGCGGGATCTTCGTGATCGAGGCGCTGTCAGTGGTGATCCAGGTCGTCTCCTTTCAGAGCACCCGCAAGCGGGTGTTCCTGATGGCGCCGATCCATCACCATTTCGAGCTGAAGGGCTGGTCTGAGACGAAGATCATCCTGCGCTTTTGGATCGTCGCCGCGATCTGCTGCGCGATCGGCTTCACGCTCTACCGGCAGAGCATCGGGTGAGGCGGCCCGAGCTTCCGCCCAGCCCTTACCTCGTCGTCGGCCTCGCGCGCTCTGGCCAGGCCGCCGCGCTGGCGTTGCGCGCGCGCGGCGAGCGGGTGATCGGATTGGACTCCGGTCACCCGGCCGGCGTGGAGTCCCTTGCCGGCGCCGGAGTCGAGCTTCATGTGGGGGAGGGGGATGGTGGCGTGCCTCTGGTGGGACGCGCCACCACCATCGTCAAGAGCCCCGGCGTGCCAGCGTGCGCGCCGGTCGTGCAACGCGCGCGCTCGCTCGAGAAGTGCGTGATGGGCGAGCTCGAGCTGGCCTGGCGGCTGCTGCCCAACGAGTTCGTGGCGGTGACGGGCACAAACGGCAAGACGACCACGGTCGAGTTGATCGGCCACATCCACCGCGTCGCCGGACTGCCGGTTGCGGTAGCTGGAAACGTCGGCACCGCGCTCAGTGGATTGGTCGGTCGACTCGATCAGCGGGTGACGATCGCCTGCGAGGCATCGTCGTTTCAACTCGAGGACGCGATCGACTTTGCTCCAGAGGTGGCGGTGCTGCTGAACGTCGCGCCCGACCATCTCGACCGCCACGGGACGCTCAACGCCTACACGCAGGCCAAGCTGAGGATCTTCGCCAAGCAGCGGGCCGCCGACGTGGCCGTGCTTCCGGTCGGGCTTGATGTCGGGACGATATCGGGCGCGGCGCGGCGGGTGCGCTTCGGCGAGGGGTCGGACGCCGATCTGTCGCTCCTCGACGGGGTCATGCGCTGGCAGGGCCAGGAGCTTCTCGACGCTCGCGAGCTGGGAATCCCGGGGCGTCACAACCGTGAGAACGCGATGGCGGCAGCCGCCGCCTGCTTGGCTCGCGGGCTCGATCCAGCGGTAGTGAGCGAGGGGCTGCGCACTTTCCCGGGCGTACCGCATCGCCTGGAAGCAGTGGCGGAGCTGGCCGGGGTTAGGTACGTCAACGACTCGAAGGCCACGAACGTCGCCAGCACGCTCGTCGCGCTGGAGGCGTGCGCGAGCGAGGCTGCGAACGTCCACCTGATCCTTGGCGGTCTGGCCAAGGGCCAGGACTTCGCACCGTTGGCCTGGGCCGTAGAGCGCGCTTGCCGCGCCGTCTACCTGATTGGCGAAGACGCGCGCATGATCGGCCGGGCCCTTGCGGGCGCCGGCGTCCCCCCGCACGAGTGCGAGACGCTCGAGCGCGCAGTTGAGCAGGCCGCGGCGGTGGCTCACAGCGGCGATGTCGTGCTGCTCTCGCCGGCCTGTGCGAGCCTGGATCAGTTCGCCGACTACGAAGCTCGCGGGGATC
>DATAQR010000111.1:0-11567 GCA_036264565.1 Solirubrobacteraceae bacterium | reverse complement strand
AGGTGAGTTGGTGGGCTCAAGCGCCGCCGAGCAGGCTCGCCAGTGCTTGGTCAACCTGAGTGTGGTGTGCGAGGCCGCCGGCGTGTCGCTCCGGGACGCTGTGAAGGTGACGGTCTACATGACCGATCTCTCAGCGTTCGCCGAGGTGGGGGAGGTGTACGCGTCGTTCTTTGAGCGGGATCCGCCCGCCCGCGTTGCGGTCGGCGTCGCGGCGCTGCCGCGCGGCGCTCAGGTGGAGATCGACGCCGTCGTCGCGCTGGCCTGATCCGGTTGAGTGGCCGGATGGCAGTGAGTATGCGTGCGGGTGGCCCCGCCCGTGCAGAGCTTCGCTTCGGGGCGGCGGCGGTAACGCGCGCACTCAGAAGGTCTTTCAAAATGATCGGCACGTCTGGTTCGTCCCTGGACGCGGCGCTGGATCACTGCGTGACGTCTTACACGTACCACCAGTACGCGCTGCGACGTCCCGCAGCGCCCAGCTTGGTCCATGAACGCCCCAGCCGCACCGCTCATTTTGAAAGACCTTCTCAGCGAGTACTCTCCAATCCGTGAACTACCGCAAGCTCGGGTCAAGTGGCATCGAGGTCTCGGAGATCAGCCTCGGCTCTTGGCTGACCTACTCCGGCGGCGTCGAGCGTGAGCAGGCGCAAGCCTGCGTGAAGGCGGCGTTCGAGGAGGGGATCAACTTCATCGACACCGCTAACGTCTACGGGCGCGGTGCGGCCGAGACAGTGCTCGGCGAGGCGCTCTCCGGTTACGAGCGCTCCTCCTATGTGCTGGCCACAAAGGTGTACTTCCAGATGTCCGACACCGACCGGGGGCTCTCAGCCGAGCAGATCCACAAGCAGATCGACGCTTCTCTGAAGCGACTGCAAACGGACTACGTGGACCTGTACCAGTGCCACCGCTACGACGAGGACACGCCCCTCGAAGAGACGATGCAGGCGCTCAGCGAAGTGGTAAGGGCCGGCAAGGCCAGGCACATCGGCTTCAGTGAGTGGCCGGTGCAGAGGATCGAAGAGTCGCTGGCTCTGCCCGGCGTCGAGCGTTGGGTCTCAAGCCAGCCCCAGTATTCGATGCTGTGGCGCGCGCCCGAGGCTGAGGTGATCCCGTTGTGCGAACGCGAGCAGATCTCCCAGATCGTCTGGTCCCCGCTCGGGCAAGGTGTGCTGACCGGTAAGTACCGTCCCGGCGAGCAGCCACCGGCCGACTCGCGCGCGGCAAGCGAGAGCATGAGCGGGTTCATGGATCGGCTGATGCAGGACCCAGTGCTTGAAGCGGTACAGCGCTTGCGGCCGGTCGCCGAGCAGGCGGGCATGACGATGCCGCAGTTGGCGCTTGCCTGGGTGCTGCGCCAGCCGAATGTCGCCTCGGCGATCGTCGGGGCGAGTCGCCCCGAGCAGGTGCGGGCCAACGCTTCGGCGTCGGGTCTAACGCTCGACACTCAGACGCTTGCCGCTGTGGACGAGGCGCTGAACGGCGTCTTCGTCCGCTGAGCAGCCCGGCGGACGACCTTTACAAGCGCCGCGCACCGGGCTGCTCTCCCAGCGGCCGTTCTCTACTGCTTGACGGCCGAGACATCGACCAGGATCTTCATCCGGTCGCTGGGGAGCGGCCAGCGGGCTAGTAGTTGCACGCACAACAATAACAGATGCTTGCGCACACAATCAAAAATGGCTCCGCCGAGGTCGGGGCGAAAATGGGCTCGTGCTACGCGCCAAGCTGATCCTGTTCGACATCGACGGCACCTTGATCGACACGGGCGGCGCCGGCGCTCGTAGCTGGGCGTGGGCCTTCGAGCACGTCTTCTCGCGCAAGGTCGACATCGCCGAACACTCCACCGCAGGCATGACCGACCCCGCCATCGGGCGCAGGACGTTCACCGAGGTGATGGGGCGCGCCCCCAGCGGTGAGGAGCTGACGCGGCTGATGGCCAGCTATCAGTCGGTCATCCCCGACTATGTTGCCTCCTCGCCGGGCTACCGCGTGCTCGCCGGCGTGCGCGAGCTGCTGGAGCGCCTCACGGACGCAGGAATCGCGCTCGGGCTGACCACAGGCGGCCTGGAAGCCGTCGCTCACGCCAAGCTCGGGCGCGGCGAGCTGAACCGCTTCTTCCTAGTCGGCGGCTACGGATCGGACTCCGAGGATCGCGTCGAGCTCACGCGCGCGGCGATCGAGCGCGGTGAGCGGCTGCTCGGCGAGCGGCTCGAACTCGAGGAGGTGTTTGTCGTAGGCGACACGCCTCTGGACATCGCGGCCGCCGAGGGGGCCGGCGCTGTCTCGGTCGGCGTTGCCAGCGGAACCTACGACGTGCAGCAGCTGCAAGCGGCCGGGCCCGATCACGTGCTTGCCTCATTGGCCGATCCCTTTCCGTACGAGCACGCCGACTGAGTCTCAGCTCGCAGAGTTCGCGCCGCCATGGCCTCTAGCGTTTGTGGGCCATGCGGCAGGCAACCGAGACAGAGATAGTGGCCCCCCTGTCTGTCGCTCAGCTGGCGACTCGTGTCGGCGCGGCGCTGCGCGGGCTCGGCGACGGTTGGGTCGAGGGGGAGGTCACTCAGGTCAATCTGCACCGTGCGTCCGGCCACGTCTACCTGACGATCGCCGACGAGTCCGCGAGTCTCGACGCTTGCATCTGGAAGGGACGGGCCGAGCGCTGCCAGCCGCTGCCCTCGCAGGGAGAGCTGGTGCAGGCCCATTTCGAGCGCGTCGACTTCTACGCGCCGCGCGGCTCGACCAAGCTGATCATCGACCGCCTGGAGCCGACCGGCGAGGGCGAGCTGCTGCGCCGCCGGGCCGAGACGCTGCGGCGGCTGCGGGCGGACGGCCTGTGCGATCAGGACCGGCGCAAGCCGCTGCCCGCCTTCCCGCGCCGCGTGGGGGTGATCGCCGCCCTGGGCGACGCCAACGTGGATGTGATTCAGGCGCTGCGCAAGCGCTTCCCGCCGCAGGACGTCGTCTTCTGCGCCACCTCGGTGCAGGGCGTGCACGCGGTCGGCTCGGTGATCGACGCGCTCGGCCGGCTGCAGTCGCTCCCAGACGTGGACGTGATCGTGATCGCGCGCGGAGGCGGCTCGACCGCCGACCTGGTGGCCTTCGACGACGAGCGGCTCTGCCGCGCGATCTTCGCCTGCGCCAAGCCGGTGATCACGAGCATCGGTCATACCAAGGACCGTCCCAACTGTGATCACGTCGCCGCGGCCTTCGCCCCCGTGCCGGCCAAGGCGGCAGAGCTTGCGATCCGCCACTCCGCCGCCGACCTGGCCCAGGAGCTCGACCGCAACCGCGCCGCGCTTGCGCGCGTGCTCGATCGGCCGCGCGAGAGCGTCGAGCGGATGGGGGCCTTGCTCGCCGCTTCCGGGGCGCGTGTGACGCGCAAGCGTTTGGACCTGATCGCCGCGCTGGACCGCCGCTCGGCCGAAGCGCTGCGCGAGCTGCGTCGCCGTCTCGCCGCTCGACGCGATGCGATGCAAGCCGACTCTGCCCGTCTGGGCCCGGCGGCGGCGCGTCTGCTCACCCGTCAGGCCGAGCGCCTGCAAGCCGTGGGCGCGGTGATCGAGGCCAAGGACTTTCGCCGTCGTGGCTGGGCGATGGTGGGTGACGGTAGCGGCCGCGCGCTTACCAGCATCGCCGAGCTGTGTCCGAGCGACCGAGTGGAACTGCATTTCGCGGATGGCGAGGCCAGCGCGACTATTGAGGAGATCGACCGAGGAGGAGGACAGTGAGCGAGGCCAGCACTGTGAGCGAGACCACCGACGTACCGCAGGCGACGATGTTCGAGGCCGACGCCGAGCCGCAGGTGCGCGACGCGCGCGGCGCTCGCAAGCAGGAGCGAACCCCGGAGTCGATCACCTTCGAGCAGGGGTATCAGGAGCTCAAGGCGATCGTGGCGCGGCTGGACGACCCCGACCTGCCGATCCACGAGATGTTCGAGGGTTTCCGTCGCGGCAAGGGTCTCGAGCAGGCGCTACGTACCTATCTGCAGGAGCGCGAGGGCGAGTTGGCCGAGCTGGAAGCCGGCAACGACCTGGTCGAGTTTGAGATCGTCGCGCCGTCGGGCTAGGGTCGTCACGACCCTAACCGCGGCTGGACTACAAGCGCCTGGCGCGCCAAGCCAAGCGGGCCCCGCTCGTCGTGGAGCACGCTCTCGGCCCAGGCGATCCCGCCTGGATGCAGCAGCGTGCGGGCCTCCAGTGCGATCCACTCGCCCACCGGTGAGCGGTCGAGTGTGATCGACAGGTCGGCGTTGATGAACAGGTAACGGTCAAACGGGACGGCCGCCGCAACACCGTTGCCGAAGTCGGCGGCCGCCGCAACGCGTGCGATCGGGCTCGGCGCTTGCCCGGGCAGCAGCGGGTGGCGCAGGCGCATCCACACAGTCGCCGCGCCGGTGGGCACGTGGCGCGATTCGGTGTCCAGCTCCGGCAGCTCGCCAACCAGAGGATGACCACTGAGGAAGCGCATCTCGATCGCGCTGGCGGCAAAACTGCGGCGGTCGGAGTCATCGAGTGCGAAGACGACGGCGTCGCCGTCGTCGGGCGCGGCTATGCGTGAAGACGTGGCCACGCGCACCTGGGCAAGCGCCGACTCGGGCAGCTCGCTCGGCGAGGGCAGGATGCGCAGCGCGCTGGCGCGGCAGACGACCTCGCCGCCCGCCTCGATCTCGGCCGTAAGCGCCTGCACGCGCCGGCCCGGGCGAGTGATCCGCGTCGAGAGCGTAAGCGGCGCCATCGGTATCGGTCGCAGGAACTCGAAGGACATCCGCGCAATCGGCAACTCCTCGCCCGGCTGCATCCGCTCGAAGGCCGCCGCGATCAAGGCGGCGGGCGCGCCGCCGTGCAGCGCGCCAGGATCCCAGGGGCCGCGCGCGTGCTCGGTCGGAACGAACGTGTCGCCCTCGGCGACGAAGATGCTCTCGCTCACTGAAAGGTCAGGCCGGCAGTCCGGCGACGAAGCCGGCCAGCTTGTCTGGGTCGCGCAGCGGCGGGCCGTGGCCGAAGCAGGCCAGCGACGGTCGTAGTGCGGCGAGCCTGCGCATTGAAGCTCGGTTCTGGGCGGAGTCGATGTTGAAGATGTCGGGCGGCTCGTGCAGCCCGGGCACGCCGGTGAGGAGGTTCATGTTGTTGAAGACGTCGCCGCAGACCAGCACGCGGTCGCGCTCACGCCAGAAGGAGACTTGCCCGAGCGTGTGCCCCGGCGTCTCCAGCACGGTGAAGCCGGCCACCTCATCGCCCTCGCGAAGCCTCCTGGCGACGGGGTGCGGCCGCCCGACCCACCAGCGCTCCTGAACGGCGGCATACCAGCGCATCGCCCGGCCGCTGCGCGGCAGCTTGTCGCCGATCACAGCGCCGCTTTCCATCCTTGCGGCGTCGTGCTCCCCGACCCACAGCGGGACGCCGAAGCGCTCGCAGACGGCGTGGCTTGAGCCCTGGTGATCTGGGTGCACATGGGTGAGCGCGTGAGCTGCGAGCGTGCGTCCCGCAAGCTGCTTGAAGATGCGTTTCTCGGCCTGGCGGGTGGCGGCGTCGATCAAGACATCTCCGACCAAGTACACATTGATGGCATTGGCTGGACGGCCCTTCAGCAGATGGATGTCTTCGGCAAGCTGCTTCATCGCGCTCCCTCCGGTTCGCTTTGCGCCGTGGGACTCTAGCTGCGCCTCTGCTCCCACGTGAATCCGCGCACGGCCAGCACCGTGCCAAACACACCCCACAGCAGGATCACGACCAGGGCGGAGGCGTTGTCGGCGATGCTCGTGCCGGTCACCATCGCGCCGTTCAGACCGTCGATCAGCGGCTTCAGCGGTAGTGCTTCGGCGATGTTGCGCAGGAAAGCTGGCGCGTTTTTGGAGTCGAACACATAAAAGGACACGAACACGACTGGCAGGAACACAGCGTTGACGTAGGCCGCGGTGGACTCGAAGTTGGGGATCGTGTGCGCGAAGGCAACGCCGAGCGCCGCGAAGCAGACGACGCCGGTCACGACGAATACGACCAGCTCGAGCCAGTCCTGCGGCCAGCCGATCCCGAAGAACAGCTTGCCGGCGATCGTGATGATCGCGATCTGCATCGCCGTGTTGGTGACTGCGTTAGCTGCAACTCCGCCGAAGTAGGAACCGGTCGGCAGCGGCGTGCCGCGGATGCGCTTGAGCACGCCGCGCTCGCGCAGGAAGACGATGTTGTAGGCCAGCGCGGTGAAGGTGGTGGACATCACGGCCATCCCCGCGATCGCCGGAACCAGCAAGTTGAGATCGTGCTGGCGGCCGCTGAGGATCGCGCCGCCGGCCACCAGGAAAAGTAGAGGTAGCATGAAGTTGAAGAAGGCCGCGCTCGGGTTGCGCCAGAACATGCGCCGCTCCAGCCGGTACTGGCGCCAGGTGAGGGCGACGGCCTCAGGCATCGGCGGCTCCTTCGGTACGTGCGCTGGTCTCGGCAAGCGCCGTGTCGGCGCCGCTCGTCGCAGTTCCGGAATCGGACGTCAACTCCAGGTAGACATCCTCCAGCGACGGACGCCCAACGCTCAACTCCTCAAGCTGCTCACAGCGCGCGAGCGCGGCCTCCGTCAGCTCGTGCAGGGTGCGGGTGGGATTGTCGGTCTGCACCTCGACCAGCTCGCCCGCTGCGTCGCGGTAGGCGACGCGATAGTGAGCGGCCCCGGGTGGGTGGGCTCCCAATTCCCGTGGCGGGCCGATCGCAAGGATGCGACCCTCCTTGACGATCGCCACCCGGTCGGCCAGGGCCTGGGCCTCGTCCAGGTAGTGAGTGGTCAGCAGGATTGTCTTGCCGAGCGCCTTGAGCGAACGGATCGTCTCCCAGGCGGCGCGGCGCGCCTCTGGATCGAAGCCCGTCGTCGGCTCGTCGAGAAAGATCAGGTCCGGGTCGCCGATCAACGCCAGGGCGAAGTCCAGCCGCCGCAGCTGGCCGCCGGAGAGCTTGCGTGCACGAACGTCGGCCTTCTCCTGCAGGCCGACGAGCGCGAGCACTTCCTCGACCTCGCGCGGAGCGGGATAGAAGGCGGCCCAATGGCGCAGCGCCTCGCGCGGGGTCAGTTGGCTGTAGATGCCGCCCGCCTGCAGCACGATCCCGATCCGCCGTCGCAGCGCTAGCTCGCGCCGGGCCGGATCGTGCCCAAGCACCGACACCTCGCCGTCGCTGCGCGCGCGATACCCCTCGAGGATCTCAACCGTGGTCGTCTTGCCGGCGCCGTTAGGCCCGAGCAGCCCGAACACCTCGCCGGCCGCGACCGATATGTCGACGCCACGGATCGCTTCGAAGTCCCCATAGCGCTTGTGCAGGCCACTGACCTCAATCGCGCCCGTCACCAATGAACGCCGCGCATCAGGTTGGCCATCGCCAGCTGCTCCAGTGACGCCCGCTCATCTGCTCCCTCGGCCTCGCCACGGGCCGCGGCGGAGTCCGGGAACACGCGGTAGGCCAGGTGCAGGATGCGGTCCACCGCACCTGGGGCGAGCGTGGAGAGCACTTCGCCGGTTGTTCCCAGCGCGGTGCCCATGTGCTTCGGGCGCGAGCGCAGTGCCTCGCAGATCATGTCCGCCGCCTCCTCGGGGGTGATCGTGGGGAAGGCGTCATACAGTTTGGTCGGCGCGATCATCGGCGTGCGCACGAGCGGCATGTGGATCGTCGTGAACGTCACGCCGTCACCGATCACCTCCGAGGAGGCGACCTTGGTAAAGGCGTCGAGCGCCGCCTTGGAGGCCACGTAGGCGGAGAAGCGCGGCGGGTTGGTCTGCACGCCGATCGAGGAGATGTTCACGATGTGGCCGTTGCCGCGGGCGCGCATCCGCGGCAGCAGGCCGATGATCAGCTTGACCGCGCCGAAATAGTTGATCTGCATCGTGCGTTCGAAGTCGTGGAAGCGCTCGTAGCTGAGCGCGATCGAACGGCGGATCGAGCGGCCCGCGTTGTTGACGAGCATGTCGACGTGACGGTGATCCTCTTTGACGCGCTCGATCAAGCGATCGATCTCGTCCATGTCGGAGACGTCGGCTGCGTACACGTAGGCAAGGCCACCGGCGGCGACGATCTCCGCGCGCACGTCCTCGAGCTTCTCGACGTTGCGTGCCACCAGCAGCGGCACCGCACCGGCGGCGGCAACCTTGATCGCGGCGGCTCTGCCGATGCCTGAGGAGGCGCCGGTGATCAGGATGCGCTTGCTGGAGATCGCCTGCGCGAGCGTGCGGCCGCGGCTGACCTGAGGGTCCATCTCGCGCTCCCAATAGTCCCACAGATGCACCGCGTACTCGCGCAGCGCGGGTACGTGCTCGTAGGGGGAACCGGCCAGCGCGTGCGCGGCCTGGGCGGTGTCGAACGACGGCACAAGATCGACGTGCTCGAGTACCTGCTCGGGGATGCCGAGCTCGCGCAGCGTCAGGCTGCGTGCTTGGCGCAGCGGCGGCAGTTTCAACAGCAGCGAGATCGGAGCCGTCGGCACGAGGTCGAGCACGCGCTTGTCGACGCTGAGAGCAAAACGGGGCGCGTGCGCGGCGGCGGCGAGGTCGTTCATCACCGCGTCGACACGCTGCGAGCGGGGGTAGGTGAGGTGGAAGGCCTTGCCGTCGAGTCCCGGCTGGTGGGCGATGTGGTCGAGTGCGCCCGCCACCCAGTCGACCGGCACGACGTTGGTCTTGCCGAGATCGAGGCCCACTAGCGGCAGCCATTGCGGCACCAACTGGCGTGCACGCTGAATCGCCTTGAAGAAGTAGTAAGGGCCGTCGATCTTGTCCATCTCGCCAGTGCGCGAATCGCCGACCACGATCCCCGGGCGATACACGCGCCAGGGGACGTGCAGCTGCTCGCGCACGATCCGCTCGGCCTCGAACTTGGTGGCGTGATACGGCGAGGGCAGGCGCTGGCCCTCGTCGAACTGGTCCTCGTCGAACACACCCTTGTAGGCGCCGGCGACGGCGATCGAGGAGACGTGGTGTAGGCGAGCGGCGCGCAGCGCCGTGGCCAGATCGATCGCGTGGTTGGTGCCGCCTACGTTAATGGCCATGTCCAGCTCGACCGACGCCGTCATGTCGTAGACGGCGGCCAGGTGGAAGAAATGCTCGACTCCCCCTTCAAGGGCCCCGAGCTGCTCATCGTCGAGACCCAGCAACGGCTGGCGCAAATCGCCGATCACCGGGTTGATACGACGGCTGACGGTGGCCTCCGATAGCGCTTCCCATCCGTCGATCAGTTCGTCCAGGCGCGCGATCGAGTCCTCGCGCACGAGGACGTGGATCTTGCCTTTGCGCTGCAGCAGTCGCTCGACCAAGCGCCGGCCGATGAAGCCGGTCGCGCCGGTTACGAAATAGGCCATGTCGTCTCCCGGTTGTGGATCACGCGAGCATAGCCCTAGAACTCGGTGTGGATCGGTGAGAGGGGGGAGGAGGTCTCCTATTTTGAGGGCGGTCCAATCATTCCAGGGTGGAATGATTCCAGGGTGGAATGATTCCAGGGTGGAACTATTCCATCGTGAAATTATTCCATCGTGGAACAAGTCTGCGCTCAACGAACGCATGACTACGCGCCCGCGCCCGCGCCGCCGCGGCCCTCGCCGCCGGCGAAGCGGGCAGCGCCCCGCACGGCGTCGACGTAGGTATCGGGCCCCGCCTGCGACTCCAGTCGCAGTCCGTCCGCCAAGCTCACGCCAAGGCCGTCGATCGCAGCGCGGCGGTCGGCGAGCATCGTCGGCTGGGGGAAGCGCGCCAGATTGTTGGCCAGCTCCACCGCGCGGCGCAGGTGCTCGCCCTCGGCGACGACCTCGGTCAGCAGGCCCATCGCCCGCGCCTCGGTGGCGTCGATGATCCGGCCGGTGAGGATCAGGTCGAGCGCCCGGCCCAAGCCGACGAGCCGCGGCAGGCGCTGGGTGCCGCCGTCGATCAGCGGAACGCCCCAGCGCCGCTCCGGATAGCCGAGCTTGGATCCCTCGGTGGCGATGCGCAGGTCGCACCACAGAGCCAGCTCCAGGCCACCTGCCAGCGCGTAGCCGGAGATGGCAGCGATCGTCGGCTTGGATGGCGTCAGACGCGTGAAGCCCATCGGGCCATCGGGCGACATCAAACGCGGCCAGAGCGTCTCGATCGCCTTCAGGTCGGCACCCGCGCAGAAAGCCGCGTCGCCGGCGCCGCACAGCACCATCACGCGCGCGTCGTCTTCTGCCTCGAAGCGCACTAGCGCCGCATGCAGTGCCTCAGCGGTTGCTCCGTCGACCGCGTTGCGTCGCTCGGGTCGGTCGATCGTGACGATCGCCGCCGCGGCGTCGCGCTCGTAGCGGACGGGGGGTTGCTCGGGCGCTCCGGGGTCGGTTGGGGCGCCGGGAGCTCTCATCGCCGGGCGCGAGGAGTCGCTACCACCCGCCGCGCCAGCGAACGTCGCCGGCGTGCGCTTTCTCTGCTGCTTTGCGTTCCTTTTTGCGCTTGTCCAGGCGCCACTGGATCAAGCTCATCGTGAGTACGAACAGCGGGAAGAACAGGATCAGGATGAAGCCCGCGTTGGTGACCACCTTGTCGTTGGTGGCGCCGTAGAAGCCGCGGCCGTCGTTGTAGGCCAGCGCGCTGGGTGCAAGCGCCAGCAGCAGCAGTGAGGCGGCGGTCAGGCTTGTGAGCAGGCGGCGCATGTGGCGGTGAATCCTATCTCAGCCTCGCACGGACGGCGGTGCGAGCCAGCGCTCGCTGGCCGAGCGCGCCGGGACGATCCGCGCCCCTACCATCTCGACCGTGGCACTCCTCACCGCTTCCGACCTGCGCAAGGACATCGCCGGCAAGCCGCTGCTCGGCGGCGTCTCGTTCAAGCTCGAGCGCGGCGAACGGCTGACGATCGCGGGGCGAAACGGCGCCGGCAAGACGACGCTGCTGCGGATGATCGCCGGCGAGGAGGCGATCGACCGGGGCGAGCTGTCCGTCGCCAAGGGAATACGGATCGCGCTGCACGACCAGCGACCGCCCCGGGATCGCGGGGCAAGCCTGCGCGACTATGTCCTCTCGGGCTGCGCCGAGGAGCTTCAGATCGAGCGCGAGCTGACCCAGCTTGAGGCAAAGATGGCCGCCGGCGAGAACGACCAGCCGCTGCTCGACCGCTACGCACGCGCGCAGGCGCGGCTTGAGGCGCGCGGCGGCTACCTGTGGCGTGACCGCGCCACCGTGATGACGCGCGGACTCGGCTTCTCCGAGAGCGATCTCGACCGCGGGCTTGACACCTTCTCCGGCGGGCAACTGACGCGCGCCTCGCTTGCTCGGGCTCTCGCCACCGGCGCCGAGGTGCTGTTGCTGGACGAGCCCACCAACCATCTGGATATCGAGTCGCTGGAGTGGCTAGAGCAGACGCTGGTCGCTCTGGACGCGGCCGTGATGCTGGTGGCACACGACCGCTGGTTTCTGGAGGCGGTCGGCACCGCCGTGCTGGAGCTGTACGGCCCGCGGGTGGGTGGGACTTCATCCTCGCGCTTCTTCGCCGGCAGCTGGCACGCGTGGCGGCGCGAGCAGGCCGCGCGGGAGATGGCGCTCGGCAAGGCGATCGACAAGCAGCAGGCCGAGATCGCGCGGATGGAGCGCTTCGTCGAGCGCTTCC
>DATAQR010000082.1:0-9391 GCA_036264565.1 Solirubrobacteraceae bacterium | reverse complement strand
ACGGGGGGAACCATGCGTCGCAGAACAGCGCGAGCGCGAGTGCGTCCACCGGGCGCGGCTCGGGCAGGCCGGTCCAGCCGCCGACCCGCATCGGGGCGCCGCTGCCCGCGAACGGGATCGCCCCGACGCGCGGCTGCATCACCATCTGCTTGGTGAACTCCGGCGCCGCCTCGAAGAGCCCTGGTGAGGAGCGCCGCTCTGCGTCCGGTCCTCCGAGGTCGGGCATCGGCAGTTCGTTTGCGCCCGGGGATCGCCACGGCACCGAGAAGGCGGCGAGCGCAAGCGCCGTCGTCTTGCCGCCTTGCACCATGCGGGCCGAGAGCGTGCTCAGCGAGCGCCCGTTGCGCTCGAGCGTCGTCTCGATCTCGATCGGCCCTGGCTCGGGTGCCCGCGTGTAGTGGATCGTCAGCGACCGTGGCGTGCGCGACTCATCGTCAACGGCCTCGATCAACGCTCGCAGCAGCATCGCCGCGATATAGCCACCATGAGGCCCACGCCCGGCGCGCCAACCGCGGGCCACGCTGGCCTCGAACCGCCCGTCGCCGAGGGCGGCTACAGCAGTGTCGCGGTCGAACACCGTGTCCATCGAACGCGAGCATATCGGACTGGCTGACTAGCCAGTCAGTCCGTCGATGGGGGCCCGTCGAGTCGACCGCGCCGCGGATGTGCGCGCGCTGGTGTGCGGTTACAAGCGGGTGGGTCAGTTGCGCGCCAGGCGCTTGTAGGAGATCCGGTGCGGACGGTCGGCCGCAGCGCCCAGCCGGGCGCGGCGCGCCTCCTCGTAGGCCTCGAAGTTTCCCTCGAACCACGTCACCTGCGAATCGCCCTCGAAGGCGAGCACGTGCGTGGCGATCCGGTCGAGGAACCAGCGATCGTGGGAGATCACGACGGCGCAGCCGGGAAAGGCGAGCAGCGCTTCCTCGAGCGCACGCAGGGTGTCCACATCGAGATCGTTCGTAGGCTCGTCGAGTAGCAGCAGGTTGCCGCCGGAGCGCAGTAGCTTGGCCAGATGAACGCGGTTGCGCTCGCCGCCGGAGAGCTTGGCGATCTTCTTCTGCTGGTCTGAGCCCTTGAAGTTGAAGCCGGCCGTGTACTGGCGCGAGTTTACTTCGCGCTCGCCGACCATCAGATGGTCGTGCCCGTCTGAAATCTCCTCCCACACCGTCTTGTTCGGGTCCAGCGCATCGCGCGACTGATCGACGTAGGCCAGCTGCACCGACTCGCCCAGCTCGAGCTTGCCCTGATCGGCCTGCTCCTCGCCGACAATCATTCGAAACAGCGTCGTCTTGCCAGCGCCGTTGGGCCCGATCACGCCGACGATGCCGGCGCGGGGCAGGTCGAAGGAGAGCGACTCGATCAACAGCCGCTCGCCGAACCCCTTACTCAGAGCATCGGCGACGAGAACCTTCTCACCCAGGCGTGGACCCGGCGGGATGTGGATCTGGACCTCGTCGAGCTTGACGGTGCGCTCCTCGGCCACTAGCTCCTCATAGCGCGCCAAGCGAGCCTTGGACTTCGTGCGCCGCCCCTTTGGGTTGGTGCGCACCCACTCCAGCTCGGCGTCGATCGTGCGCTGGCGCCCCATCTCCGAGCGCTCCTGGAGGGCCAGGCGCTTCTGCTTCTGCTCGAGCCAGGAGGAGTAGTTGCCCTCGTAGGGGATGCCCTTGCCGCGGTCGAGCTCGAGGATCCAGCCGGCGACGTTGTCAAGGAAATAGCGGTCGTGGGTCACCGCCACTACGGCCCCCTTGTACTCGGCGAGGTGCTGCTCGAGCCAGTCCACCGACTCGGCGTCCAGATGGTTGGTGGGCTCGTCGAGCAGCAGCAGGTCGGGCCCGCTCAGCAGCAGCTGGCAGAGCGCGACGCGACGACGCTCGCCGCCTGAGAGCGCGGAGACCTCAGCGTCGGGTGGTGGCAGGCGCAGGGCGTCCATTGCGTACTCAAGCTGCGTGTCGAGGTTCCAGGCGTCTGCCGCTTCGATCTTGGCCTGGACGGAGGCGAACTCGTCGGCTACCTCATCGGAGTAGTTGGCGGTCAGCTCGTTGAAGCGATCGAGCAGCGCTCGCGTGGCGGCGACGGCCTCTTCGACGTTGCCCTTGACGTCCTTTGACTCGTCCAGCGCCGGCTCCTGCTCGAGCATGCCGACGCTCGCTCCGGGCGCGAGCATCGCATCGCCGCGATAGTCCTCGTCCAGTCCGGCCATGATCCGAAGCAGCGTGGACTTGCCGGCGCCGTTGTAGCCGAGCACGCCGATCTTCGCCCCCGGGTAGAAGGCGAGCGTGATGTCGTTCAGCACCGTCTTATCCGGCGGGTGCAGCTTGGAGAGCCGGTGCATCGTGAAGATGTATTGCGAGGACATGCCAGCGCAGGATAGGGGCTAACGTTTGTGTGCCCATGCCAGGTGTGATTCTTGACATCGAGCAGCAGATGCTCCTGCTGGAGATCGAGCCGCCATTCGACAAGCGCGCCGTGCAGTTGGCCCGCCGCCGGATGGCTAAGCGCTGGCATCCGGACATCGCTCCGCCGGGTAAGCAGTTCGAGCACGAGCGCCATTTGAAGGCGATCAACGAGGCCGCCGACCATCTGGAGCGGATGGCGGAAACCTCGCGCGGCGGGAGGGTGTCGCGCAATGCTGTGAAGGTCAGCGCGGCGGCGGCTCGCCAGGCCCGCGAAGAGGCCGGCAGGCGCGCTTACGAAGCCGAGCAGCGCGCGCGCGAGTCGGCGGCCGACCGCGCCAAGAACGACCCGTTCGGCAGCCGTGTTCCCGACCACTCGGTGGTGCACCGCTACGCTCGCTGCTCCTCCTATCCCGAGTGGGGCGTCGGCACCGTCGAAGGCATCTACTTCACCGGCGACAGCGAAGAGGACCAGGACATCCAGCAGTGGGCGCGCGTGAAGTTCTCTCACGGCGTGCGCACCGTCCCGGCCGGAAGCATGAAGTTCGTCGACTTCTCAAAGCCCGACCCGGCCTCCGAGCGCGTCGAGCGCTTCATGACGGCGGCGCAGCGGGCGATGGCCGAAGGGGAGTACGACTTGGCGGCGCAGCGCTTGGTCTACGCGCGCGAAGCTGAACCGCAGAACGTCGGCGTGCTGCGGCTGATGACGCTGGCGTTCTGGCAGGCCGGCAAGCTGGACGCCGCCGCACGCTCGGTACGCGACTGGGCGCGCGCCGACGCCGATCGCCCGGCGGCCCACCGCTTCGCCGCGCGCATCTACGAGGACATGGGCGCGATCGACCTGGCCGCGGAGGCCGCCGAGCGCGCTACCGAGCGCGGTCCCACCGACGCGGGCGCGTGGGAGCGGCTCGGGCGTCTGCGGCTGCAGTTGCTGGATCGCGAGGGCTCGCTGCAGGCGCTCGAACAGGCGCTCGGGTTTGGGGCCAACGGGCGGGTGCACGACTTGGTCGAGCAGGCGCTCGCGCTCGAGCCGCGGATGAAGCAGACGGCGTAGGGCAAGCGAAGCGTATACAGGCCCGATCCGTGGCGTCCGCGAGTCGCGGATCGTAGAGCGTCACCGACCCGTCAGGCCACCGCACGCAGGTGCCGGTAAGGCTCACCGGCCAGCTCGCGCGCGAGTGCGTCTACGACCGCCTCGTCCGCTTCGGGGTGCCCGTCGGTGACCGCCCCGATCACGGCGCGCTTGCGGTCGAGCAGCGTGGCGATCGTCTCGTCGATCGTGCCGGCTGCCAGCAGGTACCAGGCGTTAACGGCATCTTCCTGGCCGATGCGATGACAGCGGTCCTCGGCCTGGTCGTGCTTGGCGGGCGTCCAGTCGAGCTCCAGGAAGGCGACGTTGGAGGCTTTGGTGAGCGTGAGACCCTGGCCGGCGACTGCCAGCGAGCAGACGATCAGCTGGGACTGCTCGCCGCCGGCTTCCTGAAAGCGGCGCACCGAGGCGTCGCGCGCCTTGTGGCTGTCCTTGCCGAGCACGTGCAGCGCGTGCGGGAAGCGCTCGACGATGGCTCGTTGGATCTCGCGGTGGCTGGCAAACACGACCAGCCGCTCGCCAGAGGAGAGGAAGTCGTGAATCCAGGCAAGCGCCGCGTGCAGCTTGCCGCGCGCCGCCAGCTTCTTCAGCGCCCCCAGCCGCACCAGGCGCTCAGCGCGCAGGGCGGCCGCGACCTTGGCGTCGAGCTCGGCCAGGTCGAGCGGGTGCGAGCGCAGCCAGGCGATCACGTCGCGCTCGGCCAGCCGGTACTCGCCCTCGTTGTCGAGCTCGATCGGGACCACGCTGCGCGTCTTGGCCGGCAGCTGCGGCAACACCTCGCTCTTGAGTCGGCGCACGAAACAGCGCGCGCGCAGGTGCCAGTGCAGGCGCTGGTGGGCGTCGGCCCCCTTGAAGCGCTCGCCGAACGTGGCGCCCGAGCCGAAGTCGCCGAGCCGGCCGATGATGCGCAGTTGCGAGATCAGCTCGTTCGGCCGGTTCATCACGGGCGTCCCGGTCAGCGCCAGCACGAGCCCGTCGACGGTTACGCTGGCCGCCAGCCGCGTGGCCGCCTGCGTGCGCTTGGCGGCGCCGTTCTTGCAGTAGTGCGACTCGTCGAGCACGAGCGCGCGCGGAGAGAGCCGGCCCAGCTCGCGCTCGCGCGCGGCCAGGATGTCGTAGTTGACGACGGTGATGTCGGCGCTCGAAACGCCGGAAGGGGGGGCCTTGCGACGCGAGCTCTCTCCGTCCCGCGGGATCTCCGGCGCAGAGGTTCCAGCGCCGGTGCCGCTCAGTGCACGAGCGCTGCGGTGTGGCAGCCAGCGCTCGATCTCGCGCAGCCAGTTGAGCTTCAGGCTGGCCGGGCAGACGACCACGGCGGGATAGGCGTCGTCGGCCTCGATGGCGGCGAGTGCCTCGATCGTCTTGCCGAGCCCCTGCTCGTCGGCGAGGAAGGCGCGGCGCTGGGAGAGCAGGTACTTGACTCCAGCCCGTTGAAACGGCTTCAGCTCGCCGCCCAGCCCTGGCAGCTCAAGTGCTGCGTCGGTCGCGGCCGAAAGTTCGACCAGTCCGCAGGCGTGGGCGTGCTCCTCGCGAATGCGCTGCAGCTCGAGCAGCGCATCGGGCTCGATCCAGACCTCGTATTCGCCCAGCAGCAGGTCGAGCTCGCCCACGCAGAAGGGATCGGCGCGAAGCAAGGGCGTGGCGCCCCTGTAGGCGGCGGTAGCGCCTGGAATGGCGGCGAACGCCTGCAGCGCACGGTGGTCGTGGCCAGACGCCAGCAGGAATGTCGGGTCCTCCTGGCCGAGCGACAGTTCCAGCACGGCGGCCGGCGCCGGACGGCCTTGCTCCAGCGCGGCGACGCAGCGTCGCGCGCCAGCGCTGGTGAACGCCCGCAGGTGCGCCTGGATCGCGCGCCAGGACTCAAGCGTGAGCGGCAGACTCGCTCCGCCTGGCACGGTGGCTGCCAGTTCGCGCAGCTCGCTCGGCAGGTGCGCGCGCTCCCCCAGCAGTAGGAAGACCGGCTCGCTCGCGGGCCCGTCGACATCGACCGTGCCGTGCCAGCGTGGTTGCCGGGCGATCCCCGCGTGCTCGGACGTCGCATCGCTGGCTTCCGTGGCAGACCAGGCCCAGACGATGCCCTCGCCCGCTTGCCCGGTGCGCTGAGCGTATACGCCGTCGTCGCCACCGACCGACCGGGGCTCGGCGTGGCGGCGCGCCAGCTCGGTAAGCGCGTGCTCGGCGTCCTCGCTGAGCAGCGCATCGCCTTCGCAGGTGTCAAGTTCGCCGACGAGCCGCGCGGTGTGCTCGTCGAGCGGGATCAGGCCGCGCTGGAGCATCGGTAGCTCCACGGCGCCGGGATGTTCGAGCAGGCACGAGGCGATCGCCGGGGCCGTGTCGGTGGCGAAGGTAAGCCACCAGTCCTCGTTCGGCCGCGCCAGGTCGAGCAGCACCTCCTGGTGGCGACGTCGCCGCCGCCGGCGTTCCAGCGCCCTCTCCAGCGGCTGGCTGACGACGGGCGGTTCACGTAGGTTGGCGAACAGCACCGTTAGCGCCTGCGCGCGGTCGGGATCGAGTGGCACGACCCACGCGCGCCGCACCGGATCCCAACGGCGTCCCGGCAACGTGCGCAGCAGCTTGCGCAGACGATCGTCGTAAGGGAAGCGCAGCACCGCTTCGTCGTGCTCGAGCGTCGCTTGCAAAACCCCGTTCATGACCTACGCACGATAAGCGTCAGGGGGGATGGCTGCGACCGCCGGTCCGGACGCCGCCGGGATCGGTCAGCTGAGGATGTTCACGGCGCGTGAGACGATCAGTCCGATCGTCACGAGCGAGACCAGCGACTGCACCCCCATCGTGCTCTTGGCGGCCGGGGTCAGCGGCATCGTGTCGGTGGGGGAGAAGGCCGTCGCGTTGGTCAACGACACGTACAGATAGTCGACGAACTTCGGCCGCCAGCCGCTTGGCTCGATGCGATCGTCGTTCATCTGCGGGAACAGGAAGTCGGGCGCCCGATCGTGCCCGGCGGCGCGCTTGCCCGGGCCGCCGCGGTCCATCTCCCAGTACCAGAGGGCGAAGATCAGGAAGTTGGTGAGCCAGATCAGTACACCCGAGACGATCAGCTCGCGTCCGTTGCCGACTTTGTGATGCAGGAGGTAATGGGTGAGCGCCGCCAGCGAGTAGATGTTGGCGGCGGTTACGAACGCCGTCAGGCTCAGCGCAACTCGCCGTCGGCGCGGGTGCTCTTGCTCGAGCTGGCGGGGAGTGGCAAGGAACATGCCGATGAACAGCACCGCCTCGAGCCCCGGCACCAGCCACACCGGCCCCGCGGTGAGCCGGGCGGGCAGTCCGAGTTGCAGACCGATCGCGGCGGCTATCGTCAGCTGCACCGGCCAGAACGGCTCGGGCGCAGGCGGTGGCGGGTAGGGACGGCCGGGTAGGGGCGTGCTCTGCAGAGCCACGCGCAGAGGGTACGTTCCGCGTCGGCGGCGAAGAGCACGCGCTAGCCTGGCATCAGTGGGAATCGAGAGCCCCGTCCACCTGCTGTTCCTGGCTGCCGTGGCGCTGGTCGTACTTGGCCCCAAGCGCCTACCCGAGCTGGCGCGCGCGCTCGGCAAGGGCATGCGCGAGTTTCGCCAGGCGATCGACTCCGAGTCTTCGCACGAGGAGCGCGAGCGGGAGTAGTCGGTGCCGTGCCGTGGCGCTCGCGCTGCCTGTGGTCGCACAGATCGTCGCTGCGCGCTGACTCGGCGCCGAGGACGAATGGGTGGCCGTGGAGATCAAGCGCGTGGCGACGATGGACTCGGTGCGCCAGCTGGAGGGCTACTTGGAGCGCATCCGCCTGGACCCAGCGATGTCCGCATGCAAGGGCGTGCTCGTGGCCAAGTGGATCAAGCCGCAGGCTCGCGTACTGGCCGAGTCGCGCGGCATCGCCTGCGTCGAGGTCGACGTCGAAGTGCTGCGCGGCAACCGCGAGCCCGAGCTGCGCCTGTTTGCGGCATAGTCCCGCGCATGACTAATGAGGTCCTGACCGAGCGGCGCGGCGGCGTCCTGCTGATCACGCTCAACCGACCGGATGCGCGCAATGCGGTCAACCTGGCGGTGGCGGAAGGCATCGCCGCGGCGCTGGGCGAGCTCGACGGCTCCGAAGAACTGTCGGTCGGTGTGCTCACCGGCGCCGGCAAGGGGTTCTGCGCCGGTATGGACCTGAAGGCGTTCGTCTCCGGCCAGCGGCCGTGGGTGGCCGACCGCGGTTTCGCCGGCATCGTCCGCCGCCCGCCGGTCAAGCCGCTGATCGCGGCGATCGAGGGCTTTGCCGTAGCAGGCGGCCTGGAGATCGCGCTGGCCTGCGACCTGATCGTCGTCGCACGTGGCGCCAAGCTGGGCATTCCCGAGGTAAAGCGTTCGCTTGTTGCTGCCGGGGGCGCGTTGCTGCGCCTGCCACGCAGAATCCCCTACCACGCCGCGATGGAGCTGGCGCTGACCGGCGATCCGATCGTCGCTGAGCGGGCCGCGGAGCTGGGCCTGGTCAATCGGCTGGCCGAGCCGGGGGAGGCGGTGCAAGCGGCGCTGGGACTCGCGGCCGAGATCGCGGTCAACGCTCCGCTCGCGCTGATCGCCTCCAAGCGCATCGTGCAGGAGCAGTACGACTGGCCGGCCGCCGAGATGTGGGAGGCACAGAGCGCAATCTCCGACCCGGTGTTCGTCTCCGAGGACGCCCGCGAGGGGGCTACGGCGTTCGCGCAGAAGCGCCCCCCCGTGTGGCAAGGCAAGTAGCCACCGGCCACGACGCACCCGGTCGCGCGAGCGCCCAAGCCCCCGTTGCGCGGGTCGCAACGGGGGCTTTGCTCAGCCGCGCAACTGCCGCTTGCGTTTGCGCTGGCGCAGCACGTTCATGAAGCGCCGCCACAGAGCCGCCATTAGCGCTCTCCTGGGGTCTTTTTGGGGTATTGGGACACAGGCACGTCGAGGCTCAGCGCGGTGCGCACGATCCGGCTCTGCTCGCTGATGTGGGCGGCTGGGTAGCCCTCGCCTGGGCTCGCGCGCTCCGGCCTCCCCACATAGCCGAAATGAATCCCTTCGGGCATGATCTGCATCAACCGCGGGAACATGTGCGCCCGCGCCCCCATGTTGCGCGGCTCCTCCTGCACCCACACGACCTCGCTCAGGCGCGGGTAGCGGGCGATCAGCTCGCGGATGTTGCGCTCGGGGAACGGGTACAGCAACTCGACGCGCCCGACCGTCACGCCGGGATTGCCCTGGCGCTCGGAGTGGCCGGCCAGGTCGTAGTAGATCTTGCCGGTGCAGAGCACCAGTCGCGTAATGGCCTCCTCAGCGACTCCCGGCTCGGCCAGCACTGGCTCAAAGCGCGTGCCCTCGGCCATCTCAGCCACGGTGTTGGTCGCCTGCGGCAGGCGCAGCAGCGACTTCGGAGTCATGATCACAAGCGGGCGCTGCTTGGCGATCATCGCCTGGCGGCGCAGGAGATGGAAGTACTGGGCGGGCGTCGTCAGGTTGGCCACGCGAATGTTGCCCTCGGCGGCGAGCGCCAGGAAGCGCTCCAGCCGCGCCGAGGAGTGCTCGGGCCCCGATCCCTCGTAGCCGTGCGGCAGCAGCAGTGTCAGTCGCGAGGTCTGGCCCCACTTGGCCAGGCCCGAGGCGATGAACTGGTCGACGATCACCTGCGCCGAGTTGACGAAGTCGCCGAACTGCGCCTCCCACAGCACGAGCGTCTCCGGTGCCTCTTGCGAGTAGCCGTACTCGAAGCCCATGCAGGCGAGCTCGGACAGCGGACTGTTGTGCAGCTCCATCGGCGCGAGCGCCTCCGGGATGCTCTGGATCGGGCAGAACGCCTGACCGGTCTTGGCGTCGTGTAGGACCAGGTGGCGCTGCGAGAAGGTGCCGCGCTCGGTGTCTTGGCCGGTCAGGCGGACGGGTGTCCCCTCGCATAGAAGCGAGGCGAATGCGAGCC
>DATAQR010000057.1:0-15716 GCA_036264565.1 Solirubrobacteraceae bacterium | reverse complement strand
GAGCGGATCCCGCCGTTCGGGAAGCTCGAGGCGTCGGGCTCGGCCTGGATCAGCTCCTTGCCGGAGAACGAAGCGAGCGCGGTGCCCTCACCGGTGGGGCCGTAGAACGAATCGTGCTTCTCGGCGGTGGAGCCGGTCAGCGGCTGGAACCAGTGCGTGTAGTGCGTGGCTCCCTTCTCCATCGCCCATTCCTTCATCGCTTGCGCAACTGCGTCGGCAAGCGTGGTGTCGAGCGCCTCGCCGCGCTCGAGCGTGCGCTGAAGTGCCTTGAAAACGTGCTTTGGCAGGCGGCGACGCTGGACCGCGACGCTGAAGACATTGGAGGCGAAGATCTGGTTGCCCGGAAGGGTCAGGTCCATCGAGCCGAGTGCGCTCCCGTTGGCGCTCCACTGCGCGGCTGTCACGTTCGTCTGGCGGGTCCTGGGTGGCATGTTCGGGCTCGACTCCTCCGTTTGAATTTAGAGGGTGGCGCAGCTCGGCCGTAGGCCGGGCGAGCCGGGCCCCTCTTCAATGAAATATGGCGTAGATGGAGATGGCATCGTAGTCCTCCAAGCGTGACCGCGCGTCGCGCAGATGGCGAAAGCTAAGGTGCCTTATTTCGACAGCAGGCCAAACGGCCAGATGCTCTAGGGAACCGCGCCGACTTCCGCTCGGGAGACCGGATTTGGGCCGGGTTTGACTTCGCCGGTTTCCGGGTTGACGTGCGTGCGAGGCGGCGCCGGCGCGATCTGCGCGACCAGCCTGCCGACCGGTTTGGCGCCTCCTGCCAGCTGAGCAACCGACTTGCCGTCGATGCCCGCGGCGACCGTGTAGCTGAGTGTGTGCCTGCCGGACTTCACCGGCGTTACGTGCCAGACGAAGCGCACCCGGTGCCCGGGCGCCAGCGCCCCCAGCGCCCAGGTGTTCACGAACGTGGTTTCACCGCCGCCGGGTGGATTGATTTCCTCGCTTTCGACCGACGGGTGTGCGACCGCGCCGGGCCCCGTGTTGACGATCCAGACCGGTCGCTTGTTGACGCCCAGATGCGGATAGTCGCTGCGGTAGTAGAAGGAGTCGACCGTCACGGCGACGTTTGGCATCGTCTGCGAGCCGGCGTTGCGCACGACCATTTCCATCCGCGTGTCGCGGGCGACCGCCTGCTTGCGCGGAAAGCTGACCCGCCTCACTTCGATCGGGTAGGTCCCTTTCGGTTCTTTGGCATCGCGTGCGCCTTCGCCGCAGCCGGCGATCAGCAGCGCCAGGCCAGCCGCGCCCGTCGCGAGCAATACCCCTCTGCTGGAGAACTCTCCCACCCTCACGTTCGTCGCCACCATACCAGCGCTCTATCGCGTAGAGTTCTTGGCCTGCCGGTAGAGTTGGGGATGAGACCGTGCGTCCCCTGAGGAGGGGTGTAGATGGTTCGCAGCACAGCAGAGCGGGCTTTCCTGCCGACCAGGAACCTGCTCGAGGAAGTCGGCGACATGATGATCCTGACGGGGAGGACGATCACCTCCGCCGTGCGGCCGCCATACCCCTATGGCGACGAGTTCGTCTCGCAGTTCCTGTTCGTCCTGCGCCTGGTGTGGTTTCCGCTGCTGGTCACCACGGTGTCGATCAACTACGGCGCGCCGGGTCTGCAGGCGGCGAACTTCCTAACGATCTTCGGGGCGGTCGATCGTCTCGGCGGTTTCTTCGTGCTGGCCGCGATCCGAGAAATCGGTCCGCTGATCACCTCGATCGTGCTCGCGGGCGTGGCCGGAACGGCGATCACCGCCGACCTCGGCGCGCGCAAGATCCGCGAGGAGCTCGACGCCCTGCAGGTGCTCGGCGTGGACCCGGTCAAGAATCTGGTCGTCCCGCGCTTTCTCGCGTTGATGCTCGTCACCGGCCTGTTCGACCTGTACGCGCTGCTGTTCGGGATCTTCGGCGGCCTGCTCGCAGCGATAGTCAACCTCCAGCCGCTGGGTCCGTTCTGGGCGACGTTCTTTGCCAACACCTCCACCGTCGACCTGTGGGGCTCGCTGCTAAAGACGATGATCTTCGGCGCGATCATCGCGATCGTCAGCTGCTACAAGGGCATGACGGCCTCCGGCGGCGCCGAGGGTGTCGGCCGCGCCGTCAACCAGGGCGTGGTGATCGCCATCCTCGGCATCGGCTCCTTCAACTATGTATTCACGCAGGTGCTGCTCGCGACTCACCCGAACATCCTGGTGATCAAGTGATGGACGGCCGATGACCGGCGCCCAGCTGCGTCCTCAGTCGCTCGTGTGCAGAGCACACTCGCGAATTGCCTGTGCCCCGAAGGGGTGCGTCCTTGCTGGGCTTGGTCCTCGACCGTCCATGGGCTTGCGATGAGTACCTGGGGCGGATCGTGGACCGCGCTTCCGCGCGAGTGGCTCGCGGCCACGGGCGAAATCGGCTCGTTCGCAGGCACGGTCGTACGCGAAGTGTGGGGCCTGCGCGTGCTGCGCTTCTTCGGCGAGACGATCCGCCAGGCTGGCATTCTGATCGTCGGCTCCACGGCGGTTATCTGGGCGCTGATATTCATCACCGGGCTTGGAACCTGCGGGATCGAGGGCGCCTACTTCACCGAGGCGCAGGGAGCCCCCGCTTACGCGGGCGTGTTTGCCGCGTGGTGCAACCTGCGCGAGGCGATCCCGTACGCATTCGGCTACATGCTGGCGGCGAAGGTGGGCACCGGTATCGTCGCCGAGCTCGGCGCGATGCGCATCTCCGAGGAGATCGACGCGCTCGAGGTGATGGGCATCGACTCTGTGACGTTCCTGTGCGCGACGCGCCTGCTGGCGGCCTGGTTGGTGCTGCCGTTCATGTACATCGCCGGGATCGGCGTCGCCTATCTGGCCTCATACATCGCCGTGGTCCATCAGATCGGCTACGTCTCCTCCGGCGGGTATTTGTTGATCTTCTGGGAGTTCCAGAACGTACCGGACCTTCTCTACAGCCTGATCAAGGGCATGACGATGGCCACCGCGATCGTCCTGGTCGGTTGCTACTACGGCTACAACGCCTCCGGCGGCCCGGTCGGCGTGGGTACGGCCACAGCCAAGTCGATGGCGCTGAATCTCGTGCTCGTGACGCTGATCGGAATGCTCGGCACGCAGCTCTTCTGGGGCGCGAAACCGCGCGCACCGATTGGGGGTTGAGCGGCGATGGCGGCACGCGATAGATCCGGTGAGCACCTGCCGGGTCAGGACCCGGGTGAGTTCGAGTTCCACACCGGCGTCAACCGCCCCACCGGCGCGCCGGCGGCGATCGAGTTCATCGGCGTGCACAAGTCCTTCGGCGCCAACCACGTCCTGCGCGGCCTTGACCTGGAACTGCCCGAAGGCCAGATCTCGATGATCCTCGGGCCCTCGGGCACCGGCAAGTCGGTCTGCATCAAGCACATCGTCGGTCTGCTCTACCCCGACGAGGGCGACGTGATCGTGCAGGGCCAGTCGATCCCGTCCCTGCCCGACGCCGAGCTGTTCGAGACCCGCAAGAAGTTCGGCGTGCTGTTCCAGGACGGGGCGCTGTTCGGATCGATGAACCTGTACGACAACATCGCCTTCCCGCTGCGCCAGCACACCGAGAAGGGCGAGGATGAGATCGCCGAGATCGTCCACCGGCGCATGCGCGAGGTTGGCTTGGGGGACTCCGGCGAGAAGATGCCCAACGAGCTCTCCGGTGGCATGCGCAAGCGCTCCGGCTTCGCCCGCTCGCTGGTGCTCGACCCGCAGATCGTGCTGTTCGACGAGCCCGACTCGGGCCTCGATCCGGTCCGCACCGCGCTGCTGTGCGAACTGATCAAAGAGGTGCACGAGGAGAACGGCGGCACCTACGTAGTGATCACCCACGACATCATGTCCGCGCGCCGCGTCGCCGAGCACATCTCGCTCTTGTGGCGCGGCCGCATCGTCGAGTCCGGCCCGGCGGCGGAGCTGTTTGACTCTGAGAACGCGTTCGTGCGCCAGTTCCTCTCCGGAGAATCTCAGGGCCCGTTGGGAATGGAGTGAGGCGCGCGACGTGAAGCCGCGTGAGCGCGAATGTAACGCCAACGGCCCCCGTTGCAATGTTTGCAACGGGGGTGTTGCGCCGTATGCGGGGTCCGGGCTCCGCTTGCCGCGTTAGCCTTGACGTCGTGAGTGTAAGAGGGGTTCTTTCGGGTTTTGCTGGGCGCGCCGCGTGCAGGCCGGTCTTGACGCTGGCCATCGTCGGGGCGCTCGCACTCGGATGTGCGGTAGCCGCGCTGTCGCTGCGGCCGAGCGCCGCCACCGACACGCTGGTAGGCAAGTCAAGTTCGACGTACCGCGAAACGCAGCGCTTCTATAGTCGTTTCGGCGAAGAGCCGGTCGAGGTGCTGGTCAAGGGTGACCTGCGCAAGCTGGTCCTGAGCCCGGACATCGACCGCCTGGTCGGCCTGGAGGGTTGCCTGTCGGGCAATCTGCCGGCTGTCGCGCTCGCGAATGAGGGTGGGCTGAGGGGGCCGTGCGGGCAGTTGCGCGCCGCCAAGGCGGTGAAGGTCGTGTTCGGGCCAGGCACGTTCCTAAACGAGGCGGCTGTGCAGATCGACTCCACGCTCGCGGCCAAGAGCGCCCAGGCCGAACGGGAGGCGGCGCAGGCGCAGGCGACGGTGAGTCACTCCGCGCTCGCCCGCGGCCTCTCAGCCCAGGAAGCCGCCGCGCTTGGAGCACAGGCGCGCAAGGCGACGATGGCCGGGTTCGCCGCCGAAGTCAGCGCGCTGGCGATCCGCTACGGCATCAGCCGCCCGCCGACGCTTGACGATCACAACTTCGTCTCGGCGGTCGTGTTCGACTCGACCAAGCCGGCGGGTACGCCCAAGCAGCGCTTCGCCTACCTGTTCCCGAGCCGCGACGCCGCGCTCGTGTCGGTGCGCCTGCGCGCCGGTCTCACCGAAGCGCAGCGCACGCACGCGATCGCGCTGATCCGCGCCGCGGTGAGCATGCCGCAGTGGCAACTTCAGAACGGCGGGCGCTACCTGGTCACGGGCGAGCCGGTGATCGTCGCCGACATCACGGCGTCGATCTCGCACTCGATCGAGCTGCTGCTAGTGGCGGTGCTGATCGTGATGGCGATCGTGCTCGGCCTCGTCTTCCGCGGCCGCCCGCGCCTGTTGCCGCTGTTGCTCGCGCTGCTGGCGACGGCGCTCACGTTCGGGCTGCTGGCGCTGTCGGGCGCAGCCCTGACGATGGCCTCGGTGGCGGTGCTGCCGGTGCTGGTGGGCCTGGCGGTCGATTATGCGATCCAGTTTCAATCGCGGGTGCAGGAGGAGCGCGACTCCGGCGCCGAAGCGATCGCACGCGCCGCCGCCCGCGGCGGGCCGGTGATCGCCACCGCAGTGGTCGCGAGCATCGGGAGCCTGCTCGTGCTGCTGCTCTCGCCGGTGCCGATGGTGCGTGGCTTCGGGTTGCTGCTGGTGATCGGCGTGGCGTTGGCCTTTGTGTGTGCTCTGACGGCCGGCTCGGCCGTCATGGCGCTGGCCGGCCGCCGCGGCGTGAGCAGCGCTGGTCACGTCTCCGCGCCGATGGGCATCGCATCGGCGTGGCAGGGAGTCGCATCGGCCTGGCGCGAGGCCGGCGAAATTCTCTCCGACAATCCGCTCACGCGGCTCGTCTCGACGCTTGCGCTCGACCGCGCGGTGCGCCGGCCCGGGCGCGTACTTGCCGTTGGGCTCGCGCTGGCAGCGCTCGGCTGGGGACTGGACACCCAAACGCACGTACAGACTGACATCGCCAAGCTGGCGCCGCAGGACATCTCCTCGCTGCGCAACCTGACGGCGCTCGAGCAGGCGACCGGCGTCGGTGGCGAGATCGACCTGATGGTCAGTGGGCGCTCGCTCACCAACCCGGCCACGATCGAATGGATGAGCCGCTACGAGGCCGCGATCCTTGCTCACTTCGGCTACAGCGCTACTGGCGGCTGTGCCAGGGCGCAGCTGTGCCCGGCCTTCTCGCTACCCGACCTGTTCCGTTCTGAAGGGGGCTCGACCGCCAAGCTGAGCCGGCGCCAGGTGAGTGGACTGCTGGCCGCCGTGCCGCCCTACTTCTCCCAGGACGTGATCGCGCCCGACCGGCGCGTGGCTACGCTCGCTTTTGGCATCCGGTTGATGAGCCTGCAGCAGCAACAGGCGGTGATCGAACGGATGCGATCGAGCCTGCGTCCGCCTGCCGGAGTGAGCGCCCGGCTGGTCGGACTGTCCGTGCTCGCGGCGCAGGCCGGTGCGCAGGTGGCATCGCCCTGGCGGCGCGTGCTTACGCTGCTCGCCGCGCTGCTCGCCGTGGCGGTGATCCTGCTGCTCTGCTTCCGCGGCGACCGCCGCCGCGCCCTGGTTCCGCTGATCCCGGTCGTGCTGGCGACCGGCTGGTCGGCGCTGGTGCTGTTCGCCCTGCGGATCCCGCTGAACCCAATGTCGGTGACGCTGGGAGCGCTGGTGATCGCCATCTCCACCGAGTTCGGCGTGCTGCTGTCCGAGCGCCAGCGCCAGGAGCGCGCGGCGGGCTATTCGAGCAGCGAGGCGATGAGACGCGCGTACCGCCGGACCGGCGCCGCCGTCGCGGCCTCCGGCGTGACCGCGATCGCCGGTTTCGCTGTGCTGACGCTGTCGGACATCGCGATGCTGCGCGACTTCGGCCTGGTGACGCTGGTCGACCTGTCGGTGTCCCTGCTCGGCGTGTTGATCGCGCTGCCGGCGGCGGTGGCGCTGGCTGAGAGCGAGCGGCCGCTGCGGGCACATCTGCCAGAGCCAGGCCGCCTGCTGGCGGCGCTCCGACTGAGGCGGCGTGGACTGAGCGCACCGTGAGGACCGGCGAGCCCGAGCGCCGACAGCTGCCCGGCTCCCCGCCCGGGAGCGGTGGCCTCGCCGGCACTCGCTACGGCCGCTACATGGGCGTGCTGGCCGTCCTCGCCCTCGGGGGGATTATTGCGACCACGCTGTTCGGCTCGAGCACCAGCGTGAAGGGAATCGCACCGGGTAGGCGGATACCTCCTTTCGCGGCGCCGCTCGCGCTTGGATCGTTGCCTGGCGACGTCAACGTCGCGACACGCCCGAAACAAGGACAGGCCGGCAACCGCCCCGCCTGCAGCGTGCGCGGCGCGCAGGTCTTGAATGTCTGTCAGCTCTACGAACAGGGACCGCTGGTGCTGGCGCTGTTCGCCGACGCGGGTTCTTGCACGGGCGTCCTGCGCCAGATGCAAGCGCTGACGCCCCAGTTCCCGCAGGTGCGCTTCGCCGCGGTCGCGATCAAGGGCGAAACGGCCGCGGTCAGAAGCCTCGTGCGCAGCGATCGGCTGACGTTCCCCGTCGGGCTGGACCGCGACGGGATCCTGGTGGAGTTGTACAAGCTCGCCACCTGTCCACAGATCAGCTTCGTCTATCCGGGTGGCGTCGTGCAGCGCCCGGCGCTGCTCAGCACGCCCTCGCAGGCGACTCTGCGGGCGCGCGTCGTCGCGCTGCTGCAAGCGGCACGCGCTCGCGACTCCAGGCCGAACGCGTGAGCGGCCAGGACCCATTCGGTCGGCCGCTGGCCGGCGATCGTGCCGTCGAAGTGCACGCGGGGGCGTCCGGAGCGCCGGTGCAGGGGGAGAGGGGCGTTCGGCCTGTGCGCGGCTGGTGCGAGCAGGAGTTGCAGCGCGAGCTTCCCGGGCTGGGCCTGGTATGGACAGGGGTGCAGGTCGGTGGACGTCGCTCGCTGACGGGCGCCTCGCCGCGGCCGGTGATGAGGCAGCTGAGCGAACTGTCCAATCGCTGGCGTGGCGCCCGCGCGATCAATGTGCGCCAGGAGCCGGTGCCGGCCGCCTATCGCGTGTTCTTTCGCCAGATCGGCCTGGACCCCGATGCCACGCGGACGCCGATCGAGCAGGCGGTGCTTGCACGGATGCTCGAGGGCGGTTTTGTCTCACGGGGGCTGCTCGCCGACGTGATCACGCTGGCGCTGGTTGACACCGCTGTGCCGGTGTGGGCGCTGGATGCGGACACGGTTGCTGCTCCGCTCGGCATCCGCCCCAGTCGTCCTGGCGAGCGGCTGGGGCGAGCTGGGGACGGGCCGGTGCTCGGCGGTGGGCGACTGGTCGTCGCCGACGCCGACGGGACCGTCGCGGTGCTGTTTGACCATCCGCCCGACGAGCATCGCCCGAAACGCTCGACGCGCAGTCTGCTGCTCTACACAGTGCAGGTCGCAGGCGTACCCTCGCTGCACATCGAGGAGACGCTGTGGGCATGTCAGTCAGCGCTTGTCGATGCGTGCTCCTAGCTCTAACATCGGATGGGTCGAGAGGAGGGCAGGGCATGGCCTACATCGAGCAGCTCAGCGGCGATCGCCTGGACCGCGGCGACGCGTTGCGCGAGGCCGACGCTGAAGCCGCGGCGCGCGAGACGCTCAGGGCGCAGGTGGGTCGACTGGAGCGCGAGCTCTCGGCATTGGTAGCGCGCTCCTTCCCACATCTTTCCGGCGTCGCGCCGGCCGCGCCGAGCGTGCCGCGCCTACTTGGGCTCGCCGAACTTGAGCGCACGCGTGACCGGCTGGCTGGTCATATCGCGGACGCGCACCAACAACTCGCCGAGCGCTCGGCGCGCGAGCGTCGCTCGCGCGAGCTGCTACGACGCGCCAAGGAAGACCCGCGCCGCTACAAGTTCCTGCGCATCGCCGTCGCCGACCTGGGCGAAGGGACGTGCGGAACGTGGGAGGTGCGACCGCGGCTTGGGCCGATCGGCATGCTCGCGGGCTGGTGGCAGGTCAAGCTGTCATCGGGGTGCCCGTAGCTGGGCAGTATCACTCATGTGGTGATACGACCGCTGTCCTCGGGTGCCCGTAGATCCTTCGGGGTGCCGTAGCTGGGCGGGTATCACTCAGACAGTGAGACGACCGCTGAGCGTGCCTGCCTGCAGGCGGCGAGCGGCGAGCCACGGACTCGGGACGATTGGTGCGCTGGGTGAGCTGCCTGCCGCAAGCATGGCTGCCAAGGTGCGCCGCTGACGGTCGGTCATCGAGCCGATCGTCTTCTGTTCGGACATCGGGATCTGAGCGAGGAACTTGCGAGAGCGCGTCTGGCCCCAGCGGCGCTGGCTCATCAGCAGGTCGCCGACAGCCATGCTGGCGGCCTCCCACGGGCACTGGACGATCACCTCGGCGACGTTCGTCGCACCGGCGGCTACACGGCGCTTGAGTTCGGCTCGGGCCAGGCGGACCTTGTTGGCGCGTTCCAGGGCGCGCATATGCTGCGGCCCGGCGGGGGAAACCGACTGGGGCTCCGCGGGGACTACTGGCTGTGGGATGGCAGGGGCAATTATCGCTGTCGCGTTCATGTGTGCTCACTCCCCGTCGCCGCCCGGATTGGTGGGCGCACGACGATATTTGGCTGGTTTTGACGAGTAGCGCGGCCGCTCGAACTTCCGTGTCTCACCCTCGCGAGTCTTGCCGAGAAGGCTGCCGGCACCCCTCTACCGGCGGCCTTTAGGCGGGTCTCGGATGGATCGTGCGGTGCGCTTTGAGAAGCTAGCCAGCGAGCCGCTCGCGGTCAACCGTATTCGCCCAGAACGTTCGCTAGAAGCGGGCTTTTTTCTCGCTGTTACTTCTTGTGAAGATTTGGACAAAGTCCCGACAAGGTTTTGTCCCTCTGTTCGCCGGGAAATGTTTGGGGCCGCGTCTGTCCCCACCGACTCGAAGCGCTCGGCTCAGCGACCGCTCGGGAGCGGCCCATGCTCGGACTCGAACTCGCGCTTGACCGTCGCGAAGACCTCCAGCGCTTGGTCGAGGGTGGCCCGGTCGTGCGTGGCCATCACGCTCGTGCGCAACAGCGCCCCGCCCGGCGGCACGGCCGGGTGCAGGGCGCAGTTGGTGAAGACGCCGCCGTCGTAGAGGGCACGCCATAGCAAGGCGGCCTTCCAATCGTCGCCGACGAGCACCGGGACGATTGGCGTGACGATGGGGCTGGGCGCGTCGGCGGCAGGGCCGGTACGTATCGGCTCGCCGGCGAGCGTGCGGTAACCGAGCGAACGCAGCCCGTCGCCCAGGTAGCGTGCGTTATCGAGCGCCGCGGCGAGCAGCAGCGGCCCCTCGGGCGAGCGGATGATGCGCAGAGCTGCCAACGCGGCTCCGAGCGCGGCCGGTACGGCCGAGGCCGTGAACAGGAATGCGCGGCTTGAGATCCGCAGGTAGTCGATCACCTCGGCCGAGCCGGCGACGAAGCCGCCGCAGGCGGCGAGCGACTTGGAGAAGGTGCCCATGCGCAGGTCCACTCGCTCCTCGACGTCGAGCAGCTCGCTCGCACCCGCGCCGCGCGCGCCGAGCACGCCGGCGCCGTGGGCCTCGTCGACCATCAGGCGCGCGCCGTGGCGCTCGCAGCACTCGACGATGTCAACGAGTGGCGCCACATCGCCCTCCATCGAGAAGACGCCGTCCACCACCACGAGCACGCCGCCACCGTCGCCCTCGGCGCGCTGCAAGGCGCGCTCGAGCTTGTCCAGGCGGTTGTGTCGGAACGGCCGCATCTTCGCCTTGGAGAGCAGCACGCCGTCGAGGATCGAGGCGTGGTCGGCGGAGTCCACGATCACCGTGTCCTTGGCGTCGAGCAGAGTCCCGAGCGTGCCGACGTTGGCCTGGTGGCCGGTCGTGAACACGAGCGCGTCGTCGGTCCCCATCCACTCGGCCAGCTCGCGCTCGAGCTCCAGGTGCAGCGGCGTGGTCCCGTTGAGCAAACGCGAGCCGGTTAGGCCGGTGCCGTAGCGGGCCAGCGCGTCCTGGGCGCCCTTCATCACGCGCTCGTCGCCGGTCAGGCCGAGCTAGTTGTTGGAGGCGAGCATGATCCGCGCCCTGCCCTCCATCTCCACGACCGGCATCGCCGGCGACTCGACCGTGCGGAAGTAGGGCATCAGATCGGCCTCGCGCGCGGCGCGCAACAGCTCCTCGCGCTCGTGGCCGCGTACCTTGGCGAAGACGTCGATTGAGGTTGTCATGCTGGTCGTGGCTCCTTCGGCCGAGGCGATCGTATGGGCCTCGGCATCGACATGTTCGTATAGGGTGCGCAGGGGATGGCTGTGGATATGGGCAAGACCACCGACGTCGAGATTCGCCCAGTTGCGTCCCGGGGCGAGCTGAACACCTTCATCAAGCTGCCGTGGCGGCTTTATCGTAACGAGCGCAACTGGGTCGCGCCGTTGTTGATGGACCTCAAGAAAAGGCTCGACCAGAAGAAGAACCCATTCTTCAAGCATGCCGAGGCGCAGTACTTCCTCGCCTACCGCGACGGGCGCCCGGTGGGGCGCATCAGCGCGCATGTCGACCGCAACTTCAACGAGTTCCAGAGCAACGACTGGGGCCTGTTCGGCTGGTTCGAGTGCGAGGACGACCCCGCGGCGGCGCGCGCCCTGCTCGACGCCGCCGAGTCGTGGCTGCGCGAGCGCGGGCGTGACCGGATGGTCGGGCCGATGGACTTCACCACAAACGACGAGTGTGGTCTGCTCGTCGAGGGTCACGAGCGCCCACCGATCATCCTGTGCCCATGGCACCACCCCTACTACCAGCGCATCTTCGAGCAGGACATAGGCATGGAGAAGGCGATGGACCTGTACATGTGGAGCCTGCACGTCACCGGCCGCGAGAACGTGCACCCGGCGCTCTGGGGGATGGCGGACAAACTGGAGGCCGATCACGGGATCGTGTGTCGTGGCTTTCGCAAGAAAGACCTTCACGCTGAATGCAATCGCTTCCTGGAGGTCTACAACGCCGCCTGGGAGCGCAACTGGGGCTTCGTGCCGCTGACCGATGATGAGGTCCGTCACATGGCCAAGGATCTGAAGCCGATCCTGGACGAGAACTGGGCGATGATCGCCGAAAAGAAGGACACTGGCGAGGTTGTGGGCGCCGCGCTGACGCTGCCCGACTTCAACCAGGTGCTCGCCAAGCTGAATGGGCGCCTGCTGCCTTTCGGCTGGATAACAGCGCTTCGAGAGCGCAAGAACATCGATTCGGTGCGTGTGTTCGCGCTCGGGGTTAAGCCCGAGTACCAGCACACCGGCGTGGCCGCTCGCTTCTACCAGATGCACTTCGACGCGGCCGAACGCACCCCGCAGAGCGGCGGCGAGATGGGCTGGATCCTCGAGGTCAACAAGCCGATGAACCGCGCTATGGAAGGCATGGGAGGCAAGATCGTACGCCGCTACCGCGTTTACGAGCGCGAACTGTAGTCTGACGCGCCGTCTACACTCGGTGCGGTGATCGAAAGAAGCGACACCGAGGAAGTCGATGCCGTCCCGGTGCTTGCCGGCGAGTCGCCTTCATCTGGCGAGATCGTGCCACGAAGCGCCCCAGTAATCGTGCAGACGGCGGCGGTGGCAGCCGGCGGTTTCGTCGCGGGTGCGGCCGTCCTCGTCCTGGTGCATCGTAGGCAGGCCCGCCGCGCGGCGCTGGCAGCCGCTCGACCGCGACGACGGATTGCCCGCGCCGGCGGGCGCGCCAAGCAGGTTGGCGGGATCGCCGAGATCGTCGCCAGCCGCTCGCTGCTGGTTGACGTGCATTTGTTGGGCCCATCCGCCCCCTCGGCACGGGGTCGTTGAGCCTAACGCCTGCCGCGGAGGCCAGCGCATCGCGCGTCGTCGACCGGCGCGAGGGGCGCGCCGCTGAGCTGCGAGGGGCTGTTGGGAGCGGTCCAGGCTCAGCGCCGCGCGAGCTGCGCGTCGAAGTCGCGCCGGCTGCGCCGTACCGTCTGTCTCTGCGCGGTGGTGTGGATGGTGTGTTGAAGTGCAAAGGGGGGGTGTTGGAACGACTCCTTCACCATGACGGCGAGCCGGTGCGCGTGCGTGTAGCTCAGACCGCCCGCGATCGAGTCTTGTTCGGCGCGCTGTCGCGATCGGCCCACGCGGCCCGCTACGGGATCGAACGGATGCGCTTTGCGCTCGGCCTCGATGACGAGCTGGGCGACTTCTACCGCGCGTTCGAGCGCGACCCGCTGATCGGCCGCTCGATCAAGCGGCGCCCGTGGCTGCGCGTGAGGCGCCGCCCCGAGCCGTTCGAGGCGCTGGTCTGGGCGATCTGCGAGCAGCTGATCGAGTTCGAGCGCGCCGCCGCGATCCAGCGAAGGATCGTCGCGCTGCTGGGTCCCCGCTGGGCCGGCGATGGCCGCGAGCGACCGTTGCGCGACGTGCCGAGTGCAAGCACGATCGCCGACACCGCCCCGGCGCGGCTTGAGTCCTTCGACCTGTCCGGCTCGCGCGCGCGGCTGCTCGTGCGGGTCGCGCGCGACGTAGCCACTGGCCGGCTGGACCTGCACGACCCCGACCACGAGCGTGGTTGGCTACGGCTGGGCGCCATCCCCGGAATCGGCCCATGGACGGTCGAGATGCTCGCGCTACACGGCCAGGGTCGCCACGATCAGCTGCCGGCCGGAGACCTCAGCTTGATCAAGTACGCCGGACGGCGCCTGTCGGGAGGTGACCCGCACGCGCGGGCAAGCGAAGAGCAGGTGCGCGAGTTCTTCGCGTCCTACGCGCCGTGGGCTGGCCTTGCTGCCATGCACATGCTGACCTTTTAGCTGTCTGCCGTATCTATAATGGCCATCTGTCAGACCATATGACCAGGAGCAGTGGGACGCGGTCAGCGGCGTTGGCGCAGCCAGTGGCGCAGTAGGGGGTCGGTGATTCGGTGGGGGTTTGTGAGGATCTCTCCGCGGCGGGTGAGCGCGTCGCGTGCGTCGTTGGCCGCGCCGCCCTCGGGCAGGCCGTAGCGTGCTTGGGTGTAGTTGGAGTTCAGTCCGTGAGGGGACAGCGCGAGTGCGAACAGTACGCGTACCTGCAGGGCGGGGAGGTTGTCGAGGAATCGCTCGAAGCCCTCGGCGAGCGAGTCGGTTACTTCGTCGAGCGCGCTCTGCCACTCGGTGAGGGTGGCGGGGTGTTGTGGGATTGTGTGCTCCCAAAGGTAGTGCGCCATCAGGATCGCGCGTTGGGGGTGGCCTCCGACGAGTTCGAGCAGCGCGTCCAGCGCCTCGCCTGGGTCTCGATCGGTTTGCTCGAAGCGCTGCTGGATGTGCGCGCCGAGCGCGTCGCTTGGCAGCTCGCCGAGGCTGACCGGCGCGGCTTGTCCGAACAGGGGGCGCTCGCGCTCGCCGAAGAGCTGGTTCATGAGCCCGGGCTCGGAGCCGGCGAACAGATAGCTCGCGGCGTCGCCGTGGTGTTGGACGTGGCTTCGGATCAGCCCGTCGAGGCCGTCGAGGCGCAGGACCTCGTGAAACTCGTCGAAGGCCACGAGGACGCGGTGACCGGTGCGATCGAAGGCTTCACGAGGGAGCTCGAGCAAGCGGTGCAGCGCGGGCAGTGGGTCTGTCTTGGGCTCGGCCTCGAGCTTCGCGGCGATGCCGCCGGCACCGAGGGAGAGGCCGAGGTTCCACGATCGCATCAGTGTGCGAACGGCGTTTCTCACCGGCCCGTCGGTCGCGCGGCGGTAAGCGTCCTCGATTCGTACGGTGACGTCGCCAAGGGACAGCACGCGGCTAAAGTCGACGACGATCGTCGTCATGTCGAGCTGGCGTTCGGCGTCGATGCGCAGCCGGCGGATCAGGGTGGTCTTACCGTAGCGACGGGGGGCGCTGAGACGCATGAAATGTCCGCCGCCGGCGAGATCGAGCAGGCGCTGCAGCTCGTCTTCCCGGTCGATCAGGTCATCAACGGGTCGCTGGAAGATGAACGGGTTACTGGGTGCCACGCCAGTACCGTATCAGATACCACGTTTGGAACGTAGCGATCACCACGGTTACACCGAACCCCACGATTCGATCTGCCACCCCACCCGACGTAAGGCACGAACATGGATCGCACTGAGCGACGCACACGAAGACCCCATTCATCCGGCCTGGCGACCATGCTCGAGAGGTGCTGATTCGCGCCGTCGCTACCTTATGACTATGCGCGCGCGGCTCGCGCCGAGCTGATAACACGAGACCGCGCGTTGCGCGCGTTCGATCCTCGCGGGACGGCCTGGTTGCCGCTCAGCCCCGCGTCCGCTCGCGCTCGACCAGCAGCGCGAATGTCGGGCAGGCCTGGGCTGCGCGTTGGGCGTGGGCGACCCGTTCGACGCGCGTGCAGGCGATCTGCGATCTGCGAGCTGATCGAGCTCGACGTGCCGTGGCGATCCAGCGGCGGACCTTCGAGCGGTTGGGGGCAGACCCGCTCAGGCGTCCGCAGACACGACCTATATTTTTGATTCATGACTCCAAAATCCCTGCAAATGAGCCGGTTCTGCGGCGGCCGGCGTTTTGATAATGCCGACGTGGTGCCGCCGGTAGAAGCGATATAATTATTCTGATAAATGCCGGTAGAGACTTCCGATGTCGAGCCGATCACATTTTCGGCGAACTTCTTCCGCTACGAGCCGGCGGTTGTGGTGAGGCTAGGACGCATCGAGCGGGCGCTCGGCGCGATCCGGGCCGCTGCGATCATCCCTCCCGCAGCCGACCAGATGCGCGCGTCGGCACTGGCGGGCACCGTGCACTACTCGACGTTGATCGAGGGTAATGAGCTCCCGCTGATCGAGGCTCAGCGCGCTGCGGCGGGTGAGCTCGACGCAACGACGACGGCAAAGATCGAGCTGGTCAACTACGTGGAGGCGTTGCGATGGCTCGATGATTGCCACGACGCGAGCGAGCTTGAGATTGCGCCCGCGTCGCTGCTCGAGCTGCATGGCGTCCTGATGCGCGGTTTGGGTCGCGAGGACTCAGATTTCAAGCCGCGG
>DATAQR010000023.1:0-5346 GCA_036264565.1 Solirubrobacteraceae bacterium | reverse complement strand
CTGTCGCGCCACAAACCAAACAGCAGAGCGGCCTGCACAAAGCGATCGACGAAGCTTTCGCCAAGCTGGCCTCACCTTTCTCGGGAGTCGTCTCGAGCACCAGCAGCCCATGGGCGTTCCATATCGTCGACACCCTGCTGGTGCTTGTGGTCTATGGCTTCGGCCTAGCCTTCCTCGCCCGTCTGCTCAAGATGGGCGGACCGTAGGGTCGCGACAGGGCGCGTAGCGGCCAGGCGGTCTCTCGGTCGGAGCGCGCTCGGCCGGAGCTCACGGACCGGCGTTCGGGCGCACGACGTGGCTACCGCGCCCGCTCTCGGTATATACGTCCACCGCATACCCGACCTGCACCCAGGTGAACACGGCCGCCGCATCGGGGATCGGGATGCGCAGGCAGCCGTGACTGGCGGCGTACGGCGGGATTTCCGCGTAGCCGTGAATCGCGTAGCCGCGGATGAAGTAGTTGGAGTCGACCATCCCCTCCGTGTTCACGCCGGGCGTCTTTGAGTAGACGTAGAAGTGCCCGATCACCGTCGGCGTCGAGGGCTTGCCCGAGCTCATCGTCAGGATGCGGCGCACGCGCCCGTGTTCGACCTCGACCAGCACCTGTCTGGTCAGGTCGGCCTCGACGTGGTTGCCGTCCTGAGGGAAGCGCACGCGGTAGCGCCCGGCGCCCTCCTGGAGCAGCTGGAAGATGCGCGAATTGACGCTTTCCAGGAGTGCCTGCCCGGCGACCTTGCGAAACGCCAGCACCGCGCGGCCGGTGGCTTCGTCGAAGCGCCCACTAACTGGCACTTCGTAGCGAAGCGCCGCCAGTTCGTCCTGCAGGATCCACACGGCCGTGCCGCCCGCCCCGATCGACAGCTGCGAGGGCTCGTAGCGGACGCTCGCGGGCTTGGCCTGCAGCGCCGCTAGCTGCGGCGTGGCGGCATGTTCGGCACGCACCTGCAGAAGGCCGCTGTGCGGAGGTCTGTAGGCGAAGTGAAACTGCGCCGCTGCGCCGCCGCGCAGCGGCGTGAGCCCGACGCGGCGCGAGAGCACGCGGCGGCCGTCGTGGTAGATGCTCAGCGCGATCCGCTGCCCGGCGACGTAGGGCGTGAGGATCCCACGCACGACAAAGCGCTGGCCGACAACAGCTCGCGCCGGATGGCCGTGGGTGCGCTGGAGCACGAGCCGCATGCGGCCCGCCACGGGCGGCGGGACCGGCGGCGGCGCCGGTGGGCTGGTCGCCGTGGACTGCCCCGGCACGGCTTCGGCGGCAAGGCTGACCGCGGGCGTCAGCGCACAGACGAACAGCGTTGCCACGAAAGCGGCACAGACCGCGCGGACCGCAAACACGCGTCGGGAGCGCTCAGCCATTGCCCGGATCGTACGCGCTCGCCGGGGCATTCGGCTGGTCGGGCGCCGCGGAGATCACGCCCAAACGCCTCAGCGCCAGCCCGAGCAGGCCAATCGTGCTCAGCGCTCCGATCGCCAGCAGCGCGATCTGCCACCAGCTCCATTTCTCAAGCGCCCCGAACGCGATCGAGTTGTTCAGGCAGTGCGTCGCGATACACGGGTACAGCGAGCCCGTCTGTCGGTAAAGGGCACACAGCAGGAAGCCGAGCACCGCCAACGGCACGAGGTAGACCACCGGCGCCGAGCCGACGTGCACAGCGCCGAACAGGACGCCCGTGATCACCGCCCCCAGCGTCCAGCCTCGCCATTTCGCCAGCGCGGGGAAGATGTAGCCACGGAACAACGTCTCCTCGCCGATCGGCGCGATCACCGTCGTCAGCAGAGCGCTCAACGCCAGCAGCAGCGTGGTTTCGTTAGCCCCGAGCGCTTTGAGCAGTTCCTCTTTCGGTTCTTCCCCGAGCGCCGCCGCCCAGATCGCGCTGAAGATGAAGAAGGCGACGTACACGCCGAGGACAGCCAGCGCAATCCGCCACCAACGCGCGCGCGTCGGGCGCAGCCCGAGCTGCCGGGAGCGCACGACGCGACCGCCCATCTGCGCGAACAGGACGGCGGTGAGCACGAACATCGCGTCCTGCACGACTGTGTCGGCGAGCTCCAGCCCGCCCGGCGTGTGCCCCGAGCTGACTTTTACACCCGCCAGCACCGCCGGTATATCCACGATCAGTCCTCCGACCGCGGCGAGCACGAGCGCCGCCACCAGCGCCACCGGCCCGCTCCAGGCGGGCCAGTCGTTGGGCGGCAGCCCCACCGGACCTCGCTGCGACGGCGCGGACGGCACCGCAACGGCCAGGTCGCGCATCGCCGCGCGCTCTGCGCGCATCGCCCGGCCGAACGGGTCGCCGCTGCTGTTCACGCCACCCAGTGCCAGGTGGAGAACTCGGCGGCGAAGAAGGCGAGCGCCAGCGCGGAGAGGACCAACAGCGCGCGCGTCAGCCGCGGCCTTGACAAGAGGCGCACGGCAAACCAGATGTTCAGCGGAAACAGGACCAACAGAAAGCGCGGTAGCGACATCAGCGGCTGTGAGGCCACAGGGTAGGAGAGCGGCAACGCCAGCGCGCCGAGCAGATAGGCGCCGTAGGCAAGCGGCAGTAGCCGCAGCACACCAACGACCGCTCCGGCGCCAGCCACCAGGAAGGCGAACAACATCAGATTGTGCCCCGCCGCGATCGTCGGGCTTGCACCCGCGACCGGGAAATACACGTGCGCACGCTGGAAGGAGAGCAGCTGCCGCGCTCCCTGCCAGGCGGCCTTCAACCCGTCCCAGACGCCGCCGTAGGGCCCAGCGAAGTGCCTGCTCCAGCCGGCCTGGGCACTGAACGGGGAGAGCGCATCGCCGCCGGCGAGCGCAAGGTGCGCCATGTACAGAGCGACGCCGGTGGGGACGAGCAGGATCCAAAGGGAGTCCGCGTGCAAGCGGTAGCGCGGACGCAGCCGTGCAAATACTGAACCCCCCTGCGCGCCCGCGTGCGTGCTCTGCACCGCACCGAGCCCAGAGGCACGTTCGCGGTCGGGCAAGCGATCCTCACGCGGCCCATACAGGTACAGCAGCGCCAGTGGCAGCGCGAGCACGATCCCGGTGCTGCGCGTCGCCGCGGCCAGCGCAGCACAGCCGGCGGCAAGCGCCCAGCGCCCGCGGCGCGCACACAGGAAGACGCCAACCGACAACGCCAGGTACAGCGACTCGCTGTACACGGCTGAGAAGAAGAACGCCATCGGCGCAAGCGCACAGGAGAGGACCGCCAGCCGAGCGACCTCGCCGCCGCCGGCCAGGCGCAGCCGTGCCGCTTCCAGCGCGCTCAGGCGGTGCAGGCCATACAGCCCGAGCGCCAGCGCAAACAGCGACAGCAGCACCCCGGCCAGGACCGGCGGCACCCCCAGATCGGAGATTGAACGCAGTCCAAGCGGATAGAGCGGGAAGAAGACCGTACGCGGCGCGGTGAACGCACCCAGATCGGGGCGGTAGCCGTAATGGGCGATCGTCAGATACCAGGCGGCGTCCCAGCGCGCCGCGGGTGCCGCCAGCACGTCACCGAGACGACCGAAGCCGCTGGTGGAGCCCGGCGGGTCGAACGCGTGGCGCAGCGGACCGAACCCGAGCGTGGCCACGGTGCCGGCTCCGGCGACCCAGACGACCAGGCGGGAGACCCACAACGCCCGCCAGACATCGCGCACCGCCACCCTTCGCGCACCGCCGGCACGCAGGCGCTCGAGCGGCGAGAACAGCGCCCACTCGCCCACCCGCCTGCCTGCCCCCCGCCGTGGGGTGTGCTCTTCAGGTTGCGCCCCGCGACGTGCGCCCGTCAGCGTGCTGTTGGGCTCTGCGACGGCGGTCTCGGCGATATCCGAGCTCATCTGGCGAGGCGCGGGAAAAGCCTTGGCCACCCACATGTTCTGCAGGAAATCACAACCCGGGACGGTACAGTCACCTGCAGGGGAGCAGTACCGCAGACAGATGTCACGACTAGCAAGACAACGCCGCCAACGCCAGCGACGCTCGGGCCCTTCGCGCCTGGTCTTCGTTGGCCTGCTCGGGGTGGTCGGCGCGATCCTGCTGGCCGCGATCGTCAGCGTCGGCTACGTGCTCTCGGTCGCCCAATCCGCGCCCAGCCTGGCCCAGCTGACGCCGAAGCTCGCCGGCGCCACCTCCCAGGTCTATGCGGCCAACGGCACGCGCCTGGGCTTCATCCAGTCAGACGTGTTGCGCTCGCCGATCACCACGGCGCAGATTCCGCGGCGGCTGCGCGAAGCCACCGTCGCGATCGAGGACCAGCGCTTCTACAAGAACAACGGCGTCGACTTGACCGGCATCTTTCGCTCGGCGATCAAGGACGTGCTTCACGGCCAGGCGCTGCAGGGCGCCTCGACGATCACGATGCAGCTGATGCGCAACATGTACCTCGGCAGCGACACCCACTCCTTCAAACAGAAGATCGACGAGGCGAAGTTGGCGATCGAATTCAACAAAAACCACTCCAAGAAGGCGATCCTCACCGATTACCTCAATAGCGTCGCCTACGGCACCGTCGGCGGCCAGACGGCGCTTGGGGTTCAAGCCGCCTCGCGGATCTTCTTCAATAAGAGCGCCTATGAACTCAACCTGCAGCAGGCGGCGCTGCTGGCGGGCCTGCCACAGGCGCCCTCGGAGTACAACCCCTTCTACTACCCCAAGCAGGCGCGCAAGAGACGCGGCGAGGTGCTAGCCAAGATGGCCGAACTGCACTACATCTCGCCGGCCGTGGCCGCCGCGGCGCAGCGGGCGCCGCTGGAAGTGCAGCACAGCGACTACTACACCCGCCGACAGGAGAGCTTCTTCTTCGAATACGTGCGCAAAGAGTTGGTCAACCGTTACGGCGCCAACGCGGTCGAGCAGGGTGGGCTGAGGGTTTACACGACGATCAACCTGTCGATGCAGGCAAAGGCGCGCAAAGCGATCGCCGAAGTCCTCAACCAGGAAGGCGACCCCGCCTCGGCGATCGTGACGATCGACCCACACACCGGCTACATCGACGCGATGGCCGAGTCAGAGAGCTACGACCAGTCCCAGTACAACCTCGCCTCTCAGGGCCACCGCCAGCCCGGTTCGACCTTCAAGGCGATCGTGCTCGCCGACGCGCTTTCGCGCGGCGTCGACCCGAACAGCACTTACTACGTCTCGCACACGCTTTCACCCGGCTGGCTGCCTGCCTACCCGAGCTATGAAGTGAAAACATTCGAGAACACTTCCTCAAACAAGTCGATCGACCTTGTGCAGGCGACGCTTGCCTCCGATAACACCGTCTATGCGCAGCTGGCAGCCGACCTCGGCGAGGAAACCGTCACGCAGATGGCTTACAAGCTCGGCGTGCGCGAGCACCTGCACAGCTACGCCGCGGAGGCGCTCGGCGGCCTGAC
>DATAQR010000155.1:0-4741 GCA_036264565.1 Solirubrobacteraceae bacterium | reverse complement strand
CGCGCCGCTACTTCGGGGTCGTGGGTGGCGATGACCAGCGCGAAGGCGAAGCGCCGCTGTAGCGCGTCGATCAGATCGAGCACGCGCTCGCCGGTATCGCCGTCGAGGTGTCCGGTGGGCTCGTCGCACAGCAAAAGTGATGGACGCTGAGCGAGCGCCCGGGCGATCGCCACGCGCTGCGCCTCACCGCCCGAGAGCTCGGCGGGCAGCGCGTCGAGCTTGGCGGCGAGGCCAACGAGCTCGAGCAGCTCGTCCGGTTCGTCGTCGCTGTCACCGTCGTCCGAGGCGTAGGCTGCGAACGCGACGTTCTCATATGCGGTGAACGTCGGCAACAGGTTGGCGCCCTGGAACACGTAGGAGATTCCATGCGCGCGTGCGCGACCACGAGCGGCCGCGTCGAGTGAGGAGAGGCGCTTGCCGCGCCAGGTGACATCCCCCGCGGTCGGTGTCACGAGGCCACCGAGGACGTGTAGCAGCGTCGTCTTGCCCGAGCCGGAGCGTCCCCACAGGCCGACCCGCTCGCCCGCGCCGAGCCGCAGATCGACATCATGCAGGGCGACCACGCGCGCGTCTCCCCGTCCATGCACGACGCTCACCGCGCGACACACCGCCAGCTCACCGGTCGCGGCTGTGCTGCTCATCCAACGACCGTCCCATCGCGCATCTCAATGACACGGTCGGCGGCGGCGGCGACCTCGGAGGAGTGGGTGACGATCACCACGGTGCTGCCCTGCTGCTCTCGCAGGTGTGCGAGCGCCTCCAGGACGATCCGCTCGTTCTCGGCGTCGAGCTCGCCGGTCGGCTCGTCGGCCAGCACAAGCGGCGCCTGACGAACAGCGGCGGCGGCGATCGCCACGCGCTGCTGCTCTCCGCCCGACAGGGCGCCGGTGCGGTGGTTCGCACGAGCACCCAACCCGAATGTCGCGAGTGCGTTCTCGACGCGCTCGGAGCCATCGGAGATGCCTGCGAGTCGCAGCGAGAGCGCGACGTTCTCCCGGGCAGACAGTGCCGGCCAGAGGTTATCGCTCTGAAACACGAGCGCCGCCTCGCGTGCCCGGTAGCGGGCCAGCTCGGGCTCCTCTAGGCGCGTCAGGGAACGCTCGCCGACACGCACCTCACCCGCAGAGGGCTGATCCAGACCGGCCGCCAGGGACAGCATCGTGCTCTTGCCGCAGCCCGAGGGTCCCAGCACCGCCACCAGCTCTCCGCGCTCAATGCGCAGCTCCAACCCTCGCAACGCGACCGTCTCCACGGGCCCCGAGCGGTAGATCTTGAACACATCGCGCAGGTGAAGCGCCGGCCAGTCGATCTGCACCGCCGGGCGCTCGGGCTCCCGCCAGAGGCTGCTCACCGCCACCTGAAGCTTTCGATCATCATGCGGTAGGCGTCGACGTTGTCCACCCCCTGGGGGGTGCCAAGGTCAACCATGGCATGTCTGCCGCCGTTTGCGAGCTCATAGCGATCGACCAGCAGCAGCACCCGCTTGCCGGTCACCGGGTTGGGTGCGCTCTGGGTGGTATAGGTGGCCTTGATAGCGCTGGTGGAGCCGATCCGCACGCGCAGCGGCGCCTTGAACGTGAGCGTCGGGTCCGATGCGCGCAGGGCACGGAGCGCTGCCGCGACCGACGCAGTGCTCGGCGCAGGGCCCGTGCTCACGACGATGTGCACCAGGTTGTTCTTTTCCTGAAACGTGACATCGCGGCCCGAGCCGCGCTGCGTCCAGCCCTCGGGATACTTGATCGAATAACCCGCCGTATTGTTGTAAAAGACGAGGAAGACCTGGTTGTCCGGTATATCGCCGGTCGCCGCAGAGGCCGCGTCGGCCGACAACGCAGCGGCGGAAGAGGGCGAGGACGGCGTCGTAGCGGTCGAGCTGCCCGTCGATGACAATGACTTGGATGAGCCGCAGCCGCAAGCCGCAAACACCACAGCCGCGAAGGCCAACAACGCGAGGTTACGCATTCGTGACATGCCAGAACCCTCGCAAGCCAGCCTGACTATCTCCTGAACGACTGCTTCCGGTCACTCACGCGGCGGCGATACTCCCCCAATGCAGCCCAAGATCTTGATCGTCGAGGACGACGCCGCGCTGCGAGGAGTGCTCATACGCAGCCTGCGCGCCGAGGGCCTCCAGGTCGAGGCGGTGGCGAGCGGTCACGAGCTGCTGCAGCGCGCCGCGGGAGCCCGTCCGCAGGCGCTGGTGATCGACATCGGCCTGCCCGACGCCGACGGCCGCGATGTTTGCCAAGTGCTGCGCACACGCGGGTGCTACGCGCCGGTCCTGTTCCTGACGGCCCGCGACGCGCTGACCGACCGGCTCTCTGGCTTTCGCTCGGGCGGCGATGACTACGTGACCAAGCCGTTCGATATCGAGGAGGTGGCCGCACGCATCTGGGCGCTCATTCGCCGCTCGAGCGGGAGTGCGGCGACCTCGATCGCGGGCCTGGAGTTCGACCCCACGCAGCTGACGATCTCATGCGGAGGATCGACTCAGTCGCTGACGCCGACCGAGTTTCGGCTGCTGGCGGCGCTTGCCGGCCAAGTCGGCAAGGCCATATCCCGCAGCGAGCTCATCTCCATCGCCTGGCCACACGGCGCGATCGTCCACGACAACACGCTCGACGTGTATGTCGCGCGGCTACGTCGCAAGCTGCGCGCCTTCTCCAAGGCGCCGTCGATCACCACCGTCCACGGCCTCGGATACCGCCTGCAATGAAACTCAGGGCACGCCCTCTCGGACTACACGGACGGCTCATGCTCTCGGTGCTGGGTGCGATCGCGGTTGTGCTGGCGCTCCTTACTGTCGGCTTCAACCTCGTGCTCTCCAGGCGCCTCGACCACGACGCCAACACCGTCACGATCGCGCGGGCGTCCTCGGAGCTCGCCGCGTTGCGAGTAGCTGACGGGCGGATCGCGCTCGGCGAGACCCCGGACGCGGCGGCCTCGGAAAGTCCCATATGGGTGTTCGAAGGCGCACGAGAGATCGAGCGCCCGAGCGCCGAGGTTGCCATCGAGCACGCCGCGGTCGCGCTCGCCGCCGGACCCCGCCGCTTCGCGGACGTACCCGTGAGCAACATACGGCTGTATGCGCTACCGATCGTCCAGAACGCCACACGCGTCGGCGCGGTCGTGGCAGCGACCTCACTGGGCCCCTACCAGCAGACGAAGCACACGGCGCTGCTGGGCTCGATCGTGCTCGCGCTGATGGCGTTTCTTGCCGTCGCTGTCGCGGCCCGCTGGCTGATCTCGCGGGCGCTCAGTCCCGTCAGCCAAATGACCCGACAGGCGGCAGAATGGAGCGACCGCGATCTCGAGCGTCGTTTCGCGCTCGGCGAGCCACACGACGAGCTGACCCAACTGGCCGCGACCCTCGACGGTCTGCTCGATCGTCTCGCCGCCAGCCTGCGTCACGAGCAGCGCCTATCGGCCGAGCTCTCCCACGAGCTCAGGACCCCGCTAGCGCACATCATCGCCGAGACCCAGTACGCGCTTCGCCATGACCACGGGGACTACCCGAACCGCGCCGGCTACGAGCAGATACTCCAGAGCGCGACCCGGATGCGGCGCACCCTGGAGACGCTGCTCGCCGCCGCCCGAGCCGAGCTTCGTCCCGATCGCACCGCCACCGACGCTGGAGCCAGCGCGCGCGCAGCTGCTCAAGCGTGCACGACGCTCGCCGCGAAGACCGGCGTGGCCATCGAAACGCCGACTCCGCACGCAAACTTCAAGGTCGCGGTCGATGTGGCGCTGATCGAGCGCATCCTCGCGCCGCTACTGGAGAACGCCTGCCGCTACGCCCGCCACCAGATACGCCTCCTCGTCGAAGGAGACGGCGCGAACATTCTTTACATCGTCGAGGACGACGGTCCCGGCGTATCCCCCGAGGAGGCCGAGGTCATCTTCGAGCCCGGATACCACAACGACACCGGCGCAACCGCGACCTCCACCATGAACCGCGTCGGGCTCGGCCTCGCACTCGCACGCCGTCTGGCCCGTGCCGCAGGGGGAGACGTGACCGCCGATGCTCAGAGTCGTAGCGGCGGCAGATTCCTCGTCGAGATCCCCCGAGCCTGAGCACGCCCAAACGGCCAACCCACATCGAACTCTAGTTCTTCTTGGAGGGCGTCCGTTCCGGCGCTCGCGGTATCGATCCACTGAGCTTTACTCGGACCCGCTGACCGAAGTGGTCGCACGTATCCCGAACGGGATCGGCTAAGGAGGCGCGCGCTGATCCTATGCCCAAATCTAGGGCGCGCGCCGGACACGTCCACGCGGCTTCAGGCGTAGACGAGCTCGGCGCTGGCGGTCGTAGCGACCGGCTCGGGATGAAGTGGGGCCAGCGTCACGGTGGGTGGCTGTTCGCCGGGGCCGGCTAGAACGAGCGCGATGCCCTCCTGCAGGCTCACGCGCAGCTCGTCGAGGTTGTCGCCGGTGGCGAACACGCCGGGGTACTCGTCCACTGTGGCCCAAAGCGATCCGTCCTCAAGACGGACGTTGACGCGCAGTTGCTGTGGCTCGTGCATCATGCCCTCCATCATAGATATCGGGTCAAGGCTGCTTGTCCTGGGTCTGAAGCGCTCAACAGTCGCCAGGGTAGTGGGCCGCGGAGGGGTGGAGTAAGTAGAGGTACTTCGCGGCCACCGGCCTGCAAAGTTCGTCAGATTCGAAGCTGCTCCAGTTGCTACATTGCTCTCGGGTCGTACACCTGTTCAGGTGAGCCTACGGCCCATCTTGAGGCAAG
>DATAQR010000130.1:0-2242 GCA_036264565.1 Solirubrobacteraceae bacterium | reverse complement strand
GCGAGCAATGTCCAACATCATCATCTCTTACGACGGCACTTACAACGAGGACGACGCCGTAGCGCTGGGCAGTGTGTTCGCCCAGGCCGGCGCCGAGGTCTCCCTGGCCTACGTCCGCCATACACCCGAAGAGGAGACCAGCCGCGAGATTCTCGCCCAGCACGAGGCCGAAGCGCTGCTCGGGCGCGGCGCCGAACTACTCGACGCCGAGGTGCAGCGCCACGTCATCACCGACCGCTCCACGCCCGACGGTCTGCGTGCGCTGGCCGAGCGTACCGGCGCCGAGGCGATCGTGTTCTGCTCTGACTCGCACACCGCCCAAGGCCACATCGCCGTCGGCAACTCCGCTCGGCGCCTGCTCGAGGGCGGCAAGACCGCTGTGGCGATCGCGCCGGCCGGTTTTGCCAAGAACCGTGGCGGTGTACATACCGTCGGGGTCGTCGGTGACGGCAGCGCGCACGAGACCGCCGAGGCGCTTGCCCGCGCGCTAAGCGCCGAGGTCGTCTCGGCCGACAGCCACAGCGCTGACGTGCTGGTCGTCGGCTCGCGCCCGGAGGCCGAGCAGGGGCGCGTGTCGATCAGCGCGGCCAGCGAGAACCTGATCGAGAACGCCACCTGCCCGGTACTGGTCGTGCCGCAGGGTCGCGCCCTCTCGTTTGACGGCGCGTTGGCTACGGTCTAGTCCGGTAATAACGGAGGAGCGCTTCGGCGAGGTCGAACGCTCCTCCGAGCAAGTGGCCGACCGGGCCGGTCCACAGCCACCTCTCCAGACGGTGCGTTCTGAGCGTGGGCGCTGCCATCGCGGTGCACGGTATCGTGGCAGCGATGTCCAGCGCCAGCGCCCTGAAGACCACCATCACCGAGCTGCCCGATTCGCGGGTGCGCGTTCAGGTCGAGGTTGCCCCTGCTGAGATCCAGTCGCGGCTTGAGAGCAAGGCGCGAGCGCTCGGGCGCGAAATGAAGATCCCCGGCTTCCGCCGCGGCAAGGTGCCGGCGCCGCTGGTGATTCAGCGGGTAGGGCGCGAGGCCGTGCTCGAGGAGGCCGTCCGCGACACGCTCGGCAACTGGTACGCCGACGCGATCGACTCGGCGGGCCTCGCAACGGTGGGAGACCCGAAGCTCGATCTGGCCGGCCTGCCTGAGCAGGGAGCGGCGCTTGAATTTTCGATCGAAATCGGCGTGTTGCCGCGCGCCACTCTCGGCCAGTACAAGGGGCTTGAGGTTGGCCGTCGCAAGGTCACGGTCGAGGATGAGGCAATCACGCAGGAGGTTGAGGGGTTGCGCGAGCGACTAGCGAGGCTCGAGACGATCGATCGTCCGGCGAGCTCTGGCGATTTCGTCGTGGCCGACTACGTCGGGTCGATCGGCGGCGAGCCGTTCAGCGGCGGTGAGGGTCGCGACCAGCTGGTCGAGCTCGGCTCGGGCAACCTGATCCCCGGCTTCGAGGAGGGCTTGACCGGGATGGCGGCGGGTGAGACGCGCTCGATCGACCTGACTTTCCCCGCCGATTACCCGAACGAGGATCTCGCTGGCGCCGAGGCGACGTTCGCGGTGAGCGTCAAGGAGGTCAAGCAAAAGCAACTACCCGAGGTGGACGACGATTTCGCCGTCGACATGGGCTTTGACTCGGTGGATGAACTGCGCGAGGACATCCGCTCTCGTTTGGGCGAGGCTGAGGGCAAGCGCGTCGATACCGAGTTTCGCGAGGCCGCGCTCGACGCTGTTGCCGCCGGCGCACAGGTGCAGACGCCCGAGGCGCTGGTGCAGGCCAAGGCGCAGGAGATGTGGGACCGAATGCTGCACTCGCTCTCGCAGCGGGGAATCTCGCGCGAGGCCTACCTGAAGATCACCGGGCGCGAGCAGACCGACCTGCTGGCCGAGCTTCACCCAGAGGCCGAGCAGTCGCTGCGCCGCGAAGCGGTGATCGCGGCCGTCGTCGATGCTGAGCAAATCGTCCCCAGCGAGCAGGAGCTGCTGGAAGCGGTGGCGCCGACGGCAGAGCGCGAGGGGATGGAGCCGCAGGCCGTATTGGACAAGCTGCGCAGCACGGGGCGGCTGCAGGACCTTGCCGAGGATCTCGCCGCCCGCCAGGCGGTTGAGTTGATCGCCACCGAAGCGGAGCCGATCTCACTTGAGCGCGCTCAAGCGCGCGAGAAGTTGTGGACGCCCGAATCGGAGCAGCGAGAGCACGCCGCGGCCTCCGAGGAACCTGCGGCGCGACTTTGGACCCCGGGCCGCTAGC
>DATAQR010000115.1:0-2475 GCA_036264565.1 Solirubrobacteraceae bacterium | reverse complement strand
CGGCTATCGCGACAGCACTGTGGGGGACATCTGCGCGGAGGCCGGCATCTCCGCTCGCTGCTTTCACGAGCACTTCGCCAGCAAGCAGGAGGTGGTGCTCACCGCCGTGGAAGCGGCGCTAGACCAAGTGATGGGCTACTGCCAGGAATGCTTTCTGGCAAGCGGCGACTGGCCCGACGCGGTTTGGAACACGTTTGAGCTGTGCGCCGAATGGGCGACGAACGAGCCCGCGTTCGCTCGAGTAACGACGGTCGAGCTGCTGACGATCGGCCCTGATGCGCGCGAACTGCTGCACTCACTGATGGATGCGTTCGCGCTGTTCCTAGCGCCCGGCCACCAGCTGATCGACTCACCTGCGCCGGGGCAGCTCGACCAGACGATCAGCGAACGCGTCTTCGAGCTGCTCTACAGCCACAACGCCCACAACTATCCTCCCCGACTGCTCGAGCTGATCCCGGAGGTGGCGCGCACCGCGTTGACGCCGTTCCTGGGCGTGCGCGAAACTGAGCGATTCATCGCCGAGCGCTCGCGCCGCGACATGGTCGGCGACGCTACGCGCCGTGGCACTTCTTGAACTTCTTGCCGCTGCCACACCAACAGGGGTCGTTGCGTCCCAGTTCGTGCTCTGAGTCGGTGACACGCTGCTCGACCACCGGCAGGGCTTCGGCCTCCTGCGCTTCGCCATCGTAGGCGGCTGCGCCAGGAGGACCGGCCGCGGCAGCGGCGGCGGCGATCGCGCCGGCACCCATCGCCGATGAACCGCCCGAGTAGGAAACGCGCCCGGCCCGCGTGGAGTTGCCGGAGGCGGCGAACGCTGGGGCTGGAGCCTGGCCGCCGTTTTGACCGTCGACGGTCACCTGCACGTTGAAGATCATGCGCGTGTAATCCGCCCACAGGCTGTTCATCAGGTCGCCGAACAGCGTGAAGGCCTCGTTCTTGTAAGCGACAAGCGGATCGATCTGGGCGAACCCGCGCAGATGGATGCCCTCGCGCAGGTAGTCCATGTCATAGAGGTGCTCTTGCCAGCGCTCGTCGATGATCTGCAGGATCAGGAAGCGCTCGAGCGCGCCCATCAGCTCCTCGCCCAGCTCCTGCTCGCGCCGGTCGTATTGCTCGAGCGCGATCTGAGAGATGCGTTCGGCCAGCAGGTTGCGATCGACGGTCTCGGGATCGAGCTCCTCCTCGCTGAGCTCGACCGGGAAGAACTGCGAGAGCGCTGTGAACAGACCGTCGAGATCCCAGTCGTCCAGGTAGTCGCCGGGCGTGTACTGCTCGATCGTGCGCTCGATCGCCTGGGCGACCTGACGGCGGGCCTCCTCGCCCATCTCGCGGCCCTCGAGCACCTCGTCGCGGTAGGCGTAGACGATCCGGCGCTGCTCGTTCATGACATCGTCGTACTCGAGCACGCGCTTTCTGATCAGGAAGTTCTGCTCCTCGACCTTCTTCTGCGCCTTCTCGATCTGCTTGGAGAGCATCCCCGCCTCGATCGGCTCCTCGTTGCCCTCCTCGTCGAGGCTGCCGAGCCGGTCGAGGATCTTGTAGATGCGATCACCGGCGAACAGCCGCACCAGATCGTCCTCGGCTGAGAGGAAGAAGCGGCTCTCCCCGGGATCGCCCTGGCGGCCAGAGCGGCCGCGCAGCTGGTTGTCGATCCGGCGCGACTCGTGGCGCTCGGTGCCGCAGATGAACAACCCACCGGCGGCCATCACCTGCTCGCGGTTGGCGGCGACACGAGCGTCGATCTCCGGCAGCAGTTGCTTCCAGCGCTCGCCGTAGCTCGGGTCCTCAGGATCGACGTCGCGCTTGGCGAGCTCCAGGCGCGCAAGATGCTCGGCGTTGCCTCCCAGCTTGATGTCCACGCCGCGCCCGGCCATGTTCGTCGCGATCGTCACAGCGCCCGGCTGTCCCGCCTCGGCGACGATCTCGGCCTCGCGGGCGGCGTGCTCGGGCTTGGCGTTGAGAACGGTATGCGCGATGCCGCGCCGCTTCAGGCGCTCGCCGAGCAGCTCTGAGACCTCCACGGAGATCGTCCCGACGAGCACCGGCTGGCCGTTGGCGTGACGCTCGGCGATCTCTTTGACGACCGCCGTCCACTTGCCATCCTTGGTCTTGTAGACCTGATCGTTGCGGTCGTCTCGGACCATCGGCATGTTCGTCGGGATTTGTACGACCGACAGCTCGTAGATCTTCATGAACTCGGTCGCCTCGGTCAGCGCCGTGCCGGTCATCCCCGAGAGCTTCTGGTAGAGGCGGAAGTAGTTCTGGTAGGTGATCGTGGCGAGCGTCTGATTCTCCTCTTGGACGCGCACCCCCTCCTTGGCCTCAACGGCCTGGTGTAGCCCTTCTGACCAGCGGCGACCGTCGAGGATGCGACCGGTGAACTCGTCGATGATCTTCACCTCGCCGTCGACGACCGCGTAGTCGACATCCTTCTTGTACAGCGACTGGGCGCGCAGCGCCTGGTGCAGGTGGTTG
>DATAQR010000112.1:0-2472 GCA_036264565.1 Solirubrobacteraceae bacterium | reverse complement strand
AAGGCCCTCAACAAGGCCAAGCCGAGCGCGGCGCCTGAGGAGCGCGCGCCGGTCGCCGCTGTACAAGCGCCGCCTCCACCCCCACTACCGCTGACTGACATCGAGATTCCTTTCAGCATGGAGCTCAATCTCGCACCGTTTTTGACCGCGGCGCTGAAAGCGCCGGCCCGCGACGGCGAGTGGTGGGGCTTGCGGGAGCGATTTGCCCATCTCGGCCTCGCACAAGGTTTCGACGAGCTGCTCTGTCTGTCGCACCTGCGCGACATCGAGATCTTCTGGTACCAGGTCGAGACCGTACGCAAGGTGCTCAAGCAGTTTCGCGGGCGCGTGCTCTTGGCGGACGAGGTTGGCCTCGGCAAGACCATCGAGGCCGGCATGGTGCTCAAGGAGTACCTGATGCGCGGCATGGTGGACAGCGTGCTCGTGCTGACTCCGCCCTCGCTGGTCGGGCAGTGGCGGGAGGAGCTCGAGTCCAAGTTCGACATCCCCTGCGCGACCACCCACGACGCGTTGCTGCGCAGCGATCCGGAACGGTTCTGGACGCAGAAATGCCTGATCGCCTCGCTCGCGCTGGCACGTCGGAGCGAGCATGCCGCGCACATAACCGCGCGCAGCTTCGATCTCGTTATCGTGGACGAAGCCCACCACCTGCGCGATCGCAACAGCCGCAGCTACCAGCTCGTGGATGCGCTCAACAAGCGTTTTCTGCTTCTGCTGTCGGCGACCCCGGTGCAAAATGATCTGACCGAGCTCTACAACGTGCTCACGCTGCTCAAACCGGGCATCTTCAAAACGCTCAAGGAGTTTCGGGCGGCGCACGTCACGCCGAGCACACCGCACGTGCCGGCGAATCCCGAGCGCCTGCGCGAGCTGATGCGCGGCGCCATGGTGCGCAACACGCGCGCGGTGGTCGCGCTGAAGCTGCCGCGGCGTCACGCCACGACGATCCGCGTGGACGGAAGCGAACGTGAGCGGACCGCCTATCAGAAGCTCGCGGAGGTGGCGCGCCGGCTGGCGTGCCAAGGTGTGAACCGGCTCGTGCTGCAGCATCTGCTTGGCGCTGCCGGATCATCGCCGGCAGCGGCCGCTGCCACGGTTCGGCGCTTCGTCAGCCGCCATGCCGATGCGGACTGGCAGGCGCTGGCGCAGCGCTGGGCGCAGGTCGGGACAGGCGGCAAGGAGGCGGCACTGATCGACCTCCTGGGGCGGAACCCGGCCGAGAAGAAGCTCGTCTTCGTCCATTACCGCGAAACGCTCCAGCACCTTGCCGACCTGCTGACGCGGGAGGGTCTTGCGTTCGCTCGCTTCGAGGGCGCGCTGAGCGGCCCCGCCAAGGACGCCGCGATCGCTGAATTCCGCGAGCGGGTGCCGGTGCTGCTGTGCACCGAGTCGGGGGGCGAGGGCCGCAACATCCAGTTCTGCAACACCTTGATCAATTTCGACCTACCGTGGAATCCGATGGCAATTGAACAGCGCATTGGACGCATCGATCGGATCGGGCAACGCCGCGAGGTCTATGTTTTCAACCTCGTCACCCGCGGCACGCTTGAGGAGCAGATCCTCGCGTTGCTCGATGAGAAGATCTCGATGTTCGAACTCGTGATCGGGGAGGTCGGGGCGATCCTCGGGGGCCTCGATGAGGACCGCGATTTCGCCGACCTGATGCTCGATGCTTGGCTGCGCACGACCGAGGAAGGCCGTGCCGAAGCGCTCGACGCGCTCGGGCGGCGCCTGCAGGGGGCGCGCGAGCACCACGAGAGCGCCAAGGCGCTAGACGCAGCCCTGTTCGGCGAAGACTTCGAGACTGCGTGAGCCGGCGCCGGTGAGCGAGCTGCACGCATTCGTCGCCGACCTGTTGGAGCGCCGCGGCGCGGCGGTCGAGAGGCTCCAGCCGGACCAGCTCGAAGTGCTTGCGCCTGCCGCCCTACAAAGGCAGTTGGGCTGGCCCGAGTTCGCCCACCTCAACTTCGGAACGCAGCGCTCCGACGGCACGATCGCGATCGGACTCGAAGGCGATTGGCTCGAGCGCTTCGGCGCGCTCCTCGCCGATCAGGGGCGCTGGAGCGAACGCGAGCTGCGGCCGTCCGCTCCCCTGCCCCTGCCCAGCGATCCTGAACGCGTGCTAGACCGCGCCCTCGACCTGCCGAACGCGGTGTGGCGCCTGCAAGGCATCTCGGCGACCTGGACGCGCTGCCTGATGCTGGCGTTTCGCTACACGGCGGTATCCGATGAGAAGCGCGAGGGACTGATCTCGCTGGGTTTCAATCTCGCGACCAGCGCCGTCATCAACGACATCCTGCCGCGGCTGCGGCCTGCTCTGGAGCAGTCCGAGTGGCACGCCCCGGCAGCGGCGACGAAACGCGTAGCCGGGGCAGGTTGGAGCGAGGCCACGCTGGCGAGCCGGCTTCATCCCCTGCTCGACGGAGAGGTGCGCGGGAGCGTGGAGCCGTTTCTGCGCGCGATGCGCCGCCG
>DATAQR010000088.1:0-9548 GCA_036264565.1 Solirubrobacteraceae bacterium | reverse complement strand
GAATGGTCGATCCAGGCCACTCCCAACCCAAGCGAAGCGAAAGCCAGCAAACTCCTGGGCGTGTCTTGCACATCCTCGATCTCGTGCACCGCGGTGGGAACTACCGGCAAGACAAAAGAAGCAGAAGCCACACTCGCAGAGTACTATGGCTGAACGACGACACGGAAAATTTGGTGCCTCAGCGCGGTGGAGCCCGTCGATTAGCTGGTGCAAGCGTTCCTTGGTGGTCATTGGTTGGATTGTAAATGGCATCACCCTCTATCCCGTCTGACGGCGTGAAGCGGGACATCCCGCGACACCGGGCTATCGTGCTCGCCCGATGCTGATCGCCATCGACGGCCCCGCCGGCGCCGGCAAGTCGACCGTCGCGCGCGCGCTGGCGCGGCGGCTCGGCTGCACTTACCTCGACAGCGGCGCGATGTACCGCTGCGTCGGGCTGCTCGCGCTGGAAGCGACCGACACCCCGCCGGCCGCGCTCGCGAGCTCGGCGCAGATCGAATTCGTCGTGGACGACGCGGCTGGCGTGCCGGACGCGGCCGCGTCCGCGAGTGCCGGTGCGCAGCCGCAGCCGCGCATCCTGCTCGACGGGCGCGACGTCAGCGAGGCGATTCGCACCGCCGCGGTCTCCGAGGCCGCCTCGCGGGTGGCCGCCGACCCGGGCGTGCGCGCGGCGCTCGTCGCCAAGCAGCGCGAGCTGATCGCCGCCGGCGACTGGGTCGCCGAGGGCCGCGACATTGGCACCGTCGTCGCCCCCGACGCCGAGCTGAAGGTCTACCTCACGGCCGACTCCGGCGAGCGCGCGCGCCGGCGCGCCGCCGAGCTGGGCGGCGACCAGGCCGTCGTCATGGCCGAGCAGGCACTGCGCGACGAGCGCGACTCCACGCGCGCGCACAGCCCGCTGCGAGCGGCGCCGGGCGCGATCGTGCTCGACACGACGGGCATGGGCGTCGCCCAGGCGGTGGAGCGCATCGCCGAGCTGGCGCGCGAGCGGCGCGATGGGCCGTCAGCCGGCGAGCGGGCGCCAGCTGCGTGAGCGTGCGCTCGCGGCGAGCCCCGCGCGCGGCAGGTCATACTGCCTGCATGCACAAGGTCGCGATCGTCGGCTATCCCAACGTCGGCAAGTCCTCGCTCGTCAACCGCCTCGCCGGCTCGCGCGAGGCGGTCGTGCACGAGCGACCTGGTGTCACGCGCGACCGCAACGAGATCGAGTGCGAGTGGAACGGGCGCGCGTTCGCCTTGATCGACACGGGCGGCGTTGACTTCCAGGACGAAGATCCGCTTGCCGGTTCGATCCGCGAGCAGGCGCGCGCTGGGCTGGCCGATGCGCTTGTGGCGGTGTTGGTGGTGGACGCGCGCGCCGGTGTGCGCCCGGGAGACGAGGAGATGGCCGAGCTTCTGCGCCGCTCGCCGCTGCCGGCGATCGTCGCCGCCAACAAGTGCGACGGCGTCGCCGACCTGCCGCTGGCCGCCGACTTTCACCGCCTCGGCCTCGGCGAGCCGATCGCGGTCTCCGCCGCCCAGGGGCTCGGATCGGGCGATCTGCTCGATCGCGTCGTCGAGTTGCTGCCCGCGGAGGGGCAAAGCGAGACCGACGAGGAGTCGATCCGCCTCGCGCTGATCGGGCGCCCGAATGTCGGCAAGTCCTCCCTGGTCAACCGCTTCCTCGGCGAAGATCGGGTGATCGTCTCCGCGCTGGCGGGCACCACGCGCGATGCGATCGACACGCCACTACAAGTCGATACCCCGGAGGGCACAGGCGGACGACAGCTGATCCTGGTCGATACCGCCGGGATGCGTCGCCAGTCGAAGGTCTCAGACTCGGTCGAGTACTACACGACTTTGCGCTCCCAGCGCGCGGCCGAGCGCGCAGATGTCGCGCTCGTAGTCTGCGATGCCGCGGACGGCGTCACCGCTCAGGATCTGCGGATCGCCGAGCTGGCGATGAAGACGGGTTGCGCGACGGCGCTCGTGCTGAACAAGTGGGATCTGAACGAAGGGACGGAGGCCGACCTGGATCGTGAGCGCGCGCGCGTCGGCGAAAAGCTGCGCCTGCGCCCGCGCGTGCTGACCGCCAGCGCCAAGACGGGACGAAACGTCTCGCGCCTGATCGCGGAGGCGCTGGCGCTCGGCGACCGCCGCCGCGGGCGCATCCCGACCCCAGAGCTCAACCGCTTCCTGGCCGAGGTCGTGCAGGCGCGCCAACCGCCGGTGGGCACGCGGCGGGGATCGAGCCAGCACCGCCTCAAGCTGATCTACATGACCCAGATCGACACGGGGCCGCCGCGCTTTGCGATCCAGGTCAACTCGCGTACGCGTGTCACCCGCGACTACGCCTACTTCGTCGAGAACCGCCTGCGTGCCCGCTACGGCATGGACGGGGTGCCGCTGGTGATCGATTTCGTGGAGCGCGGCGCTCGCGCCCGCGCCAAGGCCGCCTGAGTAATGCTCGCTGGGTGTGGGCGCTCATCGTGGCGCCCGTGACGGCCCGCGGCGTGGGTCGTCACTCCCTGCGAATAGACTGCGTGCCACTTCTTCAAAACGAATCCCGTGGAGCCGAGCCCAAAGTCATGAGCCACCATTCCGACAGCGAGTTCCTGTTCACCTCCGAGTCGGTCACGGAGGGCCACCCCGACAAGATCGCCGACCAGATCTCCGACGGTGTCCTCGACGCCGTCCTCACCGACGATCCTTACGGCCGTGTCGCCTGCGAGACGCTCGTCAACACCGGGCTGATCGTCGTCTCTGGTGAGATCTCCACCAACACCTACGTCGACATCCAGGAAATCGCGCGCGAGACGGTGCGCAAGATCGGCTACGACAACGCCGCCTACGGTTTCGATTGCGACACCTGCGCCGTCATCAACGCGATCGACAAGCAATCCCCTGACATCGCCCAGGGTGTAGATGCGGCGTACGAGACGCGCCACGACCCAGCCGACGAGGACGAGCTCGATGTCGCCGGCGCGGGCGACCAGGGGATGATGTTCGGCTACGCCTCAAACGAGACCGATGAGCTGATGCCACTGCCGATCTCGCTCGCGCACAAGCTCTCCAAGCGCCTGGCGGAGGTGCGCAAGGGCGAGGTGCTTCCCTATTTGCGCCCGGACGGCAAGACGCAGGTGACGGTCCGCTACAAGGATGGGCGGCCGGTGGAGATAGAAAAGATCCTAATCTCCACCCAGCACGCCGACGGGATCGACTCCGAGACGCTGATCAAGCCCGACCTGTTCGAGCACGTGCTGCATCCAGTGCTTCCGAGCGATCTCTACGACGAGAAGAAGCTTATGAAGAACTTCCTCGTCAATCCGACGGGCCGCTTCGTGATCGGCGGGCCCATGGGTGACTGCGGGTTGACCGGGCGCAAGATCATCGTCGACACCTACGGCGGCATGGCCCGTCACGGCGGTGGCGCCTTCTCAGGTAAGGATCCCTCCAAGGTCGATCGCTCCGCCGCATACGCGGCCCGCTGGGTGGCCAAGAACATCGTCGCCGCCGGTTTGGCCGACCGCGCCGAGGTGCAGGTGGCCTACGCGATCGGCGTCGCGCACCCGGTCTCGGTGATGGTCGAGACGTTCGGCACCGAGAAGATCGGCCGCGGCGAGATCGCCCGGCTGGTGGACGAGCACTTCGACCTGCGCCCCGGCGCTTTCCGCGAGGAGCTCAAACTGCACCGGCCGATCTACCAGAAGACCGCCGCGTATGGTCATTTCGGACGCGAAGACCACGATTTCACCTGGGAGAAGACCGACAAGGCCGAGGCGCTGCGCACAGCCGCGGGGCTAGCGGCCGCCGGGGCACCCGCCTGAAGCGCCAGGTTTCCGTGGCGCGCGCCCGGGTCGTCGCCTGATCTGCTTGACACGCGCTGGCGTGGTCCGGCGCGCGGTCTAACCTCCGCCGGTGTCAGCGATCGCCCAGGTCGAGCCGATGACGACCGCGCGTGCGCTGCGCGGGCCGTTCGACTACCGGCTGCCGGAGGAGCTGCGGGCCGACGTTGACGTCGGCTCGATGTTGGTGGTGCCGTTCGGGCGGCGCAAGATACTCGGCGTGGTAACCGGACTGCTCGACCGCAGCGAGGTGTCCGAGGAGAAGCTGCTGGCCCCGCTGCGGGCGCTGGAGTTCGGCGTACCTGTCGATCTGGTCGTCCTGGCGCAGTGGCTGGCGCGGGAGTACTGCTCGACTCTCTCTCGTGCGCTCGGACTGGTGTTGCCACCGGCGGCGACGCGGCGGTTGAGTGGGCGCAAAGCGCGTGTGCACAAGCGTGCCGAGCACCTGCGCGTCGGCGCGGTCGGCCCTGCGCCACAACTGACGGCCGAGCAGGCCGATGCGGTCGACGATCTGTCTCGCGCGCTGGCGCTGGAGGGTTCGAGTATGGGTCTGCTCGCCGGCGTAACCGGATCGGGAAAGACCGAGGTCTACCTGCAGGTCGCTGCCGAGGCGCTGAGTCAGGGTCGCGGCGCGATCGTGCTGGTGCCGGAGATTGGTCTCACCCCGCAGATGGTCGCGCGCTTTGCGGAGCGCTTCGGCGACACGGTCGCCGTGCTCCATTCGCGCCTAACGGTCGCCCAGCGCCGCGAGGAGTGGCGGCGTTTGCGGGTAGGCGAGGCGCGTTTGTGTATCGGTCCGCGCTCGGCCGTGTTCGCGCCGATCGAGCGGCTCGGCCTGATCGTGCTCGACGAGGAGCACGACCCTTCCTATAAGCACGAAGGCGACCCCCGTTACGACGCCCGCACCGTGGCCGCCCGCCGCGCCCACGACTGCTCGGCGCTGCTGCTGCTCGGCAGCGCCACGCCGCGGCCGGAGAGCGTCGAGGCGGCCGCTGTTGGTCTCATGGCCGACCCCGGCGGCGATGCCGGCGCCGGCGTCGGGGTGCTGCGCTTGAGCCACCGTGTCGGTGGGGGGCCGTTGCCGCGGGTGGATGTGCTCGATATGCGCGATCACGCATATGGCCTGCATCCGCTCAGCGCGCAGGCGCTGGCGGAGGTGAAGGCGCGGCGTGGCAAGGCGATCGTCCTGCTCAATCGCCGCGGCTGGTCGAACTTCCTGACCTGCCGCTCCTGCGGCGCGGTGTGGACGTGCCCGCAGTGCGACGTGGCGCTCGTCCTTCATCGCGCGCAGGGCACCGTGGCCTGCCATCACTGTGGGCATCGCGAGTCCGCCCCGCGTCGCTGCGCCTGCGGCTCGACCTCGGTTGCGCGCCACGGCGCCGGCACCGAGCGCGTCCAGCACGAGCTGGCGAGCGCGCTCGAAGACGGTGACTTCCCGGTCTTTCGCCTGGACGCCGACACGGCTGTTCAGACGGCGGCGGCCCACGGCGGCGTGGGTGCGCTGCTCAGCGGCTTTGAGCGCGCACGGGCCGGGGTGCTGATCGGCACCCAGATGGTCGCCAAGGGACACGACTTTCCCGACGTCTCGCTCGGCGTTGTGCTCGACGCCGACGCGACTCTACGCTTCCCGGACTTCCGCGCAGAGGAGCGGACTTTCGCCCTGGTGGCGCAGCTGGCGGGCAGGGTCGGTCGCGGGGAATCGAGCCCGCCCGCCCGGGTGCTCGTGCAGACGATGGCGCCGCGAGCCCGCTCGATCGTGCACGCAGCACTGCACGACAGTGACGGATTCCTCGCCGGGGAGCTGCAACGCCGCAAGGCGCTCTCCTATCCGCCCTACGCGAGTCTGATCCGGATTGTCTGTGCCGCTGAGAGCGCTGAGCGGACGCGCGTCGCCGCCCAGGAGCTGTTTGCGCACCTGCGCTCAGGTGTACCGGCTGGCACTGCTCTGCTCGGGCCGGCCGCGCTGTTTCGAGTCCGCGGACGCGAGCGCCAGGCGATTGTGGTCAAGGCGATCGTAGCTGAGCGCTCAGTGGTGGTCGCGCAGGTGGGGGAGGCGGTGCAGCGAATCGCCGCCGAGCGAGCACACGCCGGCGTAGCGCTGAGCGTGGACGTCGATCCCCAGTAGCGCCGTAGTGCTCACAACTAAACTTCTGGACCGATGAGTGACGAGCAGATCATGGACGCCGAGGTGGAGTCCGAGGAGGGCACGCCGGTCCTGGCCGAGCTAGATGCAGAGACACGGGCGCGGCGCGTGCTCGCCCTGCGCCATGTACGTAAGTTCGGCGATCCCGTGTTGCGCACGAAGGCGTTGCCGGTCGAGCACTTCGACGCGGCGCTGCAGGCCGAGGTAGAGCGGATGGGGGAGTTGATGCACGACGCCCTCGGGGTTGGGCTGGCGGCGACGCAGCTGGGAGTGCTGCACCGCGTGCTGGTCTACCGCGCCCATGCCGAGGATCCGCTGACCGCGCTTGTGAACCCGCAGATCGAGTGGCTCAGCGACGAGCTCGAGGTCGCCGAAGAGGGATGTCTCAGTCTGCCGGGCGTTCACCTGGCCCTCGAGCGCCCACACGCGCTGCGAGTCAGGGCCCGCGACGAGAACGGAGAGGAGATCGTCGTCGAGGCAGAGGGCTTGTCGGCGAGGATCATCCAGCACGAGGTCGATCATCTCGATGGCGTCCTTATCCTCGATCGCGTCACGCGCGAGGAGCGCAAGCTGGCGATGCGCGCGATGCGCGAAGCCGTCGCGGCGTTCGTCTAGAGTCGCTGGGAGGCAGCTGTGCGCACCGTCTTTCTCGGCACGTCGGACTTCGCTGCCGCCCTGCTGAGAGAACTCGCTGACGGCGCTCACCGCCCCGCGCTGGTACTCACGCGCCCCGATCGTCCCGCCGGTCGCGGTCGCAAGCTGAGCTCACCGCCGGTTGCCGAGACGGCGCGCGAACTGGGCCTGGAGCTCGCTCAGCCAGACAACGTCAATGAGGACGCGGCGCGTGAGCTGATCGCCGCGACGCATCCGCATGCGGTCATCGTCTGTGCGTTCGGCGCGCTGATTAAGGAGCCGCTGCTGTCCGAATATGAGCTGCTCAACGTCCATCCCTCGCTGCTGCCGCGCTGGCGCGGCGCGGCGCCGATCGAGCGGGCGATCATGGCCGGCGAGGAGCGAACCGGTGTATCGATCATGCGGGTGACGGCTGGCCTTGACAGCGGTCCGGTCTGCCTGGCCGGCGGGGAGCCGATCGAAGCGCAGGACACCTACGGCTCGCTGTCGGTGCGACTGCAGCAGCTCGGGACGGGGCTGCTGGTCGATGCGCTGGATCGGCTCGCAAGCGGCGAGAAACTGCTGTTTACCGAGCAGGAGGAGACGGCGGCCACCTATGCCGAGAAGATCGTCGCCTCAGACCGGCTGCTCGATCCCGCCCGCCCGGTGGCCGAGCTTGAGCGCACAGTGCGCGCACTGCACCCGCACATCGATGCGCGCGTCGCTCTGCCCGACGGCGAGATGCTCGGCGTTCGGCGGGCCGCGCTCGCGAGCGACGTGGCACAGTCAGAGCGCGTGGGGGAGGGGCTGTACGTGGCCGACGGGCGCCTGCTGCTCGCGTGCACGCCGGCCACGCTGGAGCTGTTGGAGGTCCAACCGCCGGGCGGGCGCCCGATGGGCGCGGCGGCGTTCCTGCGTGGCCGAGGCCTGAGCCGCCGATGAGCGGCGAGCCGCTCGGCGGCCACGGCGCTCGCGCGCCCGTCGCGCCGGCGCGACGCTGCGCCTATGCGGTCATCCGCCGTGTGTTCGAGCAGGGCGCCTACGCCGACCAGGCGCTGCACTCCGAGGCGAGCGGGCTTGACTCGCGCGATCGGGCGCTGGCGATGCGGTTGGCCTTTGGCGCGATTCAGCGCAAGCTCACGCTCGACCACGCGATCGGCAAGCTGACCGAGCGGCCGCTTGACCGTCTGGACGCCGCGGTGCTGGCGGCACTGCGGCTCGGGCTCTACGAGCTTCTGTACCTGAGCGGCGCGCCCGACCGCGCCGTCGTCGGTGATGCGGTTGAGTTGGCCAAGGCTGCACGCTCGCCCGGCTTTGGTCTGGTCAACGCCGCCATGCGCCGAGCCGCGCGCGAAGGCGCGGCAGGACTGCTCGCAGATTTGGGTGAGGACACCCCCGAGCGTGCGGCGGTCATGTACTCGCACCCGCAATGGCTGGCTCGAATGTGGTGGGAGCAGCTTGGCCCCGAGCAGGCGAGGGCTTTGATGGCCGCCGACAACGAGCCCGGGGAGTTGGCGCTACGAGTGAACGGCCTACGCGGGGATATGGCGGCGGCGCTCGCCGGCGAGCTTGCGGTATCCACGCACACCGACCCGGAGCTGCCCGAAGCACTGGTGCTGGAGTCGGCGCTTGACCTGTACCGCACGGAGGCATGGCGCCGCGGCGCCGTAATCGCCCAATCGCGCGCGGCGATGCTTGTCGTCCGCGTGCTCGACCCACAGCCCGGCGAGCGAGTGCTCGACTTGTGCGCCGCGCCTGGCGGCAAGTCCAGCCACATCGCGGCGCTGATGGGCGGTGAGGGCGAGGTCGTGGCGGTGGAGCGCAATCGGGCACGTGCGGCTCAGATGCGCGACATGCTGCGGCGTCTTGGCGCCGAGAGCGTCACGGTCGAGATCGCCGACGCGGCCGAGCCGCGAGCCGGCGGCGAGCTGTTCGACCGCGTGCTGGTGGACCCGCCCTGCTCGGGGCTTGGCACGCTGCACGCCCGTCCGGATCTGCGTTGGCGGGCAACGCCTGAGAAGGTCTCTGAGCTCAGCGGCGTGCAGGCGGCGATCTTGGCGGCCGGCTCGCGAGCGGTGCGTCTGGGCGGGACGCTCGTGTATTCGACCTGTACGATCTCCGCCACCGAGAATGAGCAACTGATAGAACAGTTCCTGTACCGTAATTCCGACTTCGTCCTCGACGATCTCATAAGCGAATGGCCCTCGCATTTCCATCCACGTGCCCCTCGTTTCTTGCTGACGCTGCCAGACCGCGAGGAGACCGCCGGCTTTTTCATCGCGCGCATGCGGCGAGAGTCCGGATAGACACGGGTAGGCTCTGAGCCATGGACGGCGCTCCCGAGAGATCGAAAGCCGCTGTCGACCTGGGTCCGGTCTGTCCAAACTGCAGCGAGCCGTGGCTGCGCCCGACCAATCTGCCGGGCCGCTACCGCTGCGTGTACTGCCTGCATCGCTTCGAGCTTTCGTCTGTGTGCCCGAACTGCGGCGAGCACTCCACGATCGTGCGCATGTCCTCCACAGCGATCCTCAAGTGCAATAACTGCGGTGACAGCATGCTCACCCCGATCTGAGCACGTTTACCGAGAGATCCGCCGGCGCGCCGGGCGCTGTGTGAGAATGACGCCGTGTCGACAGGGGAGCTCCTTCGCAGCGTGCGCGTGGCGCCGTCGATCCTCTCAGCCGACTTCGCGCAACTCGGCGCCCAGGTGCAGGAGGTGCTTGCGGCCGGGGCCAGGGTGATCCACGTCGACGTGATGGACGGGCATTTCGTGCCGCCGATCACGATCGGCCCGCTGGTGGTCGCCGCGCTGCGCGAACAGGTGGAGGGCGCCGGCGGCGTGCTCGACGTGCACCTGATGATTGAGCGTCCAGAGCGTCAGATCGCGGAGTTCGTGCAGGCGGGCGCGCACTCGATCACCTTCCACGCCGAGGCGACGCCGCACGTCGCCTACACCGCCTCGCTCGTGC
>DATAQR010000068.1:0-12828 GCA_036264565.1 Solirubrobacteraceae bacterium | reverse complement strand
CCTCACCGCCCAGCAGCCGCTCAACAACATCGTGCGCACCACGATCGAGGCGCTCGCGGGCGTCCTCGGCGGCACGCAGTCGCTGCACACGAACTCCTACGACGAGGCTTTGGCGCTGCCGACCGAGGAGGCCGTGCGGATCGCGCTGCGCACCCAGCAGGTGATCGCACACGAGTCGGGCGTCGCCAACACCGCCGACCCGCTCGGCGGCTCCTACTTCGTCGAGGCGCTGACCGACGAGATGGAGGCGCGCTGCTACGAGTACTTCGCCAAGATCGACGAGCTTGGCGGGATGGTCGAGGCGGTCAAGCGCAACTACCCGCAGCGAGAGATCGCCGACGCCGCGTTCGAGCTGCAGCGTGCGATCGACCGTGGCGAGCGGGTTGTGGTCGGCGTCAACCGCTTCACCGAGGGCGACGAGCGCGAGACCGAGATCCTGCGCATCGACCCGGCCCTGGAACGCAAGCAGATAGGCCGCTTGCAGGCCGCGCGCGCCGCGCGCTCGGGTGCGGAAGTCGAGCGCACACTTGCGGCGCTGCGCAGCGCCGCCGCCAGCGACCGTAACCTGATGGACCCGTTGATCGACTGCGCCCGCGCGCGCGCCTCCGAGGGCGAGATCGTCGACTCTCTTCAGCAAATCTTCGGCAACTACACCGAGTCGCCCGTCTTCTAGGCGGGTTGCAGCGAACGTGCTTCTGCGCAGGGGCCTGACACTGCTTGGGCTGACGCTCGCGCTCGGCACGGTGGCGACGCTCGCGCTCGGGCCGCAGCGAATCGTCGCGCTGGCGACTGCCCACAAAGAACGGGCCGGCCCGCAGTGCATCCCGTCCCACCTGAACGTCTCCGACGTGCTGCCCGGCACGGGCGTGCAGGTGACGCCGCTGCCGGACTCACTGGACGCCCCCAACACGACCCAGATCAGCTTCCTGGGCGCCCCCGCGAGCGACCTCTCACACATCGCGGTGACCGGCTCCTACAGCCACGGCCACGCTGGGCGATTGCACGCCTATTCGCAGGGCGACGGCGCCAGCTTCCTGCCGGCCAGGCCGTTTCACCCGAGCGAGACCGTGCTCGTGCGCGGCCGTGTGCGGCACGGCTCGCACAGCGTGCCGTTCGCGTTCCACTTCACGGTCGCGCTGCGCGACACGATCACCCACTCGGGCGCCCTGGCGAGCGCCGCCGCCAACCCCAGCGAAACGATGCACTTCCACTCCCAGCCCGAACTGCACCCGCCCTCGATCGACATCGCCACCTCGGCCGCCGGACAGGAAGGCGGCGACATCTTCGTCGCCCCCTACGCCGGCCCCAGCCCGCCCGGCCCGATGATCTTCAACAGCGCCGGCAACCTCGTCTGGTTTGATCAGCTGAAAGGGGCCATCGAGGCAACCAACCTGAAAGTGCAGAGCTACGAAGGCCGGCCGGTGCTGAGCTGGTGGCAGGGCTACATCCCGCCGCAGGGCTTCGGCCAAGGCGAAGAGATCGTCGTCAACTCCTCCTACCAGACGATCATGCGCATCGCCGGCGGCAACGGCCTGCCCGCCGACCTGCACGAGTTCCGCATCAACCCGTCCAACAACACAGCGCTGCTGAGCGTGTTCGACCCGATCTACTGCGACATCGGGGGCGCCGGCGGCCCGGCCGACGGCGCGGTGACCGACAGCCTGTTCCAGGAACTGGACCTGAAGACGCACCTGGTCCGGCGCGAGTGGCACCCGATCGACCACGTCGCCCTGTCGCACTCGGTCGAGCCGGCGAACGGCGTCACGCTGCAGTGGCCGTATGACTTCTTCCACATCAACTCGGTCTGGCAGCGCCCCGGCGGCTCGTTTTTGATCTCCTCGCGCGACACCTCGGCGATGTACCTGATCGACGGCCACTCCGGCCAGGTGGTCGAGCAGATCGGCGGCCCGCACGGCGATACTCGACTCGGCCCCGGGACCTCCACGGCTTTCCAACACGACGCCGAGGAGGAGCCGAACGGGGAGATCACGGTGTTCGACAACGGCGGCGTGCCGTTGGTACACCCGCAGTCGCGCGCGCTGGTGCTGTCGCTGAACGCAAAGACGCGCACCGAGACGCTCGTGGCCCAGTACGTGCATTCCACGCCGCTGAAGTCGGGCAGCCAGGGCAGCATGCAGATCCAACCGAACGGCAACGTGCTAGTTGGCTGGGGCCCGGAGCCGTACGTATCCGAATACTCGCCGACGGGCGCGCTGCTGTGGGACGCGATCCTGGCCGGCAAAACCAACTCCTACCGCGCCTACCGTTTTCCGTGGACCGGCACGCCTGTGGGCAGCCCGTCGGTGGCGGCGGGCGCCGGCCCGAGCGGATCGACCGATGTCTACGCCAGCTGGAACGGGGCGACCACGATCGCCAGCTGGCGCGTGCTAGGCGGCGCGTCACCGAGCGCGCTGACGCCGGTCGGTGAAGGCGCTTTCGCGGGCTTCGAGACGGCGATCGCGATCGCCGGTCAGCCGGCGTACGTGGCGGTGCAGGCGCTCGACGGTTCCGGCAATGTGCTCGGGACCTCGGCCGCGGTTAGCGGGTAGGGCAGTAGCCGACAGTGGAAGTTATCGTATTTTGCCGCCGGTTGAAGAGGTTTCACGGTCGAATCGTTTTACGCTGGAATCGTTCCAGTGTTGAATCGTTCAAGTGTTGAATTGTTCCAGCGTGGAATCATTTCAGTCTGTAGCGATATCGAATCCGCATAGTCGGGCGACTACCGTGCCCACGCATCCCCGTAGCGGGCCAGCACGCGCCGCCGTGTGCGCGGGTGGATGTTCATCTTCGAGAAGTCGCCGTCGTAGTGGACGATCAGCTTGCGATCCATCACTCGCCGCCACAGCGGCGGGATCGCCGCCAGCAGGATCATGCCGGCGTAGCCAGTCGGCAGCTGTGGCGCCTCCTCGAAATGGCGCAGCGCCTGGTAGCGACGCAGCGGGTTCGCATGGTGGTCGGAGTGGCGCTGCAGGTGGTAGAGCAGCACGTTGGAGGCGACGTTGTTGGAATTCCAGGAGTGCTCGGGCCGACAGCGCTCGTAGCGCCGGTCCTCGCGCTTGCCACGCAGCAGCCCGTAGTGCTCGAGGTAGTTGACGACCTCGAGCATGCAGAAGCCGAGCACCGCCTGGAGCAGCAGGTAGGGCAGGACGACCAGGCCGAAGGCCAGTGTCAAGCCAGCGAACAGCAGGAGAGTCATCAGCCAGGCGTTCAGGATGTCATTGCGAGGACTCCAGAAGCGATGCCCATCGCGGGCGAGGTGCTCGCGTTCGATCGCCAAGGCCGAGCGCAGGCTGCCGAGCACGGTGCGCGGCAGGAACTCGTAGAAGCTCTCGCCCAGCCGCGCCGAGGCCGGGTCCTCGGGCGTGGCGACGCGGACGTGATGGCCGCGGTTGTGCTCGACGAAAAAGTGCCCGTAACCGGTCTGGGCAAGCGCGACCTTCGACAGCCAGCGCTCGGTCGAGTCGCGCTTGTGGCCAAGCTCATGAGCGGTGTTGATAGCGATGCCGGCGACCATCGCAGTAGTCAGTGCCAGCCCGATCGATTCGGGCGTGGAGAGCCCGCCGTGCGCCCACATCCAGCAGGCAAAGATCAGGCCCGCGTACTGCAGCGGCAGGAACAGGTACGTACACCAGCGGTAGTAGCGGTCCTGCTCCAGCCACTTAATCACGCTCTCGGGCGGATTCTCGGCGTCGGTGCCGCGCAGCAGATCCAGCAGCGGAAAGACGCCGAAGATCAGCACCGGCCCGTAGAACCAGAAGACGCCGAGCCCGGTCGCTTCCACCAATCCCCAGGAGATGAACGGCAGCAGCGGCACGACCAGCCCGAGCAGCCAGGCGTAGCGCTTGCGGTCGCGCCAGGCTGGCGCCTGCAGCGTCTGGGGCTGGGGATGTTGCTCGACTGCGCTCATCTACTTGCTGCCTTTCTCGATCGATTGTACGTGCCACACCTATACGGTCATTGTCAAGCAGAGTTACGCTAACGCTTTGCGTGTCGGGGGATCGCCGGGCAGCCGAGGACCACGATCTTCGCCGTCCGGTGGATGACGAGGCCGTTCTGCGCAGCCAGTTCGATCGGCAGCGGCAGCGCGGCGGGGGCGGCGGCGGAGCGCTTAGCCGCCGCGGCGGCGGTGCACGGGTCGGCGGTGGCGGTCAGCGCGGAGTGCGGCCCGCGCGGCAGGGACAGCTCGACGCTGTGCAGCGGCATGTCCGGCAGCGCGGCGAAGGCGATCGCCGTCCGGCCGTCGCGCTCGACGGCGGTGGAGCCCGTCAGGTCCAGGCGCAGTCCCTGCCCCTCCAGCACGACGGTCGGAGCGGGGAAGGCGCTACGGCCGTGGGCGACCAGGTAGACCGGTCCTGACAGCTGCCCTGCGAGTAGCGGCGTACTCGCGCGCGCCACACCGACGACCGACGCCGCCGGGCAGGCGGCCGCGTCGGTCGTGAAGGTGGCGGCGGGGCAGGAGGCCTGTAGCGCCGTGAGTCTGGTCGGCAACGAGCGTGGCAGTGCCACCCGCAGCTTGGCTAGGTTTGCCTGCCCGGAGCGGGGTCCAGCGGCCTGGGTGAGCCGTAGGTCAAGGCTGGCGCCGTTGCCAATGCTCGTGTTCGCGCTCGTGGAGGCCGCGAGCTTGGGTGTAAATCGCAGCGCCCTGCAGTCGGCCAGGCCAAACGGATTAGACGGCGTGGCGAGGGCGCCCTGGGTACTCGCGATGCTGGCAAGCACCCGCTGCTCGCGACAGTCGGTCGGATTGAGGATAAACCCCGGTCGGTCGATGTCCAGCCTCAGGTCGCGCAGGCGCAGCGGCACACCAAGCAGAATTTGCGGCAGCGGGTCGCTGGTGATCGTCAGCGCGGCGGTATGTGGGTCGACGTCCAGGCGCGCCCGGATCACGATCTGCCCGAGCTCGAGTGGGCCGACGGCGGCGTGCGTGACGATCGCCAGGCCAAACGGCGCGCCCTCGTAGCCGGCGGTGAGGTAGACATCGCCGCCCAGCCACAGCGGCTGGTAGCCGCCGCCAACGGCGACGTAGGAGGAGCCGATCCGCGAGGCGGCCGAGCAAGAACCGCTGCTCGCCTGCGCCGGCGGACACGGTGCGACGTTTGCGAGCATCGCGGCGACCCCCAGCGGGGCAGTGAGTTGCAGCTGGGCGATCCCCTGTTCGCGCTGCGCGCGCTTCACGGCGACGATGAAGGCTGTGAACCCACCAGCCTCAATGTTCATGCTGCCGACCGTCAGGCCCGGAGCAAATGGAGCCGGATCAGGGCAGCCGCTTGCCTGGTAGGGGGAGGAGACGGCGAGATCAGGCAAGTAAGGAGCGCTCCACGATTCAAGCTCGGCGCTCGCGCTGGCGAACGTGCAGGTCGTGGGATTGTCAAGCAGCGCCGCCGAGCCCCCGAACAGCTTGATGCTCAGATGGCTCAGCGGCAACTGCGGGGCATCAGTGAGATTAAGCGTCACCTGGCCGTTGGCTGGACTGACACGCAGGCGGCCTTCGAGCTTGAGGATGACGCCTTCGTCGCGTTTGCTGCCCCGCCCGCCCAGTTCGACGTAGAGGCGAAAGAGGTTGCCGTCAGCGGCGTCCGCTTCGCCACAGCCCTGCTGACCAGCGCCACCGCAGCCGGGCGCGGCAAGGTACACACGGCCCTGCAGCGCTCGCGCCAGCAGTGGGCTGAGCGCTTCGGCCGTGCCGATCGTCGAGGCTTCGGGGCAGTGTCCTCGCGCAAGCACCGGTTCGCCGCCGGGTCCCGTTTCTTCGCCTTCGCCAAGCTGGCCGGGTGTCAAGGGCTGGCCGGCGCTGTTCAGGCCTGTCGGAATGCCGATGCCTTCGGGTCCGCTCGGCGCGCAAGTGCGCGCGCCGGCGGCGGCCGACGGGTCGATCGTCAGCCCGGCCGGCAGCGTGACGCTGGCGCCACGCAGCTGGGCGGCCGCGACCCCCGCCGGGGCGCTTGACTGCTCAAGCCCGAATTCGACGTCAAGCGCGACCGGCGCTTCGGCCTGCCAGCTGTCGGGGCGCAGCGCGACTTCGGCCCCAAACGGCAGCCGATCGCAGTAGCCCATAGCTGGCAACGTCGCACTCGCCTGCGCGTAATTACCGGGTTCCTCCCACGCGTCCACCCAGGCGGTCAGCTTCGGCGCGACGCTCGAGCATTCGCTGGGCAGGGTCAAATAGGGCGTTTCTTCCACGCCGCTCTGCTCGCCGCCGGCGGTCAGACAACTCCACGACGCGTTCGCTTCAGGGCGCACACAGGTCAGGCCGCGCTCGGCGTTGTGGGCGGGGGCAGCGGGCACGCCCCACAGCGCGATCTGCAGTCCCGTCACCCCAAGCGCGGGCAGGCCTCTGCTGGCGATCGCGAGTCCGTATCCACCCTGACCGTAAATCAGCTGCCCACTCAGCAGAAACCTGCCGAGCGGCGTTTCCAGCCCGAGCCGGGCCGCTTCGCCCGGTCCCGGTGCGAGATTCACGAGCGGCCCCAACAGCGACAGCGGACGCCCTTCAAAGTGCGCGTGCAGGACGAACACCCCGACCTGGGAGGAACTCGGGCAGGCTTGTCCGTCGGGCGTCGTGCAGGCCGGGACTGCTTGCGGGTTGGCGATCAGCCCCGGCGGCAGGTCGATCAGGACGTCCTTCGGATAGCCCGGCGGCGCTCCCCCTTCGCCCGCGAATTCGACGGTGCTGGTGAGCGCGAACGGGTGACCGCCAGCCTGTTGGAAATCGTACGGTTCGTTTTCGTAGTTGGGCGGCTGCCCTCCCTGCGTCATCTGAGCTTCGAAGCGAGAGAACGCCAACGAGCCGGCCTGCGCACCAGCCGCTGATACGCCGCCGCCAGCCACGGCGCAGGCAAGCGCGACCACAGTCAGCGCGGCGCCTATAGGAACGTGTCTCAGAGACACGTTCCTAATACGGACAGCCGACATGCAGGGAGGCGGTTGCGGTGGTGCCGTCGATGAAGCGCAGCAGCGCGGCGAACGGGTAGCCGCGGGGGGGACATTGCCTGGGAATCCGGATCCCCTGGGGTCTGAATGGCACGGTCTTTGCGCCGACGCGGCGGTGGTAGGTGAGGTGCAGCGGACCGATCGTCGTGGTGATGCTCTGGAGCGCCAGGTCTGGCCCTTCCGGCCAGGCTTCCACCAGGGGAACAGAGGTCTGCAGCTGTTCACCGTAGGGAGCGGCGTCTTCGGCGAGCACCCCCGGCAGCACCAGCTGGGCGAACACGGGTGCGCTCGCCTCCACGTAGAAGAGAACTTCAACCTCGTTTTCGCGCGGCGGCCCCATCAGCGGGTGCAGGGTGGCATGCTCGATCACGTTGCTCGATCCGACCGGCACGACCGCGGTGGCGCTGCCGAATCCGAGCAGCGCGTTAGTCGAGCAGCCGCTCAGACCGGCCGCGAGCAGATTGGCGGGGTCGCAGTTGGCCTCGCCCAGGGTGGTAGTCGCGATCCCCATCCCGGCGGGCAGCCGCAGGGACATCGAGCGAAGCGGTGGAGGCGTGCCGCCTGAGGCGCCCAGCACATGCAGTGAGAGCTCAATCGTGGTGCGAGCGCCGGCCAGATCGGGGGTGAAGGCGACGTGCAGGCGCGCGCTGGGCGCCGCGGCCGCCGGTACCGCCGCGACCGCGGCGGCGGCGCCGGCAAGCGCGCACAGGCAGAGCACCAGCCCGGCCAGCACGCGGACGAGCCTCATCTAGTGGCCCGACACGACTGAGCTATACGCCGGCTGCTTCACCATTTGCTTTCACTTCGACTTCGAAGTTTTCACGGTTGATCACGCCGCTGATACCGAGCGGTTTATGGCCAACCTCGGCGATGTGGCTGTACTTGCCGGTGCCATGCCCAAGGTTCAGCGTTCCGCCGAAGTAGCCCAGATTTTTGACGATCCTGTAGCTGGCGTTGGCGCTGCCCGTAATCGTGCCCCCGTGCGGGTAGATCGTGACAGTCGCGGTCACAGATTTAGGGTGGATCGTCAGGTCGACGATCATCGTCGCCGTATACGTGCCGTAGGCGGTACCACGCTCGATCAGCGTCGCGCCGCGTTCGGAGGTGAACTTCAGCCGACCGTGCTCTTGGATACGGATGATCCTCGCCGTGCGTGCGACTGGACGTCCAGCGCTGCCCGGCGCGGACGCGCCGAGCGCGACCGCGGCTACCGTTACCACCAGCCCGCAGGCTGGGATGGTCCTGCGAGCCGGAATCGGCTTGCCCAATGCCCTCATAGGTCCTTCCTCCTTGGATTGCGAGCCTACAGATGGATCGGCCGCAGCAGGGGCACTTTTGCCCAAACTGTTTCTCACTTCCCTATCGATGCCCATTGAACGACCCCTTTGCCTGGCTTCATGCTGATTGAGGCGATAATGCTACAGGCAAACGGTACTATGTTCACGAGAAGTATACATTCCAAAGGCACCGTAAATCCCGACGGGCGGGCTTTTGCGCGGCGGCGACTGGACATAGCTGGCGCAACGCAGATTGTGCATAAGGGAACGGCGCCCTACTCCGCTGGCAAGGCTGGCGCAAACCGGCGCAAATATGTATGGTCACACTTGCGTGATCTCAAACCCCCCGAGGGCGCGCACGGGTCGTCGGATGTCTGCGAGTGACCCCCTCTCCATTCTCAGGCATCCGGTGACCCACTCTTTTTCGGGTTCCGGGTTCTTTGGTTCCCGGGTCCGTAAGTTCCCGGGTCCGTAAGTAACACCGAGGCCGCAACCCAGGCGGCGGCAAGCCTTCTTAGGCGACCTTAAGCACCAGCTTGCCGACGTTCTCGCCGGCAAACAGGCGCGCGAGGGCGTTGGGGAAGCTGTCAAAGCCCTCGACGACGTCCTCGCGGGCGATCAACTTGCCCGCCGCTATCCAGCCGGCCATCTCGCCTTGAGCCTCCGCAAAGCGGCCCATGTAGTCAAGGACGACGAAGCCCTGCATCCGCGCGCGGTTGACCAGCAGCGACATGTAGTTGGAGGGACCCCGCATCGAGTCGAGATTGTTGTACTGGGAGATCGCCCCGCAGATCGCCACCCGCGCGCCGCGCGCCAGTCGCGCTAGCGCCGCGTCGAGGATCTCGCCGCCGACGTTGTCGAAGTACACGTCGATGCCCTCCGGGCAGTGCTCGCGCAGTGCCGCGGCGACGTCCGCGTTCTTGTAGTCGATGCAGGCGTCAAAGCCGAGCTCGCCCGCGACCCACTCGCACTTCTCAGGGCCGCCGGCGATGCCGACGGCGCGGCAGCCCTTGATCCGAGCGATCTGCCCGACGACGCTTCCGACCGCGCCTGCCGCACCTGAGACCACCACGGTCTCACCTTCTTTGGCCGCTCCGACCTCGAGCAGACCGAAGTACGCGGTCATCCCGGGCATGCCGAGCGCACCGAGATAAGTAGTCAGCGGCGCCGCCTGCGGGTCGACCGCGAACACCGCGCTCTCAGGGCAGACGGCGTACTCCTGCACACCCAACCACCCGGTCACGTGATCGCCCGGGGCGAAACGCTCGCCGCCTGAGGCGATCACTTCGCCGACCATCCCGGCTCGCATGACTTCGCCAATCTGTACCGGCGGGATGTAGGAGCGCCCCTCGGCCATCCAGCCGCGCATGGCGGGATCGAGCGAGATGTACTGGGTCTTGACCAGCACCTCTCCGGCCGCCGGCTCGGCGACGGGCTCCTGCACGATCTCGAAGTTCTCGCGCGTGACCATGCCTCGCGGGCGAGAGACGAGCCGGAACTGACGATTGACCAAGGAGTCGCTGCTCATCGAAGCTGTACTCTACGCACCCGGCGATGGACTTCGAGCACTCCCCCCGCACGCAGGAGTTGCTGGAGCGCCTGATCGCCTTTGCAGAGCAGGAGGTGGCGCCGCGGGAGGAGCCCTACCACCGCGAGTTGCTGGCGCGCTCGGATCCATGGGTGGTGCTGCCCGTTGTGGAGGAGCTGAAGGCGATCGCCAAGCGCGAAGGGCTGTGGAACCTGTTCCTACCCGATCCTGAGCGCGGCGCGGGCCTCTCGAACGTCGAGTACGCGCCGCTGGCCGAGCGGATGGGGCGCTCGCTGATGACGGCCGAGGTCTGCAACTGCAACGCACCGGATACGGGCAACATGGAGGTGCTCTGGCAGTTCGGCTCGGATGAGCAGAAGCGGCGGTGGCTGGAGCCGCTGCTGGAAGGGGAGATCCGCTCCGCCTTCTGCATGACCGAGCCCGAGGTCGCCTCCTCAGATGCCACCAACATGCAGGCCACCGCCACGCTGGATGGCGAGGAGGTTGTGGTCAACGTGCGCAAGTGGTGGAGCACCGGCGTCGGTCACCCCAACTGCAAGGCGCTGATCTTCATGGGCCTGACCGACCCGGGGGCCGACCGCTACCACCAGCATTCGATGGTGCTGGTCCCGACCGACACCCCGGGCGTGAAGGTCGAGCGGATGCTCGAGGCGATGGGCTTTCTCGACGCCCCTGGCGGACACGGCGAAGTCTCGTTCACAGATGTGCGACTGCCTGCCAGCGCGATCATCGGTGGGGCTGGACAGGCGTTCGCGATCGCACAGGCGCGGCTTGGGCCGGGCCGTATCCACCACTGCATGAGACTGATTGGCTTGGCCGAGCTGGCACTGGAAATGGCCTGTCGGCGAGCGGGCGAGCGGGTGGCGTTCGGTAAGCCGCTGGCCAACCTCGGCGGCAACCGCGAGCGCATCGCCGACGCGCGCATCGCGATCGACCAGGCGCGGTTGCACGTGCTGCACGCCGCCTGGCTCGTGGACCGCAAAGCACCGGAGGCGATCGGCGCGGTCTCACAGATCAAGGTGGCTGTACCGAACATGACGCAGCGGGTGGTGGACATGGCGATCCAGCTGCACGGCGGCGGCGGTTTGTCGAATGATTTCCCGCTGGCGGGCGCGTGGACGGCCGCACGCGCACTGCGTTTGGCCGACGGCCCTGACGAGGTGCATCGGGGCGTGGTGGCGCGGCTGGAGCTGGCGCGGTATGGGAAGGGGAAGTGGTCGGGCTGATTAGCTCGAACGATTCATCCTGACGCCTCTAGGCGACAAACAGGATCGGATTGCCAGAGACGCGATGACGCTGTTCGTGGGGCCAGCTCAATCGGACAGCTTCTCTGTATGCCTTATGTATGCGGCTATCATGCCAGATGCCTGTGGCGCGGTCACTCCCCAGACGAGAGCACGCATCAGCACGTCTCGCGAGACCCTAACGCCAATATCTCGCCCTAGCTCGCTCAAAAGGCTATCTGCCTCGCCAACAGAGGCCTTGTCCAATCTGACGGTGGTGTAGCTGGATTTAGTCATCCGTGCCGATCGCTAACATGGCTTTGCATGCATGATGCATGCAGATGAGCTGTACTACTCTAGGGACGTGAAGCAAAGTGAGCAAGTTCGACAGAGCTAAGTTCAACGAGCTGGCTATCTACATCGCCAAGCGCCTCGGGCCTGAGGCAGCCCTTGGCCGCGTCAAGCTGGCCAAGCTGTTCATGTGGAGCGATTTCGGCGCCTTTCAGCGATTTGGCAAGCCGATTACAGGGGCCACCTACGAGAAGTGGGAGCATGGCCATCTGCCGCACGAGCTTCTTCTCGCGGAACGAGATCTCGAAGCCGATGGCTCCCTAATCGTGGAGGCAGTTGACTACTACGGCAAGAGGCTCATGCACATCAGTGCTGCTCGCGACCCCGATATGAGTCGCTTCAGCGAGGACGAGTTGGCTGTGATCGAGGGTGCCATTAGACGCTTTGGGTATGAGAGCGCCAAATACCTAAGCGACCTGTCCCACCACGAAGTGGGATGGCGTCTGGCCGAAATGAAAGAGGTCATCCCCTATTCGACGGTCTTCCTAGGTGCTGGAGGAGTAGCAGAAGTGGATGTACGTCGGGGCGAGGAACTAGCTTCCTTGCATGGATGGGCCTAGAGACGAGCTTCGCTGCGCTGGCATTATCGAGAGTGCCGAGTTCGAGCGTTCCAAGAACGAACTCAAGCGCGCTACTGGACTAACCGATCGTCAGATAGACGATCGGCTTGAAGCGCTCGTGTGGGCGCTCTTGCGTGAACCCGCCGCCGTGTCGGAGCGGATCGGTAGTCGCAACCTCTGGGTTGCGGTTACGACCGTCGGCGCTCCTCTTCTTCGTGTCTACTTTCGCCCACGCACCGGGACCGACTTGGAGTGCGAGTGGCTCTGGATCGAGGAGCGGCTATAGCTTGCGGATTTGGTGCCCCGCGGTGCGCCCAAACGGGCATCGAATCGCCGTGCTTCCGCAAATTGCCGCTATTTGCGCCTGCAAGCACGCTGTCGATGCGACACGCCGACCGCGCTATGCGCTAGATTGCCGCGCACGCCGAGTCTCTGGCTGTGCCAGGGAGCGGGGGACCCACTTGTTGGGGCGAGTTCCGCGGTGATCCGCGGGAGGCGCTATTCCAGGCGCCAGCCCGTCAGCTAACCCCGTAGGCCGAACGGAAGGCTAGTTTTGCGTAGAGCGCTTGTTGCAGCGTTCACAACGGGGGTGTTGGTGTGCCTGGGCCCTGTGTCCCTCGCCCAGGCGATGGACGCCACCGGCGGTAGCGAAGCACCGAGCACCAGCGACGCGGGCGCCCCGACGACTCCACAGCCCGTAGTGGGCCCTTACCCTGCGGCGCCGAACGGCGGCTGGATGTTTCCCCTGTATCCGTTCAGCCGCGTTGCTTCCCCGAGCAGCTGGTCGCTGGACCAGGGTGTCGATTTGGGTGGCTCGGCCGACCAGTGCGGCGGCCACCTGGTCGAGCTGGCTGTCGCCAGCGGCACGATCGTCAAGGAGGGGATCGAAGGCTTCGGCGAATGGGCTCCCGTCCTGCGCGTGAACAGCGGCATCGACGCCG
>DATAQR010000061.1:0-10120 GCA_036264565.1 Solirubrobacteraceae bacterium | reverse complement strand
CCGCCGCCGAAGCCGCCGCCGAAGAACAGCGCGAACTGGGCGATCAGCGCGGCGAGCGTGGCGAAGAAGCTCGCCATCGTCATCACCATCACGTCGCGGTTGATGACATGCGTGAGCTCGTGCGCCATCACGCCTTCGAGCTCGGCCGTGTCGAGCATCTCAAGGATGCCGCTGGTGGCGCAGACGGTGGCCTTCTTCTGCGAGCGGCCCATCGCAAACGCGTTGGGCATCGATGTGTTCATCACGCACACCCGCGGCTTGGGCAGGTCCGCCTGCACGCACAGGCGCTCGATGACGCCGTGCAGCTCGGGCTGTTCCTGCGGCGTGACCTCTTTGGCGCCGAGCGTCGCCAGCGCGATCTTGTCGGAGGTGAACAGCTGCAGCAGCAGCATGAACACGGCGATCACGACGATCACTCCGGCCGCCGCGCCGACGGCGAACAGGACGCCGACGAAGACGACGTAGATGAGCCCGAGCAGGAACATCGTCAGCAGCATCCGCAGCTGCAGGCCGATGTCTTTGCCGAAACTCGAGTGTCGCTTAGCCATCTGCCTTGATTGTAGAGTCCGAACGTGTCGATGCAGCCGATAGGCCAGAGTATGAGCGTGGCGACGGACCCGTCAGGCGATGCGCGATGAAGCCGGAAGTCACGCTGCTCGGCATCTCGATCAAGACGTTCGGCCTTACCTTCGCGCTCGGTTTCCTTGCTTGTGGCCTGGTGATCGCGCGGCGCCTGCGCGAGCTTCACAAGCCGGTTGACTGGTCGTACGAGATCGTCTTTGCCGCGCTGCTTGGCGGGCTGGTCGGCGCGCGGGGGTACTTCGTGATCCAGAACTACGACGAAGTCAAGGGCAAACTGATCGGCTCGATTTTCTCCGGCTCGGGCCTGGTCTGGTACGGCGGCGCGATCGGCGGCGCGATCGCCGTGATCGCCTGGATGCGCTGGCGCAAGATGCTCAAGCTCGTGATCTTCGACATGTGCGTGACGGTGCTCGCGCTCGGCTACGGCATCGGCCGCATCGGCTGCCAGGTCTCCGGTGACGGCGACTACGGCATCCGCTCGAAACTGCCGTGGGCGATGGGCTATCCGCACGGCACGGTGCCGACGCCGCCGGGTGTGACGGTGCAGCCGACGCCGATCTACGAGACGGTCGCGATGTGTCTGCTCGCCTACTGCCTGTGGAAGTTGCGCGATCGCGTGCGCCCGGGCGTCGTGCTCGGCCTGTACCTGGTGCTGAGCGGGACCGAGCGGCTGCTGGTCGAGTTCATCCGCCGCAACAAAGAGGTGCTCTGGGGTCTGACCGCCCCGCAGCTCGAGAGCGTCGTCTTGATGGCGCTCGGAGCCGTGCTGCTGCTCGTGCTGCATAGCCGCGCCGGCCTGTCCGTGCCGGGCGGTGGAGAGGGGTCGGGACACGCCACGCACGCGCGCGCGGCGCCCGCCTGAGCGCACGTATATTTGCCCGCGCGCCGGGTGCCTGGGCGGGTGGGTTCAAATCAAGCGGCATACTTCCTGCATGGCAATCGGGACAGCGCTCTCTCACGTCTTCCCGCTCGGCAGCCGCCTGAACGAGCAGGGCCACATCGAGGTCGGTGGATGCGACACCGTCGAGCTGGCGCGCGAGTTCGGCACCCCTGCCTACGTGGTGGCCGAGGACGATCTGCGCGATCGCGCACACGCCTTCGTGCAGGCTGGCGCAGAAGCGGGCTGGCGGGACTTCCAGGTCGTGTTCGCCTCCAAGGCGTTCCCCTGCACGGCGGTCCTGAGCCTGCTGGCCGCGGAGGGCCTGTGGTGTGATGTGGCGTCCGGGGGCGAGCTGCACCTGGCGCTAAACGCAGGCTTCCCACCCGAGCGCATCCTGCTGCACGGCAACGCCAAGTCGATCTCCGAGCTGGAAGCGGCGGTGGCGGCGAGGGTCGCATTGATCGTGATCGACAACCTCGACGAGATAGATCGATTGCAATCCATATTGACCCGACCGGCACATGTGCCGGTCGGCCGGTCGGTACATGTACCGACCGGGACATCGGCGCATGCGCCGATGTCTTCCCTGAATGGGGAGGATGGACAAACGGCAAAGCAGGGAGTGCTGCTGCGAGCGACGCCCGACGTTAGGGGTGATACGCACGAGAAGATCTCCACCGGCCAGGCCGACTCGAAGTTTGGCTTCTCGATGGCCGACCTCCCACGCGCGATCGAACGAGTGCGTGCCGTCGAGGGCCTGCGGCTTGAGGGCATCCACGCGCACATCGGCTCGCAGCTGCTCGAGCTCGCCCCGTTCCGGCGCGAGGTCGCGGCGCTCGCCCAGATCGGCGAGCTGGGGGTGGGCGGGTTCTCCAGCTATGACCTCGGCGGTGGGCTAGGAGTGGCCTATACCCAGGAGCAGCGCCCGCCGGAGATCGAGCAGTGGGTCGGCGCCCTGATCGCGGCCGCGCGCGAGGCGAGCATTCCCGAGGGCGCCCGCTTGCTGGTCGAGCCGGGGCGTGCGCTCACGGCCAACGCGGGTGTCACCCTCTATACGGTCGAGAGCGTCAAGCGCAACGTCTCCACCTGGGTAGGGTGCGACGGTGGCATGTCCGACAACCTGCGCCCGATGCTGTACGAAGCGCGCTACGAAGCGCATCTGGCTGACCGCCCAAGCGATCCGACAACGGCGACGCGCTGCGCGCTGGCCGGCAAGCACTGCGAGTCCGGCGACGTGATCGCGCGCGATGTGCCGCTCGACGATCCCCGGCCGGGCGACGTGATCGTCACGCCCGCGACCGGCGCCTACGGCTACGCGATGTCAAGCAACTACAACGGCGTCCCGCGCCCGCCGGTGATCTTCTGCGCCGAGGGCGACGCGCGCGTGGTCGTGCGGCGCGAGACCTTCGAGGATCTGACGGCCCGCGATGTCCGCTAGCCCGACACCGACCGGCGCGGCGGCGCGGTCCACGACCGCGCAGGCCGACTCCGGCGCCGCGCCGATTGCCGCAGGCGTGGGCACGGCCGCAGGCGTGGGCGCCGGTGCGGGTGCGGACGCCGGCGTCGTCAACGTCGGTCTGCTCGGCCACGGCACCGTCGGCGCGGCATTCGCCCAGCTGCTCGCGGAGCGCGCCGAGGCCGTCGAGCGGCTCACCGGCCGCCGTCCGCAGCTAAGCGGAACGCTGACCACAAGCAGGGGCGACTTCGAGCAGATCCTGGCGTCCTCCGATGCGATCGTGGAGCTGATCGGCGGCCTGGAACCGGCGCGCGAGTACCTACTGCGGGCGCTGCGCTTCGGCCGGCACGTGATCACCGCCAACAAGCAGCTGCTCTCCCACCACGGGGAGGAGCTGTTCGAGGCCGCGCGCGAGGGCGGCGCCCAGCTGCGCTTCGAGGCTGCCGTGGCGGGTGTCGTGCCGGTCATCCGCGTGCTGAGCGAGTCGCTGGCCGGCGCCCACGTCGAGCGCGTGCACGGGATCGTCAACGGCACCACCAACTTCATCCTCACCGAGATGGAGACGGGATCTAGCTACGAGCAGGCCTTGGCCGAGGCCCAGCGTCAGGGCTACGCTGAGGCTGACCCCTCCGAAGACGTCACTGGCAAGGACGCCGCGGCGAAGATGGCGATCCTCGCGCGCCTGGCCTTCGGCACCCCTGTGCACATCGACCAAGTCCCCTACGAAGGTATCGAGCGTTTGCAGACCGACGACCTGCAGTACGCGCGCGAGCTGGGCCTCGGTCTGAAGCTGATCGGCACGGCCGAGCGTCGCGACGGTGGCCTGTCGGTGCGGGTGCACCCGGCATTCCTGTATGGCGGCCACCCGCTGGCCTCGGTCAGCGGCCCGTATAACGCGGTGACCGTCGAGTCTGACGCGATCACCGAGATCACGATGTCCGGCCCCGGCGCCGGCGGACGGCAGACGGCGAGCGCCGTGCTCGGCGACCTCGTCAGCACGATGCTAACGCCGTCCGCTCCTTCGCCCCCGCTGGAGCCGCTGGCGCTCGTAACCGACGTGGAGAGCGCCTTCTACATCCACATCGAGCTGGCCGACCGTCCGGGCGCCCTGGCGTCGGTCGCCGACGCGCTGGGCGAGCAGGGCGCGTCGATCAAGTCGATCGTCCAGCACGGTCTCGGTGAGCACGCGCGCCTGGTGATGGTGATCCACCCGCTGCCCGAGTCTAAGCTGCGCGAGGCGCTGGAGCGCATCGCGCAGTTCGACTTCCTGCGCTCGACCCCGCGCGCAATCCGCGTAATCGAAGAGGAGTTCATGTGAGGATCAGCATGCCGGGCACGACCAGAACGACCGACCAGGAGCCCAAGTGACCATCGTCCAAGCCCGTCCCACATTGATCGACCGTTGGCGCGATCACCTCCCGTTCGAGACCGACGATCCGGTCGTCAGCCTGGGGGAGGGGGCCACGCCGCTCGCGTTTGCCCCCATGCTCTCGGAGCTGGTCGAAGCCGAGGTGTACCTGAAGTGCGAGGGCGGCAACCCGACGGCCTCGTTCAAGGACCGCGGCATGACCTGCGCCGTCTCGGCGGCCGTGCGCGAGGGCGCCAAGGCGGTGATCTGCGCCTCGACGGGCAACACGGCGGCCAGCGCCGCCGCCTATGCCGCCCGCGCGGGTATCACGTGCGCCGTGATAATCCCCGAGGGCAAGATCGCGATGGGCAAGCTCGCGCAGACCTTGATCCACGGCGCCCGCGTGGTCTCGATCGCCGGCAACTTCGACCGCGGCCTGGAGTTCGTGCGCCGGCTGGTCGAACACCACCCGATCTCACTCGTGAACTCGGTCAACGAGTTTCGCCTGGAAGGCCAGAAGACGGCTGCGTTCGAGCTGGTCGAGGAGATGGGAGGGGGTCCCGACCTGCTCTGCATCCCAGTCGGCAACGCCGGCAACATCACCGCCTACTGGCGCGGCTTCTGCGAGTTGGGCGCCGCTCCGCGCCTGTTCGGTTTCCAAGCGGAGGGCGCCGCGCCGCTCGTGCTCGGTCACCGCGTCGAGCACCCCGAGACGGTGGCCAGTGCGATCCGGATCGGCAACCCGGCGCGCGGCGAGCAGGCTCTGGCGGCAACGGCCGAGTCCGGCGGCGCCATCCGCGCCGTCAGCGACGAGGAGATCCTCGCTGTCTACCGGATGATGGCCTCAAAGGAAGGCATGTTCTGCGAGCCGGCCTCGTGCGCCTCGGTGGCGGGCCTGATCAAGTACGGCGCCGAGGGCGCCTCGACGGTCGTCTGCGTGCTAACGGGCCGCGGCCTGAAGGACCCAGAGACGGCGATAGCGAACAACGACGGCGCCGTCATTTCCTGCGCGCCGGAGATGGGCGCGATCGAACAGGCGGTCCTGGGTTGATCGGACAGGCGGGCGGCGGGCCTGTCCCGACGGGGTACGTCCAGGTGATAAGTAGGCGCGTGGTGCGTGTCGGGCCCCCATCCCAAGCGGGGGCGCCCGGTGATACGTAGGCGCGTGGTGCGCGTGCCGGCCTCCTCCGCGAACCTGGGCCCCGGCTATGACTGTCTTGCCGCTGCGCTGGGGATGCACCTCGAACTGGAGGTGGTCGAGACCGGCGGTTTCGCCGTCGAGACGGAGCTGGCGGTCGCGCGCGGGCGGGAGAACTTATGCGTGCGGGCGTTCGAGAGCCTGCACCCCGCCGATGACTTCACTTTCCGCATCGCCTCCGGCATCCCCTTGAGTGGCGGCCTCGGCTCCAGCGCCGCCGCGATCGTCGCCGGCCTGCTGGCCGCGGATCACCTGTTCGAGCTCGACATCGACCTGCTCGCGCACGCCACCGAGCTGGAGGGCCACCCCGACAACGTGGCCGCGGCGATCGACGGTGGCTTTGTCATCTGCGCCGATGGGCGCGCCGTGCGCTTTGACCCGCCGACGGGCCTGGAGGCGATCGCCGTCGTGCCGGAGTTGCCTGTGCGCACCGCCGAGGCAAGGCGCGCGATCCCTGAGCAGGTGCCGATCGCCGAGGCCGTCTTCAACGTCGCCCACGCGTCGCTGCTGACGCTCGGCCTGGCCCGCGGCGACTGGGACCTGGTGGCCCGGGGTCTGCGCGACCGGTTGCACGAGCAGCGCCGCGCGCATCTGTTTCCGCGCTCCTACGAGCTGGCGCGGGGGGCTTCGGCGCTGGGCGCTCTTGGCGCCACCATCTCCGGCGCCGGCCCGACCGTGCTGGTGTGGTGCTTCTACGAGCACACGGGCGCCGTCGTCGAGGCCTTGCAGCATGAGGTGCAGGGCTGGGCGACGCTGATGCGCGCACCGTTTGAGGCGCAGGGAGCCTACGTGCAAGAGCTGTAGGAGGCGTAGTGCGGGTCTACTTGCAGCTTGGAGTGTGCGAGTGTGCTTTGTAGGTCGTTACAAGTTCTTGGGGAGCATCATTCAGGCTGTGAATAGTTCAGGCTGTGAATAGTTCACGCTGTGAATAGTTCCATTCGTGAACTAATGTCTGCTGGAAGCGATGCTCAGTGTAAGAAGGTGTTTCAGGATGATCGGCACGTCTGGATGCGTCCCTGGACACTGCGCTGGACGCCACGTGACGCCTTGCACGTACTACCAGTACGCGCTGCGGCGCCCCGCGACGCCCAGCTTGGTCCAGCAACGCCCCAGCCGCACCGCTCATCCCGAAACACCTTCTAAGCGCGCGAGTCGCTGGCAGGCCGCGCTCATCCCCGGCAGGCGATCAAGCACTTCTCCCGCGAGCGCGACGTAGTCGGCGCCGAGGTCGGGCCGATGATCGATGATCGAGACGGCCCGCTCCGCCGACTCGGCGTAAGCGATCGAGCTGCGGATCGCGGTCTCGAACACCTTCTCGCCAAAGCGCTCCTGCAGCGACGCCTTCGCCTCGCGCGAGTGAACGGTGCGCATGTCGGCGAGATTGAGTAGCACGCCGAGCAGCTCCAGCTCGTCGTTGAGCGAGTCGCGGGCGACTTCGATCACCTCCATCGCCTGCTCGACCCCTTGCAGAGCGAAGTACTGCGCCTCGGCGGTCAGGAGCGCATAGTCGGCTGCGACGAGCGCGTTGACGGTCAGCAGCCCGAGCGAGGGTGGGCAGTCCACGAGCACGATCTCGTAGTCCTTCTGCACGTCCGCGAGCGCTCGCCGCAGCGTCATCTCGCGGCCGATCTTCGCACCCAGCGTGAGCTCGGTCTCGGCCAGGTTGAGGCTGGCGGGGATCACGTCGCCGTGAATCGCGTCGGTGGCCTTGGCGTTGCCGCTCAGCACGTCGGCGATCGTCGGCTCGCTCTCCGGCGGCACGTCGAAGTAGTCCGACAGGTTCCCCTGCGGGTCGAGGTCGACCGCGAGCGTCTTTACCTGCACGCGACGCAGCACGTCGGTCAGCGTGCGCACGGTTGTCGTCTTGCCCGTGCCGCCCTTCTGTGAGAGCACCGCGATCGTCTGCGCCATGGCGGCCGATGGTACGGCACGCCCCGGGATGTATATCAGCCGACGGTCTCGACCGGTGCGTCCAGCGCCGGCTCGCTCGGGGCCAACGGCACGCTGGCAAAGACGAGCAGGTAGCGGCCGACGACGATCTCGTCGCCGTCTTTGAGCGCGCGCCACTCCACGCGCTCGCCGTTGACGAACACCCCGTTGAGGCTGCGATCGTCGAGCACTCTGACCCCGTCGGCCTGGCGCACCACCAGCGCGTGTCGGCGCGAAACGGTCGGATCGTCAAAGCGCACATCGGCGGCAAGGCTGCGCCCGATCCGGGTCCACTCTCGTGTCAGCGCTACCGTCTTCGTGCTCTCGCCGTCGTCGTAGAGCAGGTACTCGCCGGCTGTGGTCAAGTCCTCTCGGACCTGGGCGATCCACTCACCGCGCTCGTTTGGTTCGACGCCTGAGCGTTCCTCGGTGACCGGAGGGCCGGCGTCGAACAACGAGGCGCGCACGAAGTCTCGGCCACCGCAGTCCGGACAGTCACGCAGGGCGTCAAGCGATGTGAGCGTGAGCATGTATCCACAGCTCTGGCAGCGGAAGGACCCGGCGCCAGCCATCGTGCCTGAAGTCAGCGACATCATGCTCCGCCTCCCCTTTCTCTGGCTCCCGCCAGATCGGGAGCTTTCTGCAGGGTGGAACTCAGCGGCAATCATAGCCATCCCGTCAAATCGTCTTCGGCCGTCCTGCCAGCATCGCCTCGCGGCGGTTCGGCAGCATCCCCGTCGCTCGACTCGCGTCGCGCAAACCGAGGCTACCCGGCGCTATCCCACAGCAAACCAGTTGAGTCGAAGAAGCAGCGAAGTTCGGGCGTAGTGGACGGGCCCGGCGGGGGATGGCGGGAGGAGGTCTGGCCGAGGCGACGAACTAGTGCTGATCATGAGCACCGTTGCCGGCGATGTGGAGCAACTCGAGCGCTATCTGCTGCGGCGCGCGGTGCGCACGCTCGATGAGGATCGTCATCGCTGCGTGGACTGCTCGCGCACGCCGCTAGTGGGCGAGCGAGTGCACCTATACGAGCGCCTCCCCGGCATCGTCTGCGAGCTCTGCCGCCAGTTGCGTCCGGCCGCTCCGCTGGCTAGCGAGGTCGTCCGCCATTCCGAGCTTGGCCACACAGTTCGCTTGACGGCGCACGCCGCCTGAGCGCGCTGCCTGAGCGCGCTGCGCCCGGCGTCCTGGCGCGATCGTCGTGGTGGCTTGCCCGGCGCTGTGCGCGGAGGCCACCGCTCCGCCGCGGTCATTAGACTGGCGCGCCGTGCATCCGGTGATCGTCTCGACCGTCATATCCGCTCCCCGCGAGCAGGTGTTCGACTACCTGCAGGACATCGCCAACCACCCTGAGTTCAGCGACCACTACCTGGTCGATTGGCACCTCACCCGTGAGGATTCGGTCGGCCTCGGCGCGGGCGCACGCTTCCGGGTGAAGGCACCGGGCAACCGTTTCAGCTGGGGCGACTCCACCTTCACGGAGGTCACGGCGCCGCGCCGGATCGTGGAGAGAGGCCGCACCGGCAAGGCCAACCGCATCCGCACGCTTGGTGTCTATGAGCTCTCGCCGGCGCCTGGCGGCGCCACCCGCGTCCAGTTCAGCCTCGAGACGGAGGCGCGTGTCCTCTCCGATCGATTGATGGAGGCGCTCGGCGGTCGCTCGTGGCTAAAGCGCAAGAACGCAAAGGCGATGCGCAGGCTACGCTCGATCATCGAGCGAGGCGTTGGTCGCGGAGAGCGCGTCACGGTGGCCGGCGGATAGACTCCCGCCTCGCGATGACCCGCAAGCTCGCCCTCCTCGCCCTGCTACTGCTGGCCGCCATCGGCCTCGATGCCTGCTCGGACAATTCCCACACGCGCGTCACCACCGGCACCTACGCGGGTGAGTCGGGCCAGAACGCCCCTTATCTGAACGTCGGTCCGCTGATCTACGAGGTGCAGCTCTCGCGCGAGCTCAACCCGGCCGACACCGAGGACGCCGCCTACCTGAAAGGCCTGACGCCCGCGCAGCGCAAGCTCGTCCCCGGCGAAGAGTGGTTCGCGGTGTTCCTGCAGGTCTACAACGAAAGCTCAGCCCCGCACCCGGCGGCCACGGCGCTAACGATCAGCGACACGCAGGAAAACGTCTACACCCCGACGATCCCGAACGCCACCAACGAATTCGCCTATCGCGGTGGCCTGTTGGGCCCCAAAGCTCGCATCCCAGCGCTGAACACGGTGGCGGCCAATGGCCCGACCCAGGGCGCGCTGCTGCTCTACAAGATCAAGATCGTCTCGCTCGACAACCGCCCGCTCGAGCTGAAGATCGTCGATCCGTTCGACCCCAGGCAGACCGCCCAAGCCGAGCTCGACGTCTGATCTGAAGTTCCCGGCCTGGTTGGGCCGGAGCTAGCGAAGCGCCGCTTCGATCACCTCTCTGGCGACCGGCGCTGCGGTTTCGCCGCCGGCGCCGTCTTTGACCATCAGGACGCCGACGACGATCTTCGGCGTCAGCGCCGGTGCGAAGGCGGCAAACCAGGCGTCGGTGTTCTGGGGGTTTTTCGTCCCCGAGCAGCTTTCGCCGCCGCTCTGCGATTCGCTGCCGGATTGCCCGCTTTCAGCGCTCGATTCGCTTTTTGAGCACTTCGATTCGCCCAGTTCGGCCGTGCCGGTCTTGCCCGCAACGGTGATGCCCGGGATCGCCGCCGAGGTGCCGGTGCCCTCGCGCACGACGTCGATCATCAGCCG
>DATAQR010000040.1:0-4491 GCA_036264565.1 Solirubrobacteraceae bacterium | reverse complement strand
CTGCCGCGCAGCGCGAGCAGGCCTTTCGATCGACGCAGAGCCAGGGCCTGTCGCGACTGAGCGAGATCGCAGCACTCGTGTTGATCGCTGCCGTGCTGGCGATGGCGGCAGCGATGGGGGCGATGGTCTGGCAGCGTCGAGGAAGGCTGGCCGGTATGAAGGTAGACGGCTTTGACCAAGGAGAGCTATGGCGCGCGCTCCTGTGTGAGAGTGCTGTCTTGCTTGGCGTTGGCTGTTCGATCGGGGCGGTGTTCGGGCTATACGGTCAAGTGGTGCTAACGCACGCCTTGGCTGGTGTCGCTGGATTCCCTGTCGTGTTTGCCGCCAACGGGGTCGTCGCGATTTTGGTCTTTGCCGGCGTTACAGCGGTCGCGGTGGCGATAGCGGCACTGCCTGGATACATCGCCACACAGGTGAAGCCGGCGCTTCAAGACTGATCTGGCCGGCGACCGGATCCTGCGAGCGAGTAGATGCGGTGTGCCGGCAAAGACGCAAGTCGTATCCCTGCTGCTCACGCTAAGGCGCTGATCGCAGCGACGGCTCGTGAGCTGTGCTGGGGACTGAGAGCCGTATTACGGGAAGTGCAGGTGTGGCAGGTGGCGGCGGGATCGATACCGGATCCGTCGATCCGAGAAGACGCACTAGAGGCGCTGAAGAACAAGCGGGGCAATATCGACGGTGCCGCTCTTTTCTGGATACTGCCTGCGTTACGCCATAAGGATCTGCTCAGTTTGTTGGTGGCTTATGAGATCATGTGTGATTTTCTGGACAGTGTAAGTGAGCGCGGCGCTGCGGCAGGGCTGGAAAACGGTCGCCAATTGCATCTGGCGTTTACCGAGGCGTTGGACCCGCGAGTCCCAATGTCCGACTACTATCGCTACCATCCATGGCGGGACGATGGTGGTTACCTTCGGCTACTCGTTGAATTATGTCGAACGATATGTGTCCGCCTGCCATCATACGTGGCTATCAGGCCGACGCTCGTCCGCGCGGCGACACTTGCACAGGTCCAGGGCCTTAATCATGAGCTGGATCCTGTGCTGCGTGATCGGGCGCTGCGCCAATGGGTTGCCAGAGAGTTCGCGGATCGGTTAGGGCTCGCCTGGTATGAGCTTTCGGGCGCGGCGAGCACTTGGATATCGGTGCTCGCGTTGCTGGCGATCGCCTCAGATCCGGGTCGTTGCTCCCAGGAAGCCGTCGACACTTATGCTGCGTACTTCTGGGTTTGTCTGGCGGCAACCGTACTCGATAGCTATGTCGATGAGACGGAGGATCGTGCCAGTGGGGATCACAATTACTTCGGTCACTACGCCACTGAAGAGGAAGGCCTGGCGCGCGCGGCTGAAATAGTCTCGCGTGCGGCAGGAGAGACGCAAATGTTGCGCGATGGAGATCGTCACGCAGTGATCGTTGCGTGCATGGTTGCCCTATACCTCTCCAAGGACACCGCGCTGGCGCCCGGGGCTGTGAGAGCTAGTCGCGCACTGCTGCGCTCTGGGGGTTCGCTGGCTGTACTGCTTGGGCCGGTGCTGAGAGCCTGGCGGACCGTCTACTCGCTGCGCGGGGCTTGATCAGACCGAAGGTGGGGGTCTGTCTACGATGTCCCGATATATCAGTCTCCAATGTCCCGAGACACAACAACGCGTGAAGCGGCTGAAGGGATTCGAACGCTCGACCTTCTGCATGGCAAGTCACGGGCGGATGACGCCGACCTGTTGGTAGGGACCCTGAAGATTGGTTCGGCGCGCGGACATCGCGTCAGGCTCGCCGACAGGTTAGCCTGCTATGACTACAATACGGCTATGAGCGCCGCCCGACCGAAGCCAGCAGCACCCCGGAAGACTCCGCCGAAGCCGCCTATTCTGGCGCGCGGCCTTCCCGGTAGCGAGAGTGATCGCGCTGAGCAGCGCCGCCGATTCGTCGAGGAGCATCGAGAGACGTTGCGTCGCCTGGGCAAGTAGCCCGCCGTGGAGATCAGATACCCGGAGTTCGGGGACTTCTGCGATGCCGCTGCCGACATCCTGGGTACGACGCCAGAGCAGATCGCCCGCTTCCCCAACGTCGGTCTTGCTGAGTCCGCACTGGCCGCTCCTCGCGCCGGGTTCGGTGACGTCGAGGTCTACCCAACGATCATCGAGAAGGCTGCAGTCCTGCTGACACGCCTCGCGCGAAACCATCCGCTGCCTGACGGCAATAAGCGCACCGCGTTCTTCCTAACAGGCCTCTTTCTGGAGGCCAACGGAACTCCGCTGCAAGGCGCGTTGCCTGAGGTCGATGTACCGATGGTCGAGCGGATCGCCGCCGGCCAAGCCGGCCTTGATGATGTTCTCGCATGGCTGTCAGAGCGCACCGACACAACCGCCAACGGCTGAGCGTCCGCAGGTTGGCTCTGTCGCCTGCGATTCGAAGCGGCTGAAGCGGCTGAAGGTGAAGCGGCTGAAGGTGAAGCGGCTGAAGGGATTCGAACCCTCGACCTTCTGCATGGCAAGCAGACGCTCTAGCCAACTGAGCTACAGCCGCGCGGCGGCTAACTATAGACCAGGCGACGGGCCTAGTGCCTAGTCCAGCGCTAGCGTCACGGCGCCAGATAGCGACCATCCCCTTCGCGTCGCAACAGGCCAAGTAGCTCCAGTTCGGTCAGTGCCAACGTCAGCTCCTCGCAGGTCGGCTTGCCGACGCACAGCTTGGCCAGCGTGTCCTCGCCGCCGCAGACGCGCTTGAGCACCGCCGCCAGCTCCGGCTCGAGTCCCGGCGGCGGTTTGAATGCAGACGGGGACTCCGCCTCCAGCGAAGTCCTGAGCACAGACGGTGGCTCTGCGTCCGACGGTGTCTCCGCCACAATCGCCGACTGGGTGATCGCCGAACGCTTACGTGATCTGCGCCGCCGCGCCCGGCGAACGCGGCGCCTGCCGACGCCGTAGAGGGCGTCGAGTGCTTCCTGGGCGCTACAGATGACGTCTGCGCCTTCGACGATAAGCGCGTTGCTCCCGAGCGAGCTCACCGAATCGACCGGGCCGGGGACCGCTGCCACCTGAGCGCCACGCGATCGCGCCTGCACTGCGCTTGCGTGGTGCCACTCGTCCTCGCCGGCCTCTACGACGATCACGAGGTCGGCAAGCAGCGCGAGTGCCCGCTCGCTCGCGGGCCACGCCAACGAGCACGGGTCTGCGGCCGCCGCGATCTCCCACATACCGATTACGACGGCGATGCCGCCGGCTGCTTCTTGTACCCCGGCGCACGCGGCGTCGCCAACACCCTCCTCTACGCACGCCACGATCACCCCGCTGGTGGCGAGGTCGCGGGCCAGCGCTTGCGCGATCCGTCTGCCGTAGTCGCTGGGCACGCGCGTCCCGGCGATCGCGACGACCTTCTCGGCGAGCAGCGTGCGCAGGCGCTCGGCGCCGCCTTGCACGCTGAGGACAGCAGGCGCGAGCTCCTCGGCGCGCAGACGCTCGGGGTAGAGGCAGTGATGGCGGCACACGCTCTCGGCCTGGCCGGTTCCACTTGCGCACAACCGCACCGATAGCCGCGAACGCCCTCCGCAGCGGCTACACACGCCCGTCATGGCTCGCTGCCGATCACGCCGCGCCCGGCGCGTCCGCGGCAAAGCCGGGACGCAGCGACAGCGCCATCGCCAAGTCCGCCTGTTCTACACGCGCGTGAGCGTGCAAGTCGGCGATCGTTTGCGCCACGCGCAGCGTCCGGTGTACGCCACGCGTGCTCAGCACGGCCCGCTCGCCCACGCGCGCGAGCATCTGCTCGGCGCGCCCGTCCAGCTTCACATGTGAGCGCAACATCGAGCTGTCCATCTGTGCGTTGACGAGTACACCGTCCTCGCCCAGGCGCGCGGCCTGGCGCTCGCGGGCAAGCAGCACCCGCTCTGCGGTCTCAGCCGAGCTTGTCGTGGGCGGCGCCGCAAGGCTCTCCCCGCCGGCGCGCTCCATCCGCACGAGCAGGTCGATCCGATCGAGCAGCGGGCCGCTGAGGCGGCGGCGATGGCGGGCCAGCTCGTGCGGCTTGCAGTGGCAGCGGTCATCCACTCCGGCGTAACCGCACGGACACGGGTTGGTCGCCGCGACCAGCATGAACCTGGACGGGTAGACGCTGGAATGGCGTGCCCTGACGATCGCCACGCGGCCGTCCTCCAGCGGCTGGCGCAGGGCATCCAATGCCGGGCGGGCGAACTCGCTCAGCTCGTCCAGAAACAGAACACCGTTGTGAGCAAGTACGACCTCGCCGACCCAGCCCTGCCGTGCGCCGCCGATCAGGCCGGCGGTCGTGATCGAGTGATGTGGGGCGCGAAACGGGCGCTCGCGCACGAGGGACTCGCTCTCCAGGCGGCCGGCGACGCTGTGGATGCGCAGCACTTCGATCGCCTCGTCGTGGGTGAGCGGCGGCAGGATCGAAGGCAGGCGCTGGGCTAGCATCGTCTTGCCGGTTCCGGGCGGACCGGTGAACAGGCAGTTGTGAGCGCCGGCGGCGGCGATCGTC
>DATAQR010000174.1:0-12459 GCA_036264565.1 Solirubrobacteraceae bacterium | reverse complement strand
AGATTGCTATGAGCAAAGGCTACGAGCGCTGGCACGACTTTATTCGGGATCCTGGACCCCGACTGACGCCGCAACCATAGCAGCGATCCGCGCCTGCGTAAAATCACGATCCGGGCGGTAGCCCGGCCGGCACATGTGCCGGCCGGCCGACCCGTACATGTACGGGTCGGACAGGGCCGTACATGTACGGCCCTGCCGGGCGCGCATGCGCGCCCGGAACAACAGACAGCGGCGCCGACGGCGCTCCACTAGCATTGCCCGTCCCGTGCCGCGCACCCTAGTCGCCGACCTGAAAGAGCAGATTGGGCAGACCGTGCAGCTGCGCGGTTGGGTAAACGCTGTGCGCGACCAGAAGCGAGTGCAGTTCGTCGTCCTGCGCGACGAGACGGGCATGGCCCAGCTGACGCTCGGCAAGGACGATCAGCCGAGTGATCTCAACGAGGCGATCTCCGCGCTGACGCCGGAGTCGGCTGTGACGGTCAGTGGGGAGGTTGTCGCCGACGAGCGGGTAAAGCTCGGCGGCCTGGAGGTGCAGCTGGCCTCGCTCACGCTGGACTCGCCGGCTGAGCCGGAACTGCCGGTGACGAGCGAGTCGGCGCTGGACAAGCGCATCGACTGGCGCTACCTGGACCTGCGTCGTCCCGACCGGCGGTTGATCTTCGAGGTGCAGAGCGCGGTCGAGGCCGCGATGCGCGAGTACTGGCGCGAGCAGGGCTTCATCGAGATCCACACCCCGAAGCTGATGGGCTCGGCCAGCGAGTCCGGCGCCGAGCTGTTCCGGGTGGACTACTTCGAGCAGGCGGCCTACCTGGCGCAGTCGCCGCAGTTCTACAAGCAGATGGCGATGGCGGGCGGCTTCGGCAAGGTGTTCGAGATCGGCCCGGTGTTCCGGGCCAACCCGTCGTTCACTTCCAGGCACGACACCGAGTTCACAAGCGTCGACGTCGAGATCTCCTGGATCGACTCGCACGAGGACGTAATGGCCTTCGAGGAGGCCTGGCTCGCGCACGTGCTCTCCAGCGTCGCGCGGACGCACGGTGAGCGGATCGCAGAGACGTTCGGCGTGGAGGTGGGTCCGCCGCAGACGCCATTCCCGCGGATGACGCTCCAAGAGGCCAAGGATCTGCTGCGCGCGCACGATCACGAGCCGCCTGGCCCTGGCGATGACCTCGATCCGCCCAGCGAGCGGGCGCTCTCGGCGATCGTAGCGCGCGAACACGGCAGCGAGTTTGTGTTCGTCACCGACTACCCGACGACCGTGCGCCCCTTCTATCACATGCGCTACGAGGACCGACCCGACTTGACTAAGAGTTTCGACCTGCTCTGGCGTGGGATCGAGCTCACCACCGGCGCCCAACGCGAGCACCGCTACGAGCAACTGCTGGCGCAAGCGCGCGATAAGGACGTGGAGACGAGCTCGATCGCCTACTACCTCGACTTCTTCCGCTACGGCGCGCCGCCGCACGGCGGCTTCGGCTTCGGCTTGACCCGTCTGCTGATGCAGATGCTCGGCCAGGACAACGTCAGAGAGGTGACGTTCCTGTACCGAGGGCCAAACCGCTTGACGCCGTAGAAGGGAGGACTCCCACCGCCCCGGAGGGGTTGGGGCGGTGGGAGCTGTTTCGGGAGAGGAGAGTCACCCGACGTCCATGTCGTCTCCCCGCTCGGCGCTCGCGCAGACGGCGCGACGCGTCGAGGGCTTGTTCGCGGGCGCTCAACAGCTGGGCGCCGGCTGAAGTTCTAGGCGGCAATGGCGGTCTCCGCGCAGTCCTCGCACTCGCCGATGCCGTCGAGTTCGATTTCAAGCGGCGCGTGGTTGGAGGGGCGGCGTCCCTGCCGATAGGCGTGCTTGACCTCGCAGCGCACGATGTGTTCGGCCAGACGACTGCTGGCGAGCGCGAGATCGATGCGCAGGCCGTAGTCGCGCGCGTAGTGCCCGTCGCGCTGGTCCCAGCAGGTGTAGCCGTGCTCTTCGGGATGCAGATGGCGGTAGACGTCCAGCATCTCTCCCTCGCGCATGATCTGGCGCAGGTCCTCGCGCTCGGCCGCCGCCGTGTGCGACGAGCCTTCCAGCCATGTCGGCTCGTACACGTCGCGGTCCGATGGCGCCACATTGAAGTCGCCCACGATCAGCAGCGGGTGGTAATGGTCGCGGCAAGCCTGGTTGGCTACGGCCTCAAGGAAAGCGAGCTTGCTAGCGTCGTCGTGCTCGCGGCGCTCGGCGTACGTCGGCACGTATACGGAGCCGAGCGTCAGCCCCGCGCACGTCGTCTGCAGCCAACGCCCGGCGGCCAACTCGTGTCTGCCGGCGAGCGCCAGGCTGCGGCGGCTCACTTGATGGTCGCAGCGCACCAGAATAGCCACGCCGCCGCCCAGCCTGCCCGGAGAATGCTCTGCGCGGTAGCCAAGCTGCTCCAGCCGCTGATGGGGAAAGTGGCGAAACGGACAGCGGGTCTCCTGCAGGCACAGCATGTCCGGCTGCTCGCGCTTCAGCAGCTCCGCTATCCGCGGCATTCTCGCGCGGATGCCGTTGACGTTCCAGCTGACGATCCGCAGGTTGTGATCGTGGTTCGGGCGGCGCCGGTCGGGCGCGATCTCCCTGCTCTGCCGTGCCGATCTTTGCAGCTCGCCCCTCATGTCCCGATTCTCCTTTCGAGAATCCCCTCGCGGGAAACGCTTATTACACAAGAGCTGAAACGGTGCGCTACACAAATCCCGAAACTGCTCCCTACACAACTCGGAGCGTAGGGGAGGCAACTGGAAACGTCTATAGGCCAGCTGGCCAAATCCGAGGCGCTCGGTTGGACGGACTGGCCTGCCGCTTACGTGATTGTCCCGGTGCCGTCCGGGGGTCGGATTACCTTCAACGGAGTGCTTGTCAACGAGCTAACAGACGGCGCGGAGATCGACCAAGTCCTGCTGGTGCGAGAGAGCGAGCGACGCTCGCGCCGCGACGGCGGCGACTATCTGCGCCTGCAACTGGGCGACCGGACCGGAGCGCTGACGGCAATGGTGTGGGAGGACCTGGCCGAGGTCGAGCGCCTCGCCCCAACTGGGTCGCCGGTGCACGTCGGCGGGCGCTACACCGTCCACCCGCGCTTCGGCCCACAGATAAACATCCGCTCGCTCGCGCCGGCCCAGGAGGGCAGTTACTCGCTGGCCGACCTGCTCGACGGCCCGGTCCGCGGGCCCGAGCAGATGGAGGCCGACCTGCGCGAGCTGCTCGCGACCGTCCGCGATCCGCATCTCAGTCAGCTGCTCGAGCGCGTGTTCGCAGCGCAGTCGCCGCTGTGGTGTGGCTACCGGACAGCGCCTGCAGCCAAGTACTACCACCAGGCCTATCGCCATGGGCTACTCGAGCACTGCCTAGGCGTCGCCCAGGCAGTGAGCGCCATCTCGGCCACTTTCCCCGGTATCGATCGCGACGTGGCGGTGACCGGCGCGCTGCTGCACGACATCGGCAAGCTGGACGCCTACACAGATGAGCAGACCAGCATCGACCTGACCGATCTCGGCCGTCTGCACGGCGAGATCGCCCTCGGCTACTACCGCATCCGCCGCGAAATCGAGGAGATCGAGGGATTCCCCCGTGAGCTTGCCTGGGCGGTGCTGCACATCATCCTCTCCCACCATGGCTCGCTTGAGCACGGCAGCCCTGTCACCCCAAGCACACGCGAGGCGACGCTCGTACACATGATCGACAATCTCGGCGGCAAGCTCGGCAGCTTCGACCGCGTCGAGAAGGAGCTTGCCCCCGGCGCGTTGTGGTCGAGCTTTGACCGGGGCATCGGCTCGGGCGCCTGGTTTGGCGCGCGCGAGGTCGTCGCCGCGGATGCCGCTGGACAGCCGGCGCGCGAAGCCGCCTGAGCGTCTGGGCCTTTTGGGCGCGGCGCCGCTCCGCACGTCGCTCTCGCGCAACCGGCGCTGCTGACGCTCCGAAGAACCACGCAATTTGCGAAGCTCGTCCGCCTAGAAGCGGCACCCGGCGAAAACGTCTCGCCCCCGGGTTCTATCGTTCATCCCCGATGGCCAAGGACACCGAGAAGCTGATCCGCCAGCTGTCGCTGATCTCCTACCTGATGGCCGAGCGGCGGCCGGTCACGGCGCTGGAGATTCGGCGCGACGTGGAGGGGTACAGCGGCATGAACGAGGACGCGTTCGCGCGCCGCTTCTACGCCGACCGCTCTGAGCTCGAGTCGCTGCGTATCCAGCTGACCGTCGATCGACCGGCTGACGGCGCCGCCGAGCAGGAGAACTACTCACTGCGCTCGGAGAATTTTCATCTACCGGCGATCGCGTTCACAGACCAGGAGCTGGCTGCACTGCAGACCTCGCTGCAGCTGCTCGACGGCGAATTCGCCTACGCGGAGCCGCTGCGGCTCGCGCTGCAGCAGATCACCTGGGGCAGGCCGAGTCCGCTGCGCTCACCGGAGCAGCGCTCGGTGGCGCTGGGGATCACCGCCTCCGCCGGTGGCCATGAGTTGTCGGTGCGCCTGGCCAAGATCGAGACGGCGATCTTCCGCAACAAGACGATCGTCTTTGACTATTACACGATGACTCGCGACGAGGTCGGGTCTCGGCGCGTGGACCCCTACCACCTGCTCTTTCAGGGGGGCGAGTTCTATCTGCTCGGCTACGCGCATGAGCGCGAGGCGATCCGGGTGTTCCGGCTCTCGCGGATTCGCGGCAAGGTGTCCTATGCGACCAAGGCCGAGCACGACTTCCGCCGTCCGGCCGATTTCGACCCGCGCGCCTATGCCGACCGCGCCGAGTGGCAACTTGGTGACGAGGACGGAGTCGCTGAGATTCTGCTTCGCGAGCGCATCGCCTGGCAGATCGAGCGCCATTTCGGGCGCTTCGGTGAGATCACCGCCGCGGAAGAGAGCGGCGTAGGCGGCGGCGACCGGCTGCTGCGCACGCCCTATTCCAACGCGCGCATGATCGTCTCCTGGGTCCTTGGTCTGGGTGAATGCGCCCAGCTGATCGGTCCATCCGTGTTGGCCGAAGAGCTTGACCGCCGTTTGGCGGCCATCGAGGAGCTGCACGCCCAGCCGATCGAGCTGGCGGCGACGGCGCCGCCAGTCGATGAGCCATCCGGCTCGGGACGATCGGCCGCCGGCCGCTCTGGGCGTAGCGGTACCAGCGGCGAGCGGGAGTCGCAGCCGGACGCCGCCATCCGCCCCGAGCGGTTCGCGCGACTGGTGACGCTTGCGAGCATCCTGATCCATGCGGGTCGGCGCAAGGAGCGGCTGAACATCGCGGAGCTGTGTGAGAGCTTGAACCTTAGCGACGAAGAGCTGCGTGAGGACGTCAATGTGCTCAACGTCGTCAACTTTGGTGGCGGCTCTTATGTTCTCTATGCGGAAATCCTCGAGGAGGAGGGCGAGATCGACGTCGACCCCGAGCCCTACAGCGACAACTTCGACCGGCCCGCGCGACTGTTGCCGGTGGAGGCTAAGGCGCTTGTCGCCGCGATCGACCTGATCGGCGAGCACGTGCCCGAGGGATCGCTCTCAAGCGCGCGTGAGAAGATCGTCACGGCTCTCGGCGAGGACCCCATGGAGCAGGGGCTGCACGTCGCTCATGCTGCCGGCAACGATCGCGAGGTTGCCCAGATCGTCTCTCGCGCGATCGTCGGGCACCATCTGATCGAGCTCGACTACTTCAAGGAGAATGAGGACGAGTTCTCGCTGCGGCGAGTGGAGCCGTATGCACTCACCAACGGGCAGGAGGGCTGGTACGTGGCCTCGTTCGATCCTGAGAAGGGGGCTATGCGCCATTTTCGGCTCGACCGTATCCGGCGTGCCGAGGTGTGCGAGGAGACCTTCCAGCCGCGCCCCGAGGTCGACCCGGCCGCCGAGGTCGACGGCTGGCTGCGCACCGGCGAAGTCGAGGCTTCGCGCACCGCGCGCGTATGGATAACACCCGAGCGCGCGCGCTGGGCACGCGAGCAGCGCCGCGTCAGCGAAGAGCTAGTGGATGGCTCGATCGTCGTCGAGGTGGGCTATGCGGGCACCGACTGGCTGGTGCGCGAGGTGCTCAAGGAGGCCGGCGACGCAGCCGTGCTCGAGCCCGAGGACGCGCGCGAGGCCGTGCTTGCCACCGTCAAGCGTCTGCAGGCCGCGCGCCCAACGCCGGCCGGCGTATCGTGAGCCGCCGCGATCAGATCAAAATGAGCGACGAGGAGGCGGCCGACCGCCGCGCGAGCTGGGATCATCACAAGCACGCCGGCGTCTACTAGTAGGCTTCGCCGCCAAGTGGAGTCGCTGAAGGGACTGATCCTCTCCGGGGGCAAGGGCACGCGGCTGCGGCCGATCACGCATACGAGCGCTAAGCAGCTCGTCCCGGTCGCCAACAAGCCCGTCCTCTTCTACGGGATCGAAGCGATGGCCGCCGCCGGGGTGAGCGAGATCGGCATCATCATCGCGCCGGAGACCGGCGAGGAGATCCGCGCCGCCGCCGGCGATGGCGAGCGCTTCGGCGTGAGGATCGAGTACATCGTCCAGGACGAGCCGCTCGGTCTCGCCCACGCAGTACTGACGGCCGAGCCGTTCCTCGGCTACAGCCCGTTCGTGATGTATCTGGGGGACAATCTGCTGCAGGGGGGCATCTCCGACCTCGTCTCGGCGTTTCGTGAGCACGAGCCTGAGGCTCTGATACTGCTCACGCCCGTGCCCGACCCGCAGAATTACGGCGTGGCGGAGCTGTCCGCCGCGCCCGCCGGGGAGGTGGGCAGCGTGCAGCGCCTGGTCGAGAAGCCGGCGCAACCGGCAACTGACCTGGCGTTGGTAGGGGTCTACATGTTCACGGCGGGCATTCACGACGCTGCGCGCGCGATCGAGCCATCGGCACGCGGGGAGCTTGAGATCACCGATGCGATTCAACACCTGGTCGACTCGGGCCAGCGGGTGGAGCCGCACATCGTGCGCGGCTGGTGGAAGGACACCGGGCGCCTGGAGGACATGCTCGAGGCCAACCGTCTGATCCTCGACAACCTCTCCGAGCGCCTGGACGGCGAGCTGATCGACTCGCGGATAGACGGGCGTGTGGTGATCGAGGCCGGCGCGCGCCTGGAGCGCACGAGTGTGCGCGGCCCCGCGATCATCGGCGCCGGCGCAGTCTTGCGCGACTGTTACATCGGTCCCTATACCGCGGTCGGGGAGGGCTGTCGGATCGCCGGTGCGGAGGTCGAGCACTCGATCCTGCTGGCGGGATCCTCGGTGTGCGATCTGGACGGTCGCATGGAGTCCTCGCTGCTGGGCCGCAACGTGACGATTCGCCGCGGTGATCGCCAGCCGCGCGCCTATCGCTTCATGGTTGGGGATAACTCGGATATTTCGATCCTGTGAGACGCCCGATCCTGTGAGACTCCTGATCCTGTGAAGCTGCTGGTTGTGGGAGCGCAGGGCATGCTCGCGCACGACGTACGTCGGGCAGCCGAGCGCGCCGGTCATGAGCTAGTCCTGTGTGACCTGCCCGAGTTGGACATAACCGACGAGGCCGCCGTTTCAGCGTTCTTGGAGCGCGAACAGCCGGAGGCGACGATCAACTGCGCGGCCTGGACCGATGTCGATGGCGCCGAGAGCAACGTCGAGGGCGCGCGCGCGGTAAACGCTCAGGGAGCCGGCAACCTCGCCCGTGCCGCGGCCCTGATTGACACGCCGTTGCTTCATATCTCTACGGACTATGTATTCGATGGCAAGGCCCCCCTTGACGACGCCGGTCGTCCGCGTCCGTATCTCGAGTCTGACCCGACCGGGCCGCGCTCGGTTTACGGCGAGACCAAGCTCGCCGGCGAGCGTCAGGTGCTCGAAGCCTCCGCGCAGCACACGGTCGTGCGTACCGCCTGGCTCTATGGAGTCAACGGACGCAACTTCGTGGAGACGATGCTGCGCCTCGCCGGTGAACGTGACGCCGTGCAGGTGGTCGATGACCAGGTCGGCTCGCCCACCTGGTCGGGTCATCTGGCTCCCGCCCTGGTGGGATTGCTGGAGCGCGGCGTTAGCGGCATCGTCCATCTGACCGGCGCGGGCTCGGTCTCCTGGAACGGGTTTGCCAATGAGATCTTCCGCCAGGCGGAGATCGACTGCAGGGTGGATGCGATCAGCAGTGAGCAGATAGCTCGCCCGGCGCCGCGTCCCGCCTGGTCGGCGATGGAGTCCGAGCGTGCCGAGGTGATCCCGATGCCCGACTGGCGCGATGGGCTGGCGGGCTACCTGGCCGCACGGGCAGGAATGGTGAGCGCATGAATCATCAGCTCGCGACCGACGCACGCGAGCTCACCGTGCGCATGCCGCGAAGCTCACCGTGCACCATGCCGCGATGCGCCCTGAGATGATGCGCGTATGAGATTGCTTGTTTGTGGCGGCGCCGGATTCATCGGCTCGAACTTCGTGCGTCTGCGCCTGCGTGAGCACGGAGACGAGGTCGCGGTTCTCGACAAGCTCACCTACGCGGGACGCGAGCAGAACTTCCACGACGTCGTCGGCGATCCAGGCTTCAGCTTCGTACACGCGGCGATCGAGGACCCTGAGGCTGTGCGTACCGCGATCGACGCCCACGCGCCCGAGGCGATCGTCAATTTCGCCGCCGAGACGCACGTCGATCGGTCGATCGCCGAGCCGGACGCGTTCGTGCGAACGCACGCGCTCGGCACCCACGTTCTGCTCGAGGCTGCGCGTGAACGCGAGCTGCGCTACATGCAAGTGTCCACCGACGAGGTGTACGGGTCGATCGAGGATGGTTCCTTCACCGAGGATTCGCCTCTGCGCCCGTCCTCGCCGTACTCGGCTACCAAGACCGGCGCAGACCTACTAGTGCAGAGCTACTTCCACACCTACGGACTGCAGGCCACGATCTGCAGGGGCTCCAACAATTACGGCGCCTACCAGTATCCGGAGAAGTTGATCCCGTTGATGATCCTCAATGCGATGCACGGCGATTCGCTGCCTGTGTACGGCGACGGGATGCAGGTGCGCAACTGGATCCACGCGACCGACTTCGCCCGCGCGATCGGCCACGTGCTGGAGTACGGAGCCGCCGGTGAGGTCTACAACGCGGGCGGGCCCGACGAGTGCGCGAACATCGAGGTGGTGCGGCGGATCGTCGAGCTCACCGGCGCCGGCGAGTCGCTGATCGAGTACGTCACCGACAGGCCTGGCCACGACCGGCGCTACTCGCTCTCCTCGGCGAAGGTCAGAGCACTTGGCTGGGAGCCGCGCGTGCGCTTCGACGAGGGTCTAGAGCAGACCGTCGCGTGGTACCACGACAATCGCTGGTGGTGGGAGCCGATTCGCTCAGGCGACTACCGCGACTACTACGAGCGGCAGTATGGGAGGACTCTGGTGTAAGCGCCGCGGCCGCGGCGCTACCCCTTCTTGGGAGTTTGGGGCGAGCGAATGGCGATCGTGCCAGAGATCTTCCAGCGACCGCCTTCGTTGACCAGCGTCAAGGCGCTGATTTCGGTCTTGCCCGAGTATGTGCTCTTGATACGCGCCGTTGCCTTCTTGCCGTTCACAGCTATCGATTCGATCGTCAGGCCGGTGGCGTCGATCTGCAGCAGCTGATTCTTTAGCGCCGCCTGACAGCTGCCGCCCGCGCGCGTGAGCTGTGTTGTGACGGTGGCGGCGAGGTCGCGCTGGCAGAGCTTCTTCTGTTCGCGTGCCAGCACGTCGCTTTGAAAGTCCGCGATCGTCTGGGCGACATTGTGACTTTCGCCCTTGAAGGAGCCGGTCGAGGCGGTTTCCCCGCAGCCGCCGGCCATGGCTGACAGCGCGACTGCGATCGCCGCGCCGGCAAGCGCTCTGGTTGTCTTGAGCGTCATCCGGCGGGAAGCGTACGCGAGCCGGGCCGCGCGTGCCCCGCTCGCGTCGCTTTGGACCCTCGCCGAGGTCCTCTGCCGTCAGCCCTGCTGATCGTCGCGGCGGTAGCCGAGGCGCGCCGAGATGTTGTCGGCGGTAGCCACGAGGTGCGGGCTGAGCGCGTCGACCAGCTCCTCCAGCGAGATCATCGAGCTGTGAGCGGCGATGTTGACCGCCGCCACCACCTCACGCGACTCTGTGCGAACAGGAGCGGAGATCGAGTGCAGGTCCTTGGCCAGCTCTTCGTCATTGACGGCCATGCCCTCCTCGAGCACGTGCTCGAGCTCGGTGCGCAGTGCCTTCTTACTGGTGATCGAGTTCGGGCCGCGACGCGTCAGTGTCATGTCGCCGATCAATTCGCGCTGCTCCGGTTCGGGCAGGTTTGCCAGCAGCACCTTGCCCATCGATGTGCAGTAGGCCGGCAGACGTGAGCCCGGACGGAGGTTCAGATCGATCTTGTTCTGCCCGCGGCGGAAGCTGCGGGCGCGATCGACATAGAGGATCTCCGCACCGTCGAGCACCGACATGTTGACGGTGTAGGAGGTGCGCTGGCGCAGCTCTTCCAGGTAGGGGCGCGAGTGCTCGCGCAGGCCGGTCGAGTTTAGAGCGGACATGCCCAGGTCGGTCACGCGCAGGCCGAGACGGTACTTACGCGAAGCGCCCTGCTCCAGGAAACCAAGCGCGACCAGCGTGATCACGTAGCGGTGGGTAGTGGAGCGGCTCATGCCGAGGTCGTCGGCGATGTCGGCGATGCCGAGGATTGGGCGCTCGGGCGTGAAACAACCGAGGATCGCCAAACCTCGCTCAAGCGACTGCGAATATCGCGGCTCACGGAGGCTCGGTATCGACCACTCGCCTTCCTGGCCGCCTTTGGAAGAATTACTTACTCTAGGCATCTATTGCGTGGCCCCTATCAGTTAGTCCCGAGGTGTGCTGCGCCTGTGTGCACCTCTATTGAATAGTCATCATACTTGGGAAGGCTGACGATCTCAATCGAGAGCCGCCTCTCCGGACGTCGGTAAACGCGCTCTCAGATCTGCTCAGACCGAGCTTCGGCGCGGCGCAGCGCGGGAAGATTATCCGTTTGACAGCTGCCACGTGTCTTATCCATCGCCCAGGGCCTGTGTTCTCGCGATTGTTGCGAGGTTTTCCGAATCAGTGCGTATTGTCCTCATCCTCCAGTCTTCATCCTCTAGTCTTCATCCTCTTGTCTCCGATTCCGTTGAAAGTGCTCAGAACTGAACGTTCAGCGGCTGATGCGCTAGTGGACGGACACGATGAGATCATGCCGGGGTTGCGGTGAGGCTGTTCGAGGCGCTGGTGCTTGGCGGTCTGAGTATCCGCAATCGCGTGATGATGTCGCCGATGAGCCAGCGCGCCGCCGGCGAGGACGGGCGGGCGAGAGACTGGCATCTCGTCCACTACGGCTCGCGCTCGGTCGGCGGCTGCGGGCTGGTGATGGTGGAGGACACGGCGGTCACGCCGCTTGGGCGTACCGGCAGCGCGGCGCTCGGTCTCTATGACCAAGAGCAGGCCGAGCAGCTGCGCCGAATTGTTTTCTTCTGCCGCAGCCAGGGCGCGGCGGTGGGAGTGCAGCTGGCGCACGCCGGGCGCAAGGCGCTCGCCGATACGCGCGGCGCCCGGGGCACGCTTGCCCCGACGGCGCTCGCCTACGGCCCGGAGTGGGCGACGCCTCGCGAAGCCACGACAGCGGATTTGGGTGAGGTAGTTGACGCCTTCGTCGCGGCCGCCGCTCTCGCACTGCAGGCCGGCTTCGACGTCGTCGAGGTACACGCCGCACACGGCTACCTGCTTCACCAGTTCCTCTCACCCTTGGTCAATCAGCGCGATGACAGTTATGGGCGCGACAGCGACGGCCGCCGCCGACTCCTGATCGAGGTGGTCACGGCGGTGCGCGAGAGCTGGCCATCTGAGCGACCTCTGTTCGTGCGGCTCCCCGCCTGCGACGGTGCGTCCGTCGGCCTGCAGGCACGGGAGGTCGTGGAGTGCGCGTGCGCGTGCGCGGCAGCTGGGGCCACCCTGGTCGACCTCACCGGCGGCACACCCTTGCTCGGTGGCGAGCGTGTGAGCCCGGCGCAGACCTGGGAGACCGCTGCTGCGCTGCGCAGTGGCTGTGAGCTGCCAATGGCGCTCGGCGGGGGGATCGTCGACGGCGCCGACGCGCAAGGTCTCCTGGACGAGCATGGGGCAGTGCTCGTCAGTGTCGGGCGTCCGCTGCTCGAGGATCCCTACTGGTCGGTCAAAGCCGCCCGCGAACTCGATGCGTTGGCGCCGCTGCCCGCAAATTACGTCGCGGCTCTGCAGACCAGCTAGCGTGGGTTCTCCCGAGCGCTAGCCTCGGATCGGTGTCTGGCTCCGTGAACGATCCCTTCTGCACGTTTAGCGAGCGCACACGCGCCTGGTTCGAGGCCTCCTACGCCGAGCCGACCGCCGCCCAGGCTCTCGCCTGGCCCGCGATCGCCGCCGGCGAGCACGTGCTGCTGTCAGCGCCGACCGGCTCGGGCAAGACGCTGGCGGCGTTCCTGTGGGCGCTCGATCGGCTGAGTGCTGACACCACGCAAAAGGGGGGTGTTCGTGC
>DATAQR010000160.1:0-7178 GCA_036264565.1 Solirubrobacteraceae bacterium | reverse complement strand
GAGCGCGCTCGCGCACTGCGAGCCGCGCTGGACGGCCTGCCTCCCGAGCAGAGCCGCGTGATCGCACTGGCCTACTACGGCGGCTATTCGCACTCGGAGATCGCCAGCATGCTCGACACGCCAGTGGGCACGGTCAAGGGTCGCATGCGCTTGGGCCTGCGCAAGATGGCCGTGAGCGTTCCGGCGACGATCTGAGTTCGTCCAGCCCGCGGGGCTCCGCGTGAGGCCCGCGCGTTTCATCGGCGCTGCTAGCGTCTGCGCCCGCATGGCCACTTGCTACCGACATCCATCGCGCGAGACGGGTGTCGCCTGCTCGTCCTGCGGGCGACCGATCTGCCCCGACTGCATGACCCCAACCGCGGTCGGCATGCGTTGCCCGGAGTGCTCGAAACAACGCACGAGGGTCGTGAGGATGCGCGAAGGAGCGACCCAGCCGCGCGTCACGTTCACGCTGATCGGCCTGAACGTGCTCGCGTTCCTGGCCGAGCAGGGCCAATTCACGCTGAGCGGCTCGACCGTTCACGGCACGGTCTTTGAAGAAGGCGTGCTCTACCGCTACGGCATCGCCGTCGAACACCAGTACTGGCGCCTGGTCTCCAGCGGCTTCCTGCACGAGAATCTGCTGCACATCGGCTTCAACATGTACCTGCTGTACTGGCTCGGCTCGATGCTCGAGCCGGCGCTCGGCTCGGTCAAGTTCGCGGCGATCTACTTCACCTCGCTGCTGGCGGGCTCGTTCGGCGCGTTGTTTGCCACGGCCTCGCCCTCGCTCGGCGCCTCCGGCGCCGTCTTCGGCCTGATGGGGGCAGCAGTGGTCGAGCTACGGGCACGGCGGATGAGCGTGATGGAGTCGGGCATCGGCCTGCTGATCATCATCAACCTTGCCTACAGCTTCGCCGTCCCCGGCATCTCGGTGGGCGCGCACATCGGCGGCCTGATCGGTGGAGCTTTGGCGGGCCTGGCGGTCAGGACGGCCGACGATCACAACCGCTCGTGGCTGGGTCTGGCGGCATGCGTGGCGCTGTCGGCCGCGGCGGTCGTGGGTTCGATCGCGGTCGCGGGCGTCAACGGGACGGGGATCGCCTGAGCGCTCGGGCGAGAAGCCGACCGCGCCAAGAGCGCAGCGGATGGCCGGCTCGCGTCTTGTGCGTTGACGCCGGCTCGCGCGCTTTCGGTTTGAGCACGGGCGCGTGCGGATAGCCTTCAACCGGTGACGGTGCTCTCAGCCAGCGAAGTCGATGAGCGGCTCGGCGGCTCGGCCTGGCGACGGGACGGCGCGGAGATTGTGCGTGAGTGGAAGCTGGCGGACTTCGCCGCCGCGATTGTGTTCATCAACCGTGTCGCCGAGGCGGCCGAGCAGGCAAACCACCATCCCAACATCCACCTGCACGGCTGGAACAAGGTGCGCCTGGAGCTCAGCACGCACTCGCAGGGTGGGATCACGCAGGCCGACATCGACATGGCCGGGCGCATCGACGCGCTTCCGTGAGCGCCGCCTCGCTTGCTACGGTTGTGCGGTCGGAATTCGATGAGCGACGAAGACAAACCGCCCCGAAGTAGCTCGGCCCCGACCGGTAGTCAGCCGGCCGACAGGGCCGCCCGCGCGTGAACGGCGTCAAGCTGATCCTGGCGGCTGTGCTGGTCGCGATCAACGCGTTCTTCGTGGCGGCAGAGTACGCGTTGGTGCGCTCGCGCCGTGCGCGCCTTGAGGTGATGCGAGACGAAGGATCGCGCGGGGCGGCGCTCGCGTTGCGCCAGCTCGATCGCATCAACGAATACATCTCAGCTGTGCAGATCGGCGTGACGATGACCTCGATCGCGATCGGCGCGCTGGCTGAGCCCGCACTCGCGGCGATCCTGCGCGGAGCGCTCGGCTCTACGCCAAGCAGCGAGGTCGCGATCGTGATCTCCGTGGTGGTGGCCTTCTTGCTGATCGCCGCCACGCAGCTGATCGCCGGCGAGATGGTGCCGAAGCTGTACGCGATCGATCGCGCCGAGACGATCGCCCGCCGCATCGCCCGCCCGCTGCAGGCCTTCAGCGCCCTGTTTCACCCGGTGATCGTGGGCCTGACCGCCGTCTCCAGTCGGATCCTGCGCCTGCTCGGCGTGGAGATGAGCGGCGTGCGCCAAGGCGGCTCGCCAGATGAGCTCAAGCGCCTAATCGCCGAGTCCTACGCGGGCGGCCACCTCGACCCCGGCGAGGCGGGCATGCTCACAGGCGTCTTTCACCTGCACGAGCAGGAGGCGCGCCAGGTGATGACCCCAATCCCCGCGGTGGTCACCGTCGACGTCTCCCAGGATGTGCAGAGCGCTCTTGAGCTGTGCATCTCTAGTGGCCACACGCGCCTAGTCGTGATCGAGGGCGAAGATCGCGACCACGTGCGCGGCCTCGTGCACGCCAGCTCGCTGGCGCGCCGCCTGATGCACGACGGCGGTAGCGCCTCGATCGAGCCGATCATGCACGACGCCCCGATCGTCCCAGAGACCAAGCCGCTGGATGATCTGTTGGCCGAACTGCAGCGCCGCCGCAGCTCGATGGCTGTGGTCGTCGACGAGTACGGCCGTGTCGTCGGCATCGTCACGATCGAGGACATCATCGAGGAGGTGGTGGGGGAGATCGCCGATGAGACCGACTCCGCCGCTGGCGAGGTCCGTCGCCTGGCCGATGGTGACTTGTTCGTGCGCGGCCACGTATCGATCGCCGACCTGCTCGACTACGGCGTGCAGCTCCCGATCGACAGCGACGCCTACAACTCGGTCGGTGGCTTTGTCTTCGCCGAGCTAGGCCGCCTGCCGCGCCGCGGCGACACGATCGCCTCCGGCGACTTCTCGATCCGCGTCGAGTCCGTGCACCACAACCGCGTCGAGGCGGTGCGCATCCGCGAGCGTCGCCCGCTGCCCGTCAAGGAAGAGGCGCCGGGAGAGTCGGTTCGCCGCGAGACCCCAGGAGTGTGACGGCGCCGGCCTCGGGCAAATGCGCGACGCCGGTCGCGCCGCTGGAACGCCGAATAGGACCCGTAAGGGTCCCCTCCCCCAAAAACAAGCTCCAGAAACACGTCCGGCCCGCTGGGGGAGCGGGCCGGATCGTGTGCACTGGGAGGAGGCGGAGTGCGTTTGCGAACTTGTGTCGCGCCGTCAGGATCCCCGGCGTGGATGAACGCTGCCTAAAAGTCGGGACAAGCCGAGCGAAAGATCTAGTGAACCGGCACGTCAGTAGCTGAGGAATCCGCGCTTGCTCTTGCGTCCAAGCGCCCCGTCGGAGATCAGCTCGTCAACGCGCGGCGGGATCTGCTCGCCGATCGTCTCGCCGATCGCCTTGGAGACGTCCAGCCCGACCAGGTCCAGCAGCGCGAACGGACCCATCGGATGCCCGGCGCCGAGCTTCATGCAGGTGTCGATGTCCTGTGGCTTCATACCGGTCTCTTCGAGTAGCCGCACGGCGTTGAACAGATAGGGGAACAGCAGCCGGTTGACGACGAAGCCGGGCACGTCTGGCACCTCGACGGCGGTCTTCTCGAAGGCCTCGCAAAGCGCGAGCGCGCGGCTACGCGTCTCGGTAGATGCGGCGGCCGGGAAGACAAGCTCCACCAGCTTCATGCGCGTGACGGGATTGAACACGTGCAGCCCGAGGAAGCGCTCCGCTCGCCCGCTGGCCTGCGCCAACAGCTCCACCGACAGCGAGGAGGTGGTCGAAGCGATGATCGCCTCGGGATCGAGGATCGCGTTCAGTTCGCCAAGGATGGGCGCCTTGGCCTCGTAGTCCTCGACGACGGCCTCGACCGCGAAGGACACATGCGCGAGCTCGGAGATGTCGGTGTAGACCTGGACGTGCTCCGGATCGATCTCCGCTTCCATGCGCGCGAGCGTCTTCTCGACAGTCGCCCTCGCTCGTTCGGCCGAGCTCTGTGAGCGTGCCAGCAGCGCGACCGGCCCGTGGTGGGCGGCGGTGGCAGCCAGCCCGCAGGCGATCGTGCCGCTGCCGACTATGCCTATGCGTTCGTTCAAGTCTCTTCTCCTCCGCGGTGGAGCCATTTGGTTGACTGACCAGTCAATCTAGGGGTATCGAGCGGTACAGTAGAGGACGGAGCACATTGCTGCACACTCTCTTACACGCGAGCAAAGGACTTCCATCATGAGGCAACCCGAGGGCCGCGAGGTCGTCATCGTCGAGGCCGTTCGCACCCCAATCGGCCGCGGGCACATGGAGAAGGGCTACTACAAGGACACCCATCCCAACGCCTTGCTGGGCAAGGTCTACACCGAGGTGATCGCCCGCGCCGGCATCGAGCCGGCGGTAGTGGAGGACGTCGTCGCTGGCTGCGTGCAGCAGTTCGGCGAGCAGGGCTTCAACATCGCCCGCAACGCCTGGCTGCAGGAGGGCCTGCCGATCGAGACGCCGGGAACGACGGTCGATCGCCAGTGCGGCTCGGCCCAGCAGGCGGTCAACTTCTCCGCGGCGCTGATCGCCGCCGGCGTGCACGACGCGATGATCGGCGGCGGCGTCGAGCACATGGGCCACTTCCCGTTCTCGGCGGGCATGAAGACTCAGCAGGAGTTCGGCTTCGCTTTCACCCCGGCGCTGATGGAAAAGCACAACATCGTCGGCCAGGGCCTCGGCGCCGAGATGATCGCTGATGAGTGGGAGATACCGCGCTCTGAGCTGGACGAGCTGGCCGTGCGCAGCCACAAACTGGCTCACCAGGCAACTGAGGAGGGCCGCTTCGAGCGCGAGATCGTCCCCTTCTCGGTCAACGGCGACACGTATGTCACCGACCAGGGCATCCGTCCCGACACCAACCTGGAGGCGCTCTCCCAGCTCAAACCGGTGTTCAAGCCGGACGGCAAGATCACGGCCGGCAACAGCTCGCAGATCTCAGACGGCGCCGCCGCGGTGCTGTTGATGTCCGCCGAGAAGGCCGCCGAGCTCGGTCTAAAGCCGCGTGCTCGGATCATCGATCAGACGACGGTCGGTTGTGACCCGGTGAAGATGCTCGAGGGTCCGATCCCGGCGACGCGCAAGATCCTGCAGCGCAACTCGATGTCGATCGGCGACATCGACCTGATCGAGATCAACGAGGCGTTCGCGCCGGTTGTGGCCGCGTGGAAGCGCGAGCTGAGCCCCGATATGGATCGCGTCAACGTCAACGGCGGCGCGATGGCCCTGGGTCATCCCTTGGGTTCGACGGGCGCGCGTCTGATCACGACGCTGCTGCACGAGCTGGAGCGCTCGGACAAGGAGATCGGCTTCGTGACGATGTGCTGCGGTGGTGGGCTCGGCACGGGCACGCTCATTCAGCGAGTCTGATGTACCTATCTACTTTTCGAGGTCGTTCACGACTGTAATCATTCACAGTTGTAATGATTCACAGTTGTAATGATTCAGAGTTGTAATGATTCAGAGTTGTAATGATTCACGGTCGACACGATTGGCGATTCAAGTAGCTACCGCCAAGCAGTAGTCCGACTTAGCCCTTCGGCCCCGCGCCCGTCCAGTTCACTGCGACGGGCGCGAGGGCCAGCAGCGCCTGCCACGTTGCCGCTTCAGTGTGGCCGCTTGGGGCGATGCCGTGGGCGCTCTGGAACTGCTCCAGGTTGACTTTGGTGGTCGAGTCGAAGATGCCGGTGGTCGCCTGCGCCGGCATCGCTGCGGCCAGGTGCTCCTGCATCCACAGCACGGGATCGCCTTTGCTGCCCTGCGCCAGTTCCGACCAGTCCGCGTCGGGCGTGACGGTGGTGAGCGGGGCGAGCGGATCGCCGAGTGCCTTCCAGCCGGCCGAAGAGGTCTCCTGAAAGTCCCACCAGGAGATGCCGGTGGCGCCGTAAAGGGGGGCCTCCTCGCGGAAGCGCAGCAGGTCCGCCGTCGAGGGCGATTCATAGGTCTGCCCGAGCGGGAAGATCCTGCGGCCATAGATGCGGTTTGAGCTGTAGGTGTCGGCGTAGGCGGTGTCGACCGAGTTGCCGATCGCCTTCCAGTACATCTGCGGCGCGTTGAACTGGGCGCCTTCTGGCCCGAGCAACACGGAGTAGGGGAGAGCGGTGTGGTAGTAGACGTAGGGGAAGGAGGCCAGCCCCAACGGGTAGCTGGGACCGATCTTGGCGCGCAGGTCGGCGATGTAGGTCTGCGCCGCGCCGTACTTGCCTTCGTACTCGGACTCAGCGTCGATCACCAGGCAGTCCGCGCCGGCGGCGACCGCCTTGGCCCCAAGCGCGGCCTCGCCGGCTGGGTTGGTGCCGTACACGAACTGCCAGGCGCAGACGTGCAGCCCGCTCGCGTGCAGGGTCGCCACCAGCGAGGGCGAGAACTGCGACCAGTAGTTGCTCGAGCCGTCCGAGCTCTTAACGAACAGCGTGCTCACCTGGGCGGCGTGTGCCTGCGCGGCGATAGTGGCGAGGTTGCCGCCGTCGGACTGGCTCACATACCAGATCCACATCCCCTGGCCGTCGAAGGCGGTGCCGCTGGGCGCCGCGGTGGCCCCCACCGGGGTCACGCGGCGCGGCGCGGGCGGATGCAGCGCGTAGCCGACGATCTGGATCGGCCCGTAAGAGTTGGAGTGCCGGCCGCCGCTGAGTAGGATCATGATGTGCCCGGAGTGGGCGCTGCCGGGGACGCGAACGACCAGGCCGAGGCTGGATTGGGTGATGCGGGCCGCCGGCGAGTTGCGGGCGATGCGCGCGTTCCAGCTGCGCGGGAAGGCGACGACCATGCCGCGGCGCAGCGAGCGCCCACCGATCAGCAGCTCGCCCCCCCCCGCGGAGACCTGGTGCGGGTTGCGCGAGCAATTCGCCGCCGGGACGCACCTGGCGGCGGTGATCGTCACGCTCACCGGTCGCGCGACTGGAGCCGCGCCGCCCGAGGAGCGGGCGTGGCCTGGCGAAGAGGACGGCGCGGAGGAGCCGCCGGGTGCCGAGATCCCGCCGGCGCCGCCGGCCCACCCCGTCGAGGGCGCGGTCAGCGACAGTACGAGTAGGCTCGACGCAAGCAGCCCATATCGCTTGTGGTTGTCTGCGATCAGAGAACCCTCCGGAAACTGGTGGGTTTTGCCGACCTTAGCGGCTATGCGCAATGCAACAGCTCGGCGGGAGGGAAGTTGCGTAGCGTCAGCCGGCGCCCCAGCGGAAGCCGGTTGCACTCGGCGCCGGCGCGAGCGGGCTGTGCGGCAGTCCCAGCGGCGGCTCGG
>DATAQR010000148.1:0-14274 GCA_036264565.1 Solirubrobacteraceae bacterium | reverse complement strand
GGGGACGAGCCGCTTGTAGGAGTTGACCCACTGCGCTAAGATCGAGCAGATCTCGCGCGCGTGCTTGAGCTGGCCGGCGATGAACGCCTTGCCGACATCCGAGAGGAAGTACTGGTCGTCGGGATCGTAGAAGGCGTTCTTGCCGCCGGAGAACAGCGACTGGTGGGTATGCATCCCCGAGCCGTTCTCTCCGAACAGCGGCTTGGGCATGAACGTCGCGTGCCAGCCGTACTTGACCGCGTACTCCTTGACGGTGATCCGGTAGGTCATGCAGTCGTCGGCCATCTTCAGAGCGTCGGCATAGCGCATGTCGATCTCGTGCTGGGAAGGCCCGACCTCGTGGTGGGTGTACTCGACGTGGATGCCCAGTTGCTCGAGCGCGAGCACCGTCTCGCGGCGCACGTCGGTACCGGCGTCGAGCGTGGTAAGATCGAAGTAGCCGCCTTCGTCGAGCACCTCGGTGGACTTGTAGTCGCGGAACAGGAAGTACTCGAGCTCGGGGCCGACGTTGAACGTGTCAAAGCCCATCGCGTGCGCGCGCTGGAGCGCACGGCGCAGCACATGCCGCGGATCGCCCTCGTATGGCGTTCGCTCGGGGGTGATGATGTCGCAGAACATCCTCCCCACCCCCTGCTCCTCCGGTCGCCAGGGCAGCACCGCGAACGTGCCCGGGTCGGGCATCGCGATCATGTCGGACTCCTCGATCGCGTTGAAGCCTGTGATCGAGGAGCCGTCAAAGCCCATTCCCGCCTCGAAGGCGTCGTCCAATTCCTGCGAGTTGATCGAGAAGGACTTCAGCTGGCCGAGGATGTCGGTGAACCAGAAGCGGATGAACCTGATCTCGCGTTCGGCCACGAACGCCTGTATGTCGGCGGCTGTCTTCGGCAGATCGGCCATGTCGGCGCAGCGTAGTCGATGCCCCCTGGGGCCGCTTTGGACGGCTGGCTAAACCGTCGCGGCGGCTGCGGCGGCCGCGCCCAGCGACGGGCCGATCAGCCTTGCGAGCCAGCTCCGTCCAGGCGCTCGGCCGCCTCCTCCAGGCGATCGTCTCCCCAGAACAGCTCTCCGGCGACGGCAAGCGTCGGAACTCCGAAGACCCCCAGCCGGTGCGCCGCGTCGGTGGCCTCGCGCAGCGCAAGCTTGATCTCAGGATCGCCGACCGCCAGCTCCACCTCGCCCGGGTCAAGGCCAGCGTCGCTGGCCGCCGCCAGCACATTTGCGCGAATGCTCAAGTCGTGGCCGTGCTCGAATCCGCCGCGAAAGGCGCTGCCGGCGAACTCGCGCAGGCGCCCCATCCGCTGCGCGTAGGTCGCGGCGCGCATCGCCATCAGGTAGTTGCCGGGCCAGGGCTGCGGCCAGCACAGCGGCGGCAGGCCATACGCGCGCGCCCGGCGCTCGACTTCCGCCATGCCGTCCTCGCGCCGCTGCGAGTCGCCAAGCGACCAGGACGATCGATGCGCAAGCTTGAACAGTGCACCCAGAGAAATCGGCTGCCAGTCGACCGGCTCTTCCAGCGCCGCATCGATGCGGGCCGCGGTGAGGTAGGCATAGGGCGAGCCGAGGTCGAAATAGAAGGTCGCCCGCGACACTCAGGCCACTCGCGTCAGTGAGCGCTGAGGATCGCCGCCAGCATCATCATGACGCCAAGCGCCACCGCCCAGGCCGCGATCCGGTCGGGGTGCGGACCTACGCGCTGGGTCATCCTCGGGCGTGGACGCCGTCGAGGTTCGAGCGAGCCATAGCCGTAGCCATAGCGATAGCGCGACATGGAGGCACGCTAACCGCGCGCCCGGACAGACTCACGCGTCGAGCGTCAGTGCCCGGCGACAGCGGCCAGGAAGTCAGCGATCGCTTCGGCTTCCTTGCCCTGGTAGAGCCCCGCCGGCATGTCGCCGTTGCCGCGCGCGCGGCCTTCGGAGATGGCGCTCTCCACGAGCGCGCGACGGCCGGATTCGGTGGCGATCTCCGAGCCGAGCCGGACATCGAGGTTGGGGCCGACATGGCCCTGCGAGTTGGTCGCCGCCAACGTGTGACAGACGGCACAGGTCTCGGAGAAGAGCACGCGGCCGTGCTGTTGCTCGGCGGTCAGTTTGATCCCACCCGCAGCAACGCTGTCTTTGTCGGCGCCGTTGAATGCGAGTACAAGCGCGGGCACTGCCAGGCCGATCGCGAATGCGAGCACGACAACGGCCCACACGATCAGCTGGCCCGCCTTCGATTCTGTGTGCAGGGACTCGCGCGCGCCACGCGGGCCGCCACGCATAGCGACGAAGAAGACGGCCAGGCCGAGCAGCACCCAGATAGCGATAACGGCGTAGATCATCGGTGCGGCACGATACATGAGGCCCCGGTTCGCGCGTCGGATGAGAAATATCTTCAGAAGCCTTTAGCTAGTAGCCATATCTGGCGCTAGGCTGAGGTTGGCCTTGGATTTCGAGGAGATTGGATCTGCCCTAAGTGAACGTCCTACGTCGCCTTCCCCTGTCTCGCCTGTTGCTGCTGTGCGTCGTCGTCGTCGTAGTTGGCATCGGCGCCACCGCGCTCGCGTTGGCTGTCGGCTCTGGCCCAACGCCATCACCCAAGCCGCTCGCCGACGCGATCCACGACGGGCTGAGCGCGCCGAAGCCAACTGGAGTGACGGCCCATGTCCAGCTCACCAACCATCTGCTCGAAGGCGCGAGCCTGGCCAGTAACGGCGGCGAAGCCAGCCAGCTGTCCTCCAGCCCGCTCATATCGGGCGCCTCGGGCCGGCTGTGGGTCGCCTCGGACGGGCACGCGCGCCTGGAACTGCAGTCCGAAAAGGGCGACACGCAGATCCTGTGGGACGGTAAGACCGCCGAGATGTACGACGCCTCGACGAACACGCTCTACCGCTACACGCCCGAACATCCGCTCAGCACGGAAACGACCCCGGGTGGTGGCTCGCCGGACACCGGCTCCGCGACATCCACACCCACCGACAAGGTTCCAACCGTCGCCGAAATCGAAGAACACATCGCCAAGGCCTCCGAGCACGCCGATCTCTCCGTGGCAACGCCAACCGACGTCGCCGGCCAGGCCGCCTATACCGTCCGGGTCTCACCGCGCGAAAACGGGGGCCTGATCGCCGGCGCCGAGCTCTCCTGGGACGCTAACCACGGCAATCCCCTGCGGGCAGCGATCTACTCGACCTCCAGCTCCGCCCCGGTGATCGAACTCGCCGCCACCAAAATCTCCTACGGGCCGCCCGACAGCTCAGCCCTTGAATTCACCCCACCGGCAAACGCCAAGATCCAGGACATCACACTTCCGAACAGCACCCCCAGCAGCAGCTCCTCCACCGGCAGCCTAGAAAAGCCGCACGTCACAGTTCACGGCAACGGCCTGGGAGCGATCGTCCTGGCCGAAAGCCCGGTTACGGCCGGCAGCAAAGAATCCGGGGTCGCGCAGCTCGAAGGGCTACAGCAGATCGACGTCAACGGCACGAAGGCCTCAGAGCTGCCGACACAGCTCGGCACTCTGCTCAGCTTCGATCGCGCCGGCGTGCGTTATCTGCTCGTCGGGTCAGTCACCCCGAGCGCGATCGAGGCGTTCGCGCGGGGCCTGTAGCGTGAGCGACGCCGCGCCGCCGTCGGCGGCCGACATCGACGAGCCGCCCGTCAAGGCTCGCGACCTCGTCAAGCGCTACAAGGAGGTTCTCGCCGTCGATCACGTCGACCTAAACGTCCAGCGCGGCGACGTGTACGGGTTCCTCGGGCCCAACGGGGCCGGTAAGACCACGACGCTGCGGATGGCGCTCGGTTTGATCGTCCCAACCGAGGGGACGGTCGAGCTGTTCGGGCGCAACCCGATGCGCTCAGGGGCGCGGGCGCTGGAGGGTGTCGCCGGCTTTGTCGAGGCGCCGCGCTTCTACCCCTACCTGACCGGGCGCAAGAACCTCCAACTACTAGCCGCGCTCGACGGCGGCGATGCCGGCGAGCGAATCGAGGAGGTGCTGGAGATTGTCGAGCTGGCGCCGCGCGGCAAGCACAAGGTCGGTGGCTACTCGCACGGGATGCGCCAGCGCCTGGGCATCGCCGCAGCGCTGCTGCGCCGCCCGCGGCTGCTGATCCTCGACGAGCCCGCCACCGGGCTCGATCCGGCCGGGATGCGCGACATGCGCGCACTAATCCGCCGGCTGGCCGACGAAGGCATCACCGTGCTGCTATCGAGCCACCAGCTGCCCGAGGTACAGGAACTGTGCGACCGCGTCGCGATCGTCGATCGCGGCAAAGTCGTCTACGAGGGGGCGCTCGCCGACCTGCGCCGCCAGGGCGGAGCCAGCTACCGTCTGCGCAGCACCGACGACACACACGCGCTTGAGGTAGCGCGCGCTCAGCCCGGCGTTGACAGCGCAGGCACCGACGAGCACGGTGTCAACTTCCAGGCCGACGAGGAGCATGTCGGTGCCCTGTCGCTGGCGCTTGCTTCGGCAGGGATCGGCATTCTCGCGCTGAGCCCACAGCTGGCCACGCTCGAGGACCTGTTCTTCCGCCTCACCGAGCAGGACGGCACAGACGGCTCGAACGCGCACGAGCGCGATCAGGACGGCATCGCAAACGACGTCGCTGGCGTACTTGCACGCGGAGCGGGCGCCAGCCGATGAGTAGCGTCGCCTCATCCCCTCCCACTCCGGTCGCGGCGCCCCCTCAGGCGCGGCGGGCGGGCAGGGCGGGCAGGCCCTCAACCTTCGTCGCCTACCGCTGGGAGCTGCGCAAGCTGATCGCGCAAAAGCGCACCTACTTCGGGCTCGGGCTGGGCGTGGCACTGCCTGTGATCTTCGTGATCGTGCAGAACGTCCACACCCGCCACGGCGGCGGCGACAGCATCTTCGCCGCTCAGATCACCCAGTCCGGGCTGGCAACGCCCGTGCTGATGCTGCTGTTCGAGTCGGTCTTCTTCCTGCCGCTGATCGCCTCGCTTGTGGCCGGCGACATCTTCGCGGCCGAGGACAACAACGGCACGCTGAAGACGATCCTCACGCGCTCGGTTGATCGCGGCCAGGTGTTCGTAGCCAAGGCGCTCGCCGCGCTCACCTACGCGGTGATCGCCCTGTACCTGGCAAGCCTCGTCGCGACCGTCGGCGGGATCGCCTCGTGGGGCTTCAATTCGATCAAAACCTTCTCCGGCAGCACGGTTTCGGCATCCGAAGGACTGCTGCTGGTGATCGCAGCCAACGCCTGCTATCTGATCCCGCTGGCGGCGGTCGCCTTCATCGCGCTGCTGCTCTCGACCGCGACGCGCAACAGCATCGCCGGCGTCGGCGGCGCGATCGGGATCGTGATCCTGATGGACATCGTCGCCGGCATCCCCGGCCTCGAAGCAGTCAAGCCCTACCTGCTCACCGAACAGTTCGAGAACTGGCACGGCCTGCTGCGCACGCCGACCGACTGGGCGCCTGTGACCCACTCGCTGTGGGTCTGCGCGCTGTACGCGGTGCCGTCGCTGGTCGCGGGCTACCTTGTCTTCCTGCGCCGCGACGTGGCGGGCGGCTGAGGCACTGGTCTAACCAACCTCCGCCGGCGCCTCGACCGCGCCCACCTCGACCTCGCCCATCAACCTGCGCGCCTCCTTCGGGTCGATCAGGCCCGCGCCCAGGCGCTTGGTCGACTCCGCGCCACAGGCGACACCGAAGCGCAGGCACTGGTCGGGGGCGCGGCCCTCGTAGCGGGCCGCCACGTATCCCGCCAGGAACGCATCGCCAGAGCCGCGGCGGGCGATCGCTTCGCGCGGCTGGATCTCGGCGCGGCGTAGGCACGACTTGCCTTCGACCAGGACATCGGCGACGCAGCCCTCGGGCATCGTCATGATCGCCTCGCGCGGGCCCAACTCGACGATCTCACTGACCGCCAGCAGGCGTTCCTCCTCGGTCGTGAACTCGTGGCCGACGAGCTCCTCGGCCTCCCGCACGTTGGGAGAGACGACGTCGGGCTCGGCGCGCACCGCGTGCATCAGCGGGTCGCCGTCGGCGTCGACGATCGTGGTGACTTCGAGCTTCTGCAGGTCTCGGATCAGGCTCGCGTACAGGTCGGGCGGTACCTCGCGCGGCAGCGAACCCGCCAACACCACGATCGCGGCGCCGCGCGCCAGATACAGCAGCTTGTCGCGGAACAGCTCGATCTCGCGCTCGGAGACGGCCGGGCCGCGTTCGTTGACCTCGGTCTGCTCGCCGCTGGTGGGGTCGAGCACAGAAGTGTTGGTGCGCGACTCGTCGCGGATGCGCACGAAGTCGTTGAGGATCGCCTCCTCGGTCAGCTGCTCGACGATGTGCGTCCCGGTCGCCCCGCCGGCCAGGCCGGTGGCGATCACCGGCTGACCCAACGCCTTCAGGGCGCGGGCGATGTTGACACCCTTGCCGCCGGCCATCGTGCGCTGCTCGACGGTGCGGTGGCGCCGCCCGAGGCGGAAGTTGGGGACTGAGAGCGACTTGTCGATCGCCGCGTTGAGCGTGACGGTGATGATCATCGGTACGTCAGCTCCGCCTTCCCGCTTGCCTGCCACCCGCGATGGGGGGTGCCCTTCAAGGTGCGCCGCGACATGGACTGGGTTGCCGCGCGCGCTCTCAAGAGGATACCGACCACGCCAGCTCGCGTAGCCGCTCGGCCTCGGCGCGCGCGGCGCTGGCCGGATCGCCGCCAGCAGCCTCGTGTGCCGCCGCGATCGAGCGCGAGGCGGCGATCAGGCCGCCGGCGCGCCCCGGGGCGAAGGCCGGCGCGAGGTCCTCCACACGGCCGCCCTGGGCGCCCACGCCCGGCAGCAGGAAGACGGCGCGCGGCATCAGCTCGCGGGCGCGCACCAGATGGGCCGGCTCGGTGGCGCCGATCACGGCGCCGACGTCGGCAAGACCCCCCCTTTGATCCCCAAGGCTCCCCCTTTCCCTCTCGTCTACTCCGAGTGCGTCGACAAGTCTCGCCAGCCGCTCCCACACCAGCCCGCCGCCAGCCAGCTCCGCGTCCTGCACGTCAGCCCCCCCCGGGTTGGAGGTGCGCACCAGCAGCAGCACGCCGGCTCCAGCGGCGCGCGCGACCGCCACGAACGGCTCGATCGCGTCGGCGCCCAGCAGCGGGTTGACCGTCGCCATGTCCACGCCCAGCCCCTCGATCTCCCCGAACGGGGTCGGCAGCGAGCCCATCAGCGCCGTCGCGTAGGCGCGCGCAGTGACGTCGATGTCGCCGCGCTTGCCGTCGGCGATGACAAGCAGCCCGGCGGCGCGCGCGTGCTCGACCACGGCCCGCAGGGCATCCCAGCCCGGCGCGCCAAGCGCCTCGAAGCGGGCCAGCTGCGGCTTGACCGCCACGCAGGCGGGTCCCGCCGCGTCGATCAGAGCGCGGCAGTGGACCGCCACCGCGCCGGCCGCGCGCTGCGCCGCTGAGCCGGCGGCGGGCGCGTGCACGCCCGGCCAAAGCGCCATCGGATCGGGGTCGAGCCCAAGCACGATCTGCGACTCGCGCGCGCGCACGCGCGCGGCCAGGCGCTCGCCGAAACTCCCCGCCGCCTGCTCGCCGAAGCCGGGGGCGACAGGCGCGCCCGGATCGCCGCAGCCGTCCGTCTGGGCGGAGACCGGCGATGACTGAGCAGGCGCGGGCACCTTCAGGAAGAATACGCGGACCGTGGAGCTTTCCCGCGTCGCCTGGATACTCACCGTGCTGACCGCGCTCGTGACCGCAGTCCTGCTGCTGCTGTCCGGCTACACCGGCTACGCGGCGCTGAGCGTGGCGGTCGGCTGCTCGGCGGCGATCAACCTGCTGTGAGCCACTCGCGCAGGGCGCGCACGGCGCGGCCGCGGTGGCTCAGCTCGTCCTTGTGCTCGTCGCTGAGCTCGGCGGCAGTCATCTGCGGGTGCTCGTCGGGCAGGAACGCCGGGTCGAAGCCAAAGCCTCGCTTGCCGCGCGGCTCCCGCGCCAGACGGCCGGTCCAGCGGCCTTCGAACATGCGCTCCTGGCCCGTGGCCGGGTCTACGTAGGCCAGCGCGCACACGTACGTGAGCTCGCTGCCGAGGGGCGCTTGCGCCAACAGCTTGGCCAGGTTCTGCTCGTCGCTTGCCCCCTCGCCCGCGTAGCGAGCGGAGCGCACACCCGGCGCGCCGCCAAGCGCCACCGCTTCGATGCCGGAGTCATCGGCGATGCTCACGCGTCCGGTCGCGGCGGCAGCGGCGCGCGCCTTGCCGAGCGCATTGGCCGCGAACGTGTCGCCGTCCTCGGGCGGCAGCACCACCTCCTCTCCCAACGCGTCAACCTCAACCCCCGGCAACAGACGCGCGAACTCGCGGCGCTTGTGCTCGTTGCGAGTCGCCAGCAACAGTCGCGCGGGCGAGGCGACTCCGCCCTCCCGGCGCTCGCTCATCCGGCGGCGGCACCGAGCGCCTGCTGCTGAAATCCGCGCAAATGCTCGATGCCCGCCTCGGCCAGCGCCAGCAGCTCGTCCAGGTGAGCGCGAGAGAGCGGCGTGCGCTCGGCCGTGGCCTGCACCTCGACAAGACCCCCATCACCGGTCATGACGACGTTGGCGTCGACCTCGGCTTGCGAGTCCTCGCTGTAATCGAGGTCGAGCAGCGCACGGGCCCCCACCACACCGCAGGAGACCGCCGCCACCGAACCGGTCAGCGGCGAGCGCTCGATCAGAGCCTTCTCCTTCAGTGTCGCGCAGGCCAGCGCGAGCGCCACATAGGCACCCGTGATCGACGCGCAGCGGGTGCCGCCATCGGCCTGCAGCACGTCGCAGTCCAAGTAGATCGTGCGTTCGCCCAGCGCCTCCAGGTCGATCACGGCGCGCAGCGAGCGGCCGATCAGGCGCTGAATCTCGACCGAGCGGCCGTCTAGGCGACCCTTGGAGATGTCTCGCTGCTTGCGGTCTCCGGTAGAGGCCGGCAGCATCCCGTACTCGGCCGTCAGCCAGCCGCGACCCTTGCCGGCCATCCAGCGCGGCACGCTCTCCTGGGCGGAAGCGGTGCAGATCACGCGCGTCTCGCCGGCGGAGATCAGCGCCGAGCCGGTCGCGGGGCGCACAAACCCCGGCTCGATCTCGATCGGCCGCAGCTCCCCCGGCTCGCGGCCGTAGCTGCGCTCGCCCGTCCCGGTGGTGGCAGAGCTCACGCCGGCGCTCCAGCCGCACTAGCCGCCACGTGCTCGACCTCGCCTAGCGGCATCTGCAGGAAGCGCGTGCCGAGCTCGCGGAAAGCCTCGACGTCGCCGGTGCACAGGAAGCTGTAAGCGCCCTCACCCTGGGCACGCAGATTGCTGAAGTTGCGCGTGGAGAGCGCGTGCTCGACCTGGCGCGCGAGCGCTCCGCCAGAGCTGACGAGCGTGACCTCGGGGCCGAGCATCCGTTGCAGCATCGGGCTGATTAGCGGGTAGTGCGTGCAACCGAGGATGACTGTGTCCACGGTCGCCTCACACAGCGGGGCACACGCCTCGCGCACGCTCGCCACCGTGCGCTCGTCGAACTGGCGGCCCTCCTGGATGATCGAGGCAAGCTCGGGGCAGGCGACGGGGTGCAGTGTGACGTGCGGGTCCACAACCCCCACGGCGCGCTCGTAGCTGCCGCTGGCCACTGTCGTCGGCGTCGCCAGCAGGCCGATCCGGCCGTTGCGCGTGGCCGCCACCGCCCGCAGCGCCTCCGGGCGCACGACGCCAAGCACGTCGACGCCGAGTGTGGTCTCCATCATCCGTCGCTCCAGCACCGGCAGCGCGGCCGCCGTAGCCGAGTTGCAGGCGACCACCAGCAGCTTGCAGCGGCGGCGCAGCAGCTCCTCGGCGACCTCGAACGCAAAGCCCGCGATCTCCTCCGGCGAGCGCTCCCCGTAGGGAAAGCGCGCGGTGTCGCCGAGATAGACGAAGTCCTCGCGCGGCAGCCGCACGAGCAGCTCGTGCAGCACCGTCAGCCCGCCGACACCGGAGTCGAACACCCCGATCGGCCGGGCGCGCGGATCGCTTGCGGTGGTAGTGCCGGCGTTCAACTCGGTGTTTTGGATGGGTTTTGGGCGTGCATTGTGGTGTTCATAGGCGAATCATCATCTCAGAGCGCTAGCGTCAGCGCCCGTGCGCGTACTGGTCGTCTCAAACATGCTCGCCCATGACAGATACCCCGAGCGCGGGCGCTTCGTGCGCGACCAGGTGGACTCTCTGCGCGAGTTGGACGGTCTGGACGTCGAGCTGTACGAGTTCGCGCCCGGGGCAAGCAATCTGGTCCGGGCCGCGCGCGACCTGCGCCGCCGCTATCGCGGCGAGCGCTTCGACGTGGTGCACGCCCACTTCGGCCTGACCGCCTGGCCGGCGCTTGCGGTCAAAGGCCGCGCACGCGGGCTGACACTGCACGGGACCGACCTCGCCCACCCGCGTACACGTCTGCTCACCCGGGCGGTACTGCCGTTGATGGATCTGGTGGCGACCGCCTCCGAGCCGCTGATCGCGCAGATCCCGCGGCAACGCGCGCGTGCGCGTGCGCAGGCGCTGCCGTGCGGAGTCGACACCGACCGGTTCAAGCCGATCGCGCGCGAGCAGGCCCGCGCCGCGCTCGATCTGCCCACAGACGCGCTGCTGCTGCTCTTCCCCGCCGACCCGGCACGCCCCGAGAAGCGTCACGATCGCGCCCAAGCGCTGGCGCAGGCCACGGGCGCCCAGCTGCTGACACTCGGCGGGATCGCGCCCGAGTGGGTGCCGCTGTACGTCAACGCCGCCAACGCCGTGATCGTCCCATCTGAACGCGAGGGCTTCGGCCTGGCGGTGCTGGAGGCGCTCGCCTGCGACGTGCCGGTGCTCGCCACCCCGGTCGGGATTCACCCGCAGGCGTTGGATGGGCTCGACGGAACCCTGTGCGCTCGATTCGAACCCAGCGAATGGGTCGAGGCGCTCACGCCCCACCTGGCCAGAGCCGATCCACGCGTTGCTGGCCGAACTCGGGCTGAACGGTTTTCGGCGCGGCGAATGGCCGAACGGGTGGCCGGGGCATGGCGCACCCTCGTCGCGAATGCCGGATAGCATTGGTTGCGTGGCAGGTGAGGATGAGGCTGGGCGGACGCCGCTGACGGCTGAGCAGGCGCCGCAGGCCCAAACGCAAGCGCATACAACCGCGGCAGACGAGCCCGTCGGCGAGCAGGCCGTGCCTTCCCCCGGCTTCGGGGAGCGCGGGCGCATGCGCCGACGCGCGCGCTTCTTGCGCAAGGCGCGCGAGCTGGCCTACCGCGACCTCGGCGGGCTCGTCTACGACCTGCACCGCTTCGGCCAACGCAACGACCAGGTCGTACTCGCCAAGCTCACCACGCTAGGGCACATCGACGCCGAGCTGCGGGCGCTCGAGGACGCCCTGCACGAGATCAAGTCCGTGACGGTGCTGCGCGAGGTGGGAATCGCCGCCTGTCCGCGTTGCGCCGCGATCCACGGCAACGAGGACCGCTTCTGCCCAGGCTGCGGGCTCTCCTTCGACGCTGGGGCCGATCGTCCGCTCTCGACGGCGCCGGTGACGGTCACGCCCCAGGGCGAGACGAGCGCGCCCACAGCCGAGACTCCCCAGCCTGTGGCCGCGCCGGGGACGCCAGCGCCCGCAAGTCCGCCCGCGCCGCGGCCCGCCGCCGAGCCGCTCACGACGATCGAGCGTCCGCCGGCGCCCATCCTAAAACCGACGGCGCCACCGGTCGCGGCGAAGCCTCAGACGGTCGAGGAGGGCAACGGCAAGGCCGAGCCGGAGGACGAACCGACGCAGATCCTACACCCGCCCGCGGGTAGCGCGTGAGCGTGGCGCCCTCAGGGACCCCCTCCGGGGCGGCTAATGCGCAGGGCGCACCCACTCCTGCGCCGCCTAGCTCCGAGGAGGAGATACCACGCGAGGTCTGCCCGATCTGCGGTGGGCCGCTGCGGCGCGACCAGGACTGGTGCCTGCGCTGCGGCGCCGCCGCGCGTACGCGGCTGGCGGCGCCGCCGAAATGGAAGCTGCTGGTGGTGAGCCTGGTGAGCGTCGCCATACTTGCGCTCGCGGTGCTGGTCGTGGCGCTCGTGACACTCGCGGGTTGAACCGAGAATGAGCAGCGGTACGGCCGCCTTGGCCAGGGAGCCGACGGCACGCACTGACGTGTGCGTGGTCGGCGCCGGTGCGGCCGGCCTGTACGCCTCGCTGTGCGCTGCCCGCGAGGGCGCCAGCGTCGTGCTGCTATCAGCGATGCCACTGGCACAGACCGCCAGCTATTGGGCGCAAGGGGGGCTTGCCGCCGCACTGGCAACAGACGACACGCCCGAGCTGCACCTGGCCGATACCGAGCGCGCCGGGCGTGGCGCCGTGCGGCACTCGGCCGCGCAGGTGCTCGTTGACGAGGCGCCAGGCTGCGTGCACGACCTGGAGGCGCTCGGCTTTCACTTCGACGCCGACCGCCGCGGGCGACTGGCGCTCGGCCTTGAGGGCGGTCACTCGGTGCGCCGGATCGTCCACGCTGGCGGCAGCGCCACCGGCCGGCGGCTGCTGCGCGAGCTCTCGGCGCTGGTGGTAAAGCACGAGCGCGTCCGGGTCATCGAGGGCGCTCGCATGTCAGGCCTGCTACTGCAGGACGGACGCTGCGGCGGTGTCAGCTACACAGCCAACGGCGGCCCGGCCGCACGACCCAACGGCGGCCCGATCCTCCGGGCAAACATCGGCCCGATCTCAGCGCAGCTGCAATCGCGAGCAGTGATCCTCAGCACTGGCGGGGCGGCGGCGTTGTGGGCGCGCACCACCAACCCACCCGGATCGATCGGCCAGGGGCTGCTGCTCGCCCACGCCGCTGGCGCCGAGCTGGCCGACCTCGAGTTCGTACAGTTCCATCCCACCGCCGTGATCGGCGTCGGCGGCAGGGAAGGCTTCCTGATCACCGAGGCGATCCGCGGCGAGGGCGCCACGCTGCTCGACGCGGAGGGCGAGCGCTTCGTGGACGAGTTGCTCCCGCGCGACGAGGTCTCACGCGCGATCTGCGAGCGCTTGCAGCAGACCGGCGAGCGGTCGGTCAGCCTGGACATGCGCGCGATCGACCCGGCGCTGTTCCCGAACGTCGTCGGCGCCCTGCGCGAGGCGGGCCTTGACCCGACCCGCGAGCTGGTGCCGGTTGCTCCCGCCGCTCACTACACGATCGGCGGCGTCGCCTGCGATCTGCACGGCCGCTCTGCCGTGCCCGGGCTCTACGCCGTCGGCGAGACCGCCTGCACCGGGCTGCACGGAGCCAATCGGCTGGCATCGAACTCGCTCAGCGAGTGCTTCGTGTTCGGCCGCCGCGCCGCGCTGGCGGCGCTGGATGAGCCCTCAGCGTCCGCGTCGGGCGACGCCGTCCCGGCGCCCCAGGAGTCCGACCAGGCAATCGCGCCCGTCGCTGCAGCGACCAGAGAAGCACTGTGGGAGCACGCCGGGATCGAGCGTTCCGCCGCCGGCCTGAACGAACTGTTGGCCGACCCGCACCCGCTGGCACGGATGATCGCCCGCTCAGCGCTTAAGCGCGAGGAGACGCGGGGCACGCACGTCCGTACCGACCACCCTGAGCGAAGTGCTCGACTGGACGGGCGTCACGCGGCGATAGGCGGCGGCGAGCAGGACCCGGTCTGGCATCTGTGGGAATAAATCCGCACTGAAAACCTAACCCGGGCTTAATGAATAACTTCGCTGCCGCTTAGGAACCCCACTGATACTGCTGTTTGTCCGGTCCAAACGGCCGCGGCCTGTGTTCAAAACGAGCAGGATCATGTATCAGTTCAGCCGAGCCATATACAGGGACCTGGCTCCGTATATCGCGGAGTCGAAAACCGACGGTTCCAACAATCACAAGCATGTGCTCGACGCGTGCGAGTCGGCGCTCGAGCGCCTGGCGACCGACCGTCACTACTTCGCCAAGCCGGCGCGGACGCTGTTCTGCGACATCAGGACCTACTTCCCGATGAGCGCTCAGCAGCGCGTCCTTGCCACGGTGGAGCACTTCATCCATCTGGCCGAGCGCTTCCTGATCGAGAACCCGCTGGCCGCCCATGCGGCCTTCACCGACGAGCCCCCGACCTGCCGTGCGACCACGCGCAAGGGCTCGACCTGCCAGCGCATGCCACTGCCGCACAACGGCTACTGCCCCTCGCACCAGCACCTCGCCGACACCGAGCACGGCGAGCAGCTGGCAGCGGCCTAAAACGGACCGCTTGTCTGCGGCGGGCGCCGGCGGCGACGGGTGCGGGCGTAGGGATACTTCAATGCTTCGGAGCTCGTTCATGAAGGGAATCATTCAATCCTTGAATCATTCACGTGCGTAATCATTACGTCGTG
>DATAQR010000094.1:0-7237 GCA_036264565.1 Solirubrobacteraceae bacterium | reverse complement strand
TTCATTTTGGTCCCACCGCCAACCTCGTGCCCGCCTCGCTGCTGCTGTGGGCGTTGTCGGATTGAGCCGGCCAACGCCCGGCTCGCAGCATAGCCCGCATTGGGGGAAAGACGAACTCGAAGGCCAGATCCCGAGTCCCAGAGGTGGACGAGGCTTCTGGATCTATGTAGTTACTTCGCAATAAAGTATATCTGCAGATATATCGAGCGGTATAGTATTCGCTGTACTCATGGACGACGAGCTCAATCCGTTCGTATATGACGATCCACTGCCTCCGGACGGCATGATCGACCGCGACGGGCAGACGCGACAGTTGCTGGCGCTTGCCGAAGGCGGGCACAACACGCGCCTATCGGCACCAAGGCGTTACGGCAAGACCTCGATCATCCTACGGCTCTTGGCGGAGGCGGATTTGGCCGGGCTGCATACGGTGCACGTCGATTTCTACCGCTGCGTGACACGCGCCGAGGCGGCTCGACGGATCGAGGAGGCCCACCTGGCGCGACTGGCGGGACCGCTGCGGCGCACGGTGTCGGCGCTTACACGTTCGTGGCACACGCGGCTGAACGTCGGGGCGGGCGGCCTTGGCCTGCAGGCTGAGCGCGTTCGGGAGCTCGGCAATCAGCGCCTCGCGGATCTGCTCGACCTGCCAAAGCGGATCTTCGCGAAGTCTGGAGTCCGCACGATCGTCGCCTTCGACGAGTTTCAAGATTTTCTGCGTATAGGCGACGGGCTGGATGGTCTGTTGCGCAGCAAGATTCAGTTGCACCGCGACGAGGCGAGCTACGTGTTCGCGGGTTCCGAGCCAGGGATGCTGGACGAGCTGTTCAACGGCAGGGGCAGACCATTGTTCGACCAGGCACGGCCGATACCGATGGGCCCGCTTAACGATGGCGACCTCGCCGAGTACATCGGAGTCCGCTTCGATGTCGCTGGACGGGACCCAGGCGTTGCCCTGGAACTGCTGCTCGATCTCGCTCGCGGCCATCCGCAACGGGCGATGCTGCTCGCTCACCATCTCTGGGAGCACACGTCACGAGGCGAAGTCGCCAACGAGGAGACCTATCAGTCGACGCTCGAAGCGGTCGACCGCGAGACTCGCGAGCGGTTCGAGCGCACCTGGCTCGATCTCGGATCGGCGCCCGCGCAGCGGCGTGTCCTGTCCGCTCTGGCCAACAGCACCCATAGCCTCTACAGCAAGGCGACGCTGCTCACCTTCGATCTGGACAAGAGCACCGTCCAACAGGCTGTGCACGCGCTCGTTTACGCGGGCGAGGTTGCCCACGTCGACAGGCGCTTTACGATCATCGATCCGCTCTTCGAGCGGTGGCTCCGGCGCACCCAGCGCTGAGCCTCTTCCGACGCGGCCGAGGTGACCGACCAGGGCCAGATGTCCAAGCTGCTCGCGCGCCTGCGTCAGAGATCACGGCCAATGGGGAAAGTCAAGCATGCAAATGGGGAATTCTTCGCCTGCGAGTGGGTAAATCTGGGCTGTCGATCGGTGTTCCCAAGAGATTTGCCTGCGCTTTAGGCGACGCGGCTAGATTTGCGGCTGGGATGAATGGAGCAGTCCGCGAGCAAGGGTCGATCGTGGCTCGATGGGATCGACGATCGGGTGGCACGCATGCGCGCTCGCGGCTGTCCGCGCCGCCGGTGCTCGCGTTCGTGCTGCCGACGCTTGGGCTGGCGCTGCTCTGCGGCTGCGGCGGCTCCAGTTCGACCACCGCCTCGGTCCCCGCCTCCCCAGCCGCGGCGGCCGAGACCGCCAGCGTCTCCGCCTCCGACGCCGTGGCGATCGTCGCCGGCGTCCCGATCGCCAAGGCCGGCTACGAACACTGGCTGGCCGTCGAGCAGAAGCTCGGCGCCTCCGGCAATCCCAGCCACCAGGCGCTCGGCTTCCTGATCACCTCCGAGTGGGTGCTGGGCGAGGCCACCGGCCGCCACATCGCCGTCTCCGAAACTGAAGTGAAGCGTCGTTTCACCCAACTCGTGCACCAAAGTTTCCCGAAGGCCGGCTCGATGCAGAAGTACCTGGCCAAGTCCGGCGAGACCGAAGCCGACCTGTTGGCGCGGATCAAGGTCGAACTGCTCGCCTCACACATCGCCGCACACGTCACCGCAGGCAAGAGCGCTTCGCAGCGCTCCGTCCTGCTCGCCGGTTTCGAGCGCAACTTCCAGTCGCACTGGAAGGCGCTCACAAGCTGCAATCCCGGCTATGTGATGGAAGACTGCAAGCAGTACAAGGGTAAGCCCGAAAATCTCACTGTTTCCACGACCGGCGGCGCCTCCAGCGCCAGAGGTAGCTCCTCGCGCGGCTCAGCCTCGAGTGGATCGTCCTCGGCCAACACCAGCGGCGAGGTCTACACAGCGCCGGGCGCGTTCGCGCTGACCAGCTCGGCGTTTGAACGCAACGGGCAGATACCCGCCGAATACACGTGCGCCGGCAAGGGCATCTCACCCCCCCTGTCCTGGCAGAAAGTGCCCGGCAAAGCGGCCGAGCTATTCCTATTCGTGATCGACGACAACTCCGCCGGCAAGTCCGGCGGCATCCGCTGGGTCGTTGGCAACATCGACCCGTCTTCGACGGGCGTCGCGGCGGGCCAGACGCCGGCGGGTGCGATCGTTGGCACGAACACTGCCGGCCAGGCTGGTTACTCGGCGATCTGCCCGGCGCATGGCAAGAGCGACACGATCGAGTTCGTCATGTACGCGCTGTCAAAGAAGATCGCGCTCACTCCTAGTTTCCAGCCAAGCACGGCCGAGGCCGACTATGGCCAGCACAAACTGTTGATGGGGCAGGCGGCTGTGACGTACGGCATCGCCACGCGCTAGCGGCGGCGCCCGCTGCAGCGTCGCCCGTAGAAATATCTGGCTCCCCCGTAGGCGGCGAGGATCAGCTCTCGATCCCCCGCTGGCGCAAAAAGCGCTGGAATTCGCGCGCGATCGAGTCGCCCGAGGGCACGTCCTGCGGCCCCAGCGGCGACTCGCTCTCTGCCGCCTCGGCCTCGGCGCGGCGCTCCAAGCGCTCGACGAACGCCTGGATGTCGGGGTCGGACTGGACCGCCAAGCCGACCTGGTGCTCGTACTCGCCGGTCGCCTCCTCAAGCTCGCTGACGTCCACCGAGACGCCCACCATCAGCTCAAGCTTGCGCAGCAGCGCCAGCGCCGCCTTGGGTGAGGCGGCAGCCGCCACATAATGCGGGACGCTGGCCCAGATGCTGGCCGAGGGCAATCCCGCTTCGGTGCAGCTTGCGTGCAGGACCCCCACGATGCCGGTCGGGCCCTCGTAGCGGCTCGATTTCAAGCCGAGGCGCTCCATCAACAAGGGGTCTGAGGCAAAGCCCGTCATCGCCACCGGCTGGGAGTGCGGCACGTCGGCAAGCAGGCCGCCGAGCGTGACAACCAGCTGCACGTCGAGCACCTCAGCCAGCTCCACGATCAGCGCGCTGAACGAGCGCCAGCGCATCGAGGGCTCAGCGCCCTGCACGATCACCAAGTCGCGCGGCGCTCGCGGCGCCCGCGCCTCGAAGATCTCCACAGACGGCCAGGAGATCACGCGTGCCTGCGTGTCGTCGATCTGGACGTGCGGGCGATTGGCCTGGAAGTCGTAGAACTCCTCGGTGTCGACCTGCGCGAAGCGCTTAGCCTCGAGCGCCTGGGCGAGGAAGTCGGTGGCGCTCGAGGCGGCGTCGCCGGCGTCGTTCCAGCCTTGGAAGGAACAGACCATCGCCGGGGCCCTCAGGCCGTCGGGGCGGCGGTCCCAAATCAACGGCTGCATCCGAACCACCGTACATCATGGGAAGCCGATGTCCGGGACCCTCGACACACAGACGATCGCCACCCTACGCGACGGAGAGGCCGTCGACGCGGTGTTCGCCTGCACTCGTAAGCAGCGCCTGCTCACGCGCGCCGGGGACCCGTATCTGGCGCTCCAGCTGCGCGACGCCAGCGGCAGTATGACCGCGCGCGCCTTCCGCGACGCCGACCTGCTGGCGGGCGCCTTCGAACGCGGAGATCTCGTGCGTGCGCGCGGCCGCACCGAGCGCTTCCGCGGCGAGCTGCAACTGGCGCTGGAGCGGATCGAGCGCGTCGAGCTCGACGACCAGGACGCTGCACAGTTCTTGCCCGTCTCGCGGCGTGACCTCGACGAGCTGGAGGGGTTCTTCGAGCACCTCGTGCGCGAGCTGTACGACCCGCCGCTGCGCGCCCTGCTCGACGCGATCCTGGCCGACAGCGAGCTGCGTGCCGAGCTGCGTCGGGCGCCGTGCTCACTTCCCGGCGCCAGTGCCAGCGCCGCTCGCTCCGCCGCCGGCTCCTCAGCTCACCACGCCTTCCTCGGTGGGCTGCTCGAGCACACCGTCGCGGTGGCGAGCATGGCGATCGAGCTGTGCACCGTGCACCCGCGCTTGGATCGGGACCTGCTGCTGTGCGCGGCGCTCGTTCACGACATCGGCAAGACGCGCGAATACGACTACGGCGCTGAGATCTCGCTCAGCCAGGAGGGACGCATGCTCGGGCACTTGGAGCTGGGGCTGCGCGTGATCGCCGCGCACGCGCCCGCTTCGCTGCAGGGCGAGCGTAGGCTGGCGCTGGAGCACTGTGTGCTCGCCCACCACGGCGGCGGCAATGGAGTCCCGCCCACCCAGCGTGCAGCTTCGGCTGAGGCGCTGGCCCTGCAGCGGCTGAACGCGCTTGACGCCGGCGTCAAGGGGGCCTTCGAGCGGGGTATCTAGTTAAGTCGCCCCCCGTGGATGCCGATCATCAGGGGGTGGAGGTCCCGGCACTCACTCCCGCCAAGCTCGACGCCAGTCCAGCGAGGCTGATCGGCGACGTCGTCGTCGAACTCGGCTTCGCCTCGCGCGAGAAGGTCGAGGAAGTCGTCGAGGTCGCTCGCGCGCAACGCAAGCCCACCGGGCAGGTGCTCGTCGAGCAGGGAATCCTGCGCCACGACCAGCTGGCGCGCGTGGTCGCCGAACGCTATGGGCTCGACTACGTCGACCTGTCCGTGTACGAGCTGGACATGGGCGCGGTCAACCTGATCGAGATGGAGGCGATCCGCCGCTACCAGGCCGTTCCCGTCGGCTTCCTGGAGGACGGCACGCTGCTGCTAGCGATGGCCGACCCCACCAATGTGCTCACCGTCGATGACGTGGCGATGCTGACCGGGTGCAAGGTGCGCGCGGCCTCGGCCTCGATCGAGGACGTCAACATCCTGATCACGCGGCTCTCGCGCGTCGAGCAATCGGTGGAGGCCATATCCGACCAGGAAGCCGAGCCCGAGCCCGAGCTGATGGTCGACGAGGCCGACACCGATGCGCCCGTGATCAAGCTTGTGCACTCGATCGTCGCCGAAGCGATCGACCAGGGGGCCTCGGATATTCACGTCGACCCCGGCGAGGAGGACATCCGTGTGCTCTTCCGCGTCGACGGTGTCCTCTCCCAAAGCGCGACGCTCAAGCGCTCGATGGCTGCCAGCGTGATCTCGCGCGTGAAGATCATGGCCGAGATGGACATCTCCGAGCGGCGCATCCCCCAGGACGGTCGCTTCGCGCTGACCGTCGCCGGCCGGCGCGTGGACGTGCGCGTCACCACGCTGCCGCTCGTCCACGGCGAGGGCGCCTACCTGCGCATCCTCGATCAAGGGGCGACAGTGCGCGAGCTGGAGTCGCTTGGCATGCAGCGCACCGAGCAGGACCGCTTCTCCTACGCCGTCAACCGTCCCAACGGCGCCGTGCTCGTAACTGGCCCGACCGGCAGCGGCAAGACCACCACCCTGTACGCCGCGCTCGGGGCCGTCAACGACGGCAAGCGCTCGATCCTGACGATCGAGGATCCCGTCGAGTCGCGCATCGCCGGTGTCAAGCAGATGCAGGTCACCCCGAAGGCGGGGATGACGTTCGCCAGCGGGCTGCGCGCGATGCTCCGTGCCGACCCGGACGTGATCATGGTCGGCGAGATTCGCGACCGTGAAACCGCGCACATCGCGGTCGAGGCCGCGCTGACCGGACACCTCGTGCTCTCCACACTTCACACCCGCGACGCGCCCGCCGCGCTAGGACGGCTGATCGACATGGGGATCGAGCCGTTTTTGATCTCCTCGGCGATCGACTGCGTCGTCGCCCAGCGGCTCGTGCGGATGCTGTGCGTTCACTGTAAGCAGTCGAGTACCGCGCCCGAGTCGCTGCTGGCCGAATGCGGCCTGCATGCGGGTGAGGCTTTTGACCCGGTCGGCTGCCCGCGTTGCGGGCAGAGCGGCTACCGCGGGCGGATCGGCATCTACGAGGTGATGCCGATCGTCGAAGAGATTCGCCAACTGGTGCTCGACCGCGCCTCCGTCGACGAGATAGCCGCCGCCGCCGAGCGCGCGGGCATGCTCCGTATGCGCGAGGACGGCATCGCCAAGGTCCGCTCCGGCCAGACCTCGATCGCGGAGATCGAGCGGCTGACCGCGAGCATGTTGTGAGGGGCCGCCGGCTGGACGCCGACTCGCGTGGCGAGTATCTCAGCGCCGGTCGGTCGCGGTCGGCTCGCGCTGGGCGAACGCGTCCTGGGCCGGCCCAGCTGGCTCGGCCGCGGTGGCCGCCGGCTCCGTAGGCGCCTGAGACGCCGGGGGAGCTCCCGGCGCCGCGGGGGGCAGCGTCGGCTGCTGCGGCTCGTGGCTGTGGTGGCTCTCGCCGCTGATCGACTGCTTGAACTCGCGTAGCCCGGTGCCGAGCGAACGGCCGATCTCGGGCAGGCGGCGGGCGCCGAACACGAGCAGCAGGATCACCACGATGAACGCTATGTGGAGTGGATTGTCGAGTCCCATGCACTCAGTCTACGGCGAATCAGCGCCGGTGGGGCCGGTTTTGCGATCGGCCGCCGTGTCAGGCGAGCCTGGAGCGCCGCCGCCGTCTGCACCGCTCCGGTAGCTCTCGTCGCCGCTGTCCCACAGCGTGGAGCGCACGAGCTGTGCGGCCACAACCAGGATCAGGATCGCGAAGGCCACCCGTAGCGCCTGCCCGGACAGGGTGTTGGCCAGCGCCACGCCGGCGATAGCGCCCGCCAGCGACAGGGCGCCCATCACCACAGCGTCGTCGCGGCGCACGTTGCCGTAGCGGTCCTGGCGGATCGTGCCGACGATCGCCACGGGCACGATCGCAAGCAGTGAGGTGGCCTCGGCCTGGTGCTGGCCCAGTTTCAGGAACAGGACCAGCCCCGGCACGAACAGCACGCCGCCGCCGACCCCGAGCAGGCC
>DATAQR010000186.1:0-9783 GCA_036264565.1 Solirubrobacteraceae bacterium | reverse complement strand
TGTCCTGCTGGTCGACGATCTTTGAGATCACACCCTTGTTGCCGTGGCGCCCCGCGAGCTTGTCGCCCTCGGAGATCTTGCGCTTCTTGGCCACGAACACGCGCACCAGATCGTTGACGCCAGGCGGCAGGTCGTCGCCCTCGTCGCGGCTGAAGGTCATCACGTCGATGACGACGCCGCCCTCGCCGTGCGGCACCTTCAGCGAGGTGTCGCGAACCTCGCGCGCCTTCTCCTTGAAGATCGCGCGGATCAGCTTCTCCTCGGCGGTCAGCTCGGTCTCGCCCTTCGGCGTGACCTTGCCGACCAGCAGGTCACCGGAGGCAACCTCGGCGCCGACACGGACGATGCCGCGATCGTCGAGATTGCGCAACGACTCCTCCGAGCGGTTGGGGATATCGCGGGTGATCTCCTCGTCGCCGAGCTTGGTCGTGCGAGCATCGATCTCGTACTCCTCGATGTGGATCGAGGTGAGCTCGTCGTCCTGCACGAGGCGCTTGGAGAGGATGATCGCGTCCTCGAAGTTGTACCCCTCCCAGGACATGAAGGCGACCATCAGGTTCTTACCGAGCGCCATCTCACCCTTGTCGGTCGAGGACCCGTCGGCGAGCACGTCGCCGGCCTTGACCTTCTGGTCGGTGCGCACGCGCGGCTTGTGATGGATCAGCGTCCCTTGGTTGGAGCGCATGAACTTCTGCAGGTCGTACTCGTCCTTGCCATCAGCGGTCTGGATGACGATCCGGTTGGCGTCGACAAACTCGACCGTGCCCGTGTTCTTGGCAAGCAGCACATCGCCGGTGTCAAGCGCCGCACGACGCTCCATGCCGGTACCCACGAGCGGAGCATCGGTCTTCAGCAGCGGCACTGCCTGACGCTGCATGTTCGAGCCCATCAGCGCGCGATTAGCGTCGTCGTGCTCGAGGAAGGGAATCATCGCCGTCGCCACCGACCAGATCTGTTCGGGAGAAACATCGACGAGATCCACATCCTTGGGGGCAACCGTGACGTACTGGCCGGCCTGTGTGCGGCAGAGGATCTCCTTGTCGGTCAACTTGCCGGTCTTCGGATCGACGGGCGTGTTGGCCTGGGCGATGATCTGCTCCTCCTCCTGGGTGGCGTCCAGACGCACAACCTCGCCGCTGACCACGCCGTCCTTGACGACGCGGTACGGCGTGGTGACGAAGCCGTACTCGGATACCTCGGCAAAGGAGGACAGCGAGCCCATCAGGCCGATGTTCGGACCCTCAGGTGTCTCGATCGGGCACATGCGCCCGTAGTGGGTGGGGTGCACGTCGCGCACCTCGATCGGCGCACGCTCACGGGTCAGGCCACCGGCGCCGAGCGCTGAGAGGCGCCGGCGATGCGTGAGCCCGGACAGCGAGTTGGTCTGGTCCATGAACTGCGAGAGCTGCGAGGAGCCGAAGAACTCCTTCAGCGCCGCCACCACCGGCCGGATATTGATGATCGTCTGCGGCGTGATCGTGTCGGCGTCCTCGGTGGTCAGGCGCTCGCGCACGACGCGCTCCATCCGGTACAGGCCGATGCGGAAGGCCTCCTGGATCAGCTCGCCGACGGTGCGCAGACGGCGGTTGCCGAAGTGCTCGTACTCGTCGAGGTGCTCGTCGACTGGCTCGCGCGGCATGCTCATCGCCTCGGCCGCGTAGTCCTTGATTTCGAACTCCGGCTCCTCTGGCATCCCCAACGTCTTGGGCAGCGACACCAGCTCCTTGACTAGGGCGAGGATGTCGTCGTGGGTGAGCGTGCGCGTGTCGATGTCGATATCGAGACCGAGACGCGAGTTGAGCTTGTAGCGACCGACCCGGGTCAGGTCGTAGCGCTTGGGATCGAAGAACAGTTGGTTGAGCAGCGCCTTGGCGTTCTCGACGCTCGGCGGCTCGCCTGGCCGCTGCTTCTTGAACAACTCGATCAGGGCACCCTCTTCGGTGCGCGTCTGCTCGGTGTCGGCTTCGATCGTGTTGCGGATGTACAGCGAGTTCTCGAACAGCTTGAGGATCTCCTCGTCGGTCGCGTAGCCCATCGCGCGCAGGAGCACGGTGACGGGAAGCTTGCGCTTGCGGTCGATGCGGACGAAGACCTTGCCCTTCTTGTCGATCTCGAGCTCGAGCCAAGAGCCGCGGGCCGGCATCAGGTTGGCGATGAAAACCTGCTTCTCGCGGTCCTTCGGTTCCATCAGGTAGGCGCCCGGGGAGCGGACCAGCTGGGTGACGACGACGCGCTCGGTGCCGTTGATCACGAAGGTGCCGCGCTCGGTCATCCACGGGAAATCGCCCATGAAGACGGACTGCTCACGGATCTCGCCCGTCTCGCGGTTGATGAACGCGACCGTGACGGTCAGCGGCCGCGCAAAGGTGAGGTCCTTCTCGCGGCACTGCTCGAGCGATGCGACCGGTTCGTCGAAGACGAACTCACCGAACTGGACGGCGAGGTTGCCGGTGTAATCCTCGATCGGCGAGATGTCGTCGATCGTCTCGCGCAGCCCCACCTTCTAGGGATCGGTCAGCCACTCGAACGAGCGGCGTTGAATATCGATCAGGTTGGGTACGTCGACGGACTTGTTCAGACGCGCGAAAGTCCGGCGCGTCCGGAGAGCATCAACAGCAGCCAAGAAATGACTCCTTCGGGAGGCGAGAGACGGGCAGAGGCGGGCGCCGAGGCGCGACCAGCAAAGATAGCACAGACCAGCGGCGCCCTCAAGTGGGGCAGCCAGCGCTCACGGACCCCACCCCCGGGCTCCGCGTATGTAGCGCGGCGCCTTGTCGTTCCGGGTGGCTGCGACTATCGGCCAGCGGCCTGGATGCTACAGCAGAAATGCCGATTTTGCGACTACTTCAGCTCGACGCCCCCGCCGGCCTCCTCGAGTTCGGCCTTCAGCTTGTCGGCCTCCTCGCGCTCGATGCCCTCCTTGACGGGCTTGGGTGCCTCGTCGACGAGCGCCTTGGCCTCCTTCAGGCCGAGGCCCGTGGCAGCGCGCACGACCTTGATCACCTGGATCTTCTTGTCTCCAGCGCTGGTCAGGATCACGTCGACGGTGGTGGGAGCCTCGTCCTCCTCGGCGGTGGCGGCGCCGCCACCGCCAGCGGCCGCCGCCGCCGGAGCGGCAACAGCCGCGGCCGAGACACCGAACTCTTCCTCCAGAGCCTTGATGCGCTCGGCGAGTTCCAGCACCGAGATCGCCTTTAGCTCGTCAATCCACTCTTGTGTGCTTGTTGCCATTGTCTCTCAGTCCTCCGGTGTCGTTGAAGTCGAAGTTGTCTGTTCCTTCTGCTCGTGTACTTGGCCAAGCGCGACGGCAAGGCCTCCCAGTAGCCCGTTCAGCGTGCGCACCAAGCCGGAGAGCGGAGAGGCGACGATGCCGACCAGCTGGCCGTAGAGCACTTCGCGTGCGGGCAGACGCGAGATCGCACGGATCTGGTCTGCCTCCAGCGCCTCGCCGTTCAGCAGGCCCCCCTTGAACGGGAGCAGCTGGGTAGCGCGGGCGTAGTCGGCGATCGCTTTAGCCGCCATCGCGGCGTCGCCGCGGACGAACGCCAGGGCCGTCGGACCGCTCAGCAGCGGCTTGAGCGACTCGGCGCCAACCTGGTCGGCCGCGCGTTCGGTCAAAGAGTTCTTGACCACAGTGAAGCTCGTTTCGGCTTCGCGCAACTTCGTACGCAGCTCGGCGGCCTGAGGCACGGAGATGCCGCGATAGTCGACGGCGAACACCGCCTCGGCGGCATCGATCTCAGCGGCTATGGCGTCTATGGTCGCTGCCTTCTGCTCTCGGTTCATCTGATCCCTTGCTCTCTGTCTAGAACGCGCAACGCCCGCATGTAGGCGGGCGTCGAGAGCGGATGATGAGCCGCTTTCGCTCGCTCCACCTACCCCGGTCTTGTGCTTGTGGCCGATCTTCGGCCGGCCGCGGCCGCCGGGGGTCTTGGGCGGTGAGCTGGTCTCGCCGGATTAAATCAGGTGGCCGCCGTTCACGCCGCCGCGGCGGCGTCTGGAACGATGTCGCGGGTGCGGGTCGGGTCGATCTTCACGCCGGGCCCCATCGTCGAGGTCATCGTGATCGTGTGCAGATAGCGCCCCTTGGCGGCCGAGGGCTTGGCGCGGATTAGCTCTTCGATCACGGCCGCGTAGTTCTCGAGCAGGCTCTGCTCCTCGAAGGAGGCCTTGCCGATCACCATGTGCACGATCGCGGTGCGATCGGTGCGGTACTCGACCTTGCCCGACTTGGAGTCTCCGACCGCCTTGGCGACATCCATCGTGACCGTGCCCACCTTCGGGTTGGGCATCTTGCCCGACGGGCCGAGGATGCGCCCGAGCTGGCCCACGACAGACATCAGGTCAGGCGTTGCGATGGCGACATCGAAGTCGTCAAAGCCCTCCTGGATGCGCTTGGCCAGATCCTGCGCACCGACCACGTCAGCGCCGGCCTCCTCGGCTTCGCGCGCCTTCTCGCCCTGAGCGAAGACGGCCACCTTGACGTCCTTGCCGAGCCCGTTGGGCAGGGCGATCGTGCCCCGCAGTTGCTCATCGGCGTGGCGCACGTTCAGGCCCGTGCGCACGTGAATCTCCACCGACTCGTCGAACTTGGCACTGGCCAGCCCCTTGACCAGGGCGACCGCCTCGACGGGCTGGTATTCGTGCTCGCGGTCGACCTTCTGCAGCCCCTCGCGGTGGCGGCGTCCGTGATGAGTGGTCATCCGGCCACCTCCACGCCCATCGAGCGGGCAGTGCCCGTGATGATCTTGACCGCTTCCTCGACGTCGTGGGCGTTGAGATCGGGGAGCTTGCGCTCGGCGATCTCGCGCAGCTGGGCGTCGGTGATCTGACCGACCTTGTTGCGGTTGGGCTCGCCCGAGCCCTTCTCCAATTTCAGAGCTTGCTTGATCAGGACGGCGGCCGGCGGCGTCTTGGTGACGAACGTGAACGAGCGATCCTCGTACACGGTGATCACCACCGGAATGATCGTGCCTGTCTCGGAGATTGTCTGCGCGTTGAACGCCTTGCAGAACTCCATGATGTTGATGCCGTGCTGACCCAAGGCAGGGCCAACCGGCGGCGCCGGCGAGGCCTGCCCGCCGCGGGCTTGCAGCTTGATCGTTGTCAAAACCTTCTTGGCCATAACCGTTCCACGATTGAATGATTCCGGACTGTAACGTTCTCGCGCACGTTTCTCGTTACGCGTCCCTAGAGCTTCTTGACCTGATCGAAACCCACCTCGACCGGTGTCTCGCGACCAAAGATTGATACCAACACCTTGAGCTTGGCGGCGTCGTCGTTGATCTCGGAGATCTCCCCGGAGAAGTCCGACAGCGGCCCGGAGATGACCTTGACGGTCTCGCCGATCGAGAATTGGGCGCGGGTGCGCGGGGCGGTGGCGACCTCCTTATGCAGCAGGCGATCGACCTCGACCTGGGTCAGCGCGACCGGCTCCTGGGAGGAGCCGACGAAGCCGGTCACCCCCGGTGTGCCCTTGACGACGCCCCAGGAATCCTCGTTGAGCTCCATGTTCACGAGCACGTAGCCGGGCATCGTGCGCTTCTCGACGGTGATCTTCTGGTTGTCCTTCATCTCCGAGACGGACTCGGTCGGCACGACTACCTGGCGCACCGCCCGCTGTTGCCCGAGCGAGACGACTCGATGCTCAAGATTGTGCTTGACCTTGTTCTCGTGACCTGAGTAGGTGTTGACGACATACCAACGGAACATTCAGCTTCCTGACGGCTTGTATATGTGGACAGGGCGATGCAAGACGGACTGTGCAGGCACCGCGAAGTTGGAACGCTAGCTACAGAATGAAGTTGACGATCTTCTGGGCCACCCAGTCCGCCGCGCCCAGGTAGACGCCGGCGACGACGAGGAAGCCGATGACCACCGTGGTGGCCTGGGTGACGTGGCGACGATCTGGCCACTGCACACGCTGTAGCTCTGCCCAGCTGGCGCGCAGGAAAGCAATCGCACGCACGCGCAGCGGCTGGCCCGGCTTGGTGACTGGCGCCTCCTGGGCGGCCACTCCCTCGCCGAAGGCCTCCTCGCGCTCGGCCGATCCGCTCCCGCGACGTGTGCGGCCACCGCGCTCACGAGTAGATGCGTCGCCGGAGCCGTTGCCACTTGGCTGCTGCTCCAGCGGGACGCCCTCGGCGCCGCGAACCAGCGCGGCGTCGAACTCGTCGACGTCACCGACATGCTCGAGCGCACCGGGCAGGTCGCCGCTGGCCGATCTCCGATCGGTCGGCTTGCTCTGCGGTGGCCCCGACGCCGGCTCGCGAACTGGACGCGGTCGTCGTTGTCTTGCGCGCTTGCGGTCACGGGCCACAGCTGCGCTCCCGCGCTAGCGAGTCTCCCGGTGGCTGGTGTGACGGCGGCACCAGCGGCAGTACTTGCGCAGCGTCACCCGGTCGGGGTTGTTGCGCTTGCTCTTATTCGTCTGGTAGTTGCGGTGCTTGCACTCCTCGCACGCGAGGGTGATAGCTATCCGGACGTCTCCGCGGGCCATGGTCAGAAATCCCAGCTTGGTTGTATAAAGCAGCGCCAGACGAAAGAAAAACCCCGCCCGGCGCGAGGTGAGCAAAGTCTAGCGCGGGCGGGCGCTTCGCGCATCGGCCCGTGATAGGAACCTGTGGTGGCGTCGAGCCAACCACCTGACGATTCGCGCTGGCGAGCCGAGCGCAGGGCGAAAGCACGTCGCCTGGCGCAACGTTTACGCACCCGCCATCGGCGCGCGCTTGCCCTCATCGTCGTGGCCGTCGCGCTCGCGGGGGTAGGGCTGGCGCTCGCGAGCACGGGTGGTGACGCCAAAGGTGGCGCCAACGGGGGTGGCGCTTCCACCAGCACCAGCGGCCCAAACGGCGGCCATACAAGCACGACTGGATCTCGACCCGGCGCCGACACCCAAGCGCCTGGCGATACCGAAGCCGTCGAATCGCCCGAGATCCGCCGCCTGATCGCCCTGGGCAAGCCGATCTACTGTGCGGCGCCGCGCGGCAACGAGGTCGCGCTGACCTTCGACGACGGGCCCGGCATCTACACGCGTTTGGCGATCGTCAAGCTGCGGAAGCACTCGATCAAAGCGACGTTTTTCATCGTCGGGCGCAACATCCCGCTGCTACCGGCGGCCCTGCGCGAGGAGCGCGCACTCGGCGCGGTTGGCGATCACACCTTCACGCACCCGCTGCTGACGGGCCTTGCGCCCGCTGAAGCGCAGCAGCAGATCGTACACACCAAGCACGCAGTCGAACGCGCCTCAGGCGGTCCGGTGTTTCTGTTCAGGCCCCCCTATGGCGCGCATGACGCCGCGATCGATTCAATCGTACGCAGCAACGGGCTGCTTGAGATCCTCTGGACGGTAGACAGTCAGGACTCACTCGGCGCCAACTATGCCCAGATCGAACGGACTGTGATCGCGGGTATGAAGCCGGGCGCGATCATCCTCATGCACGAGAACCACGGCCAGACGATCCGCGCCATGCTGAACATCTTCGCCGCGCTGAAACGCAAGCACCTGCGCGCGGTCAGCGTGGCGCGACTGCTGAGCGACGACCCGCCGAGCGACGCGCAGGTGCGCGCGGGCGGACTTGGCTGCGGTGTCGGAGCGTCCGCCGGCAAGGGCGGTGGATAGCGCGACGGCTCAGGCGATCGCGTGCTCGATCGTACCGAGCCGCTCGATCTCGATCCGCACGACATCGCCACTGGCCAGGAAGCGGGGTGGGTCCATACTCATGCCCACCCCGCCGGGCGTGCCGGTCAGGATCAGGTCGCCCGGCGCCAGCGTGCAGGTCTCGGCAATGAACTCGATCAGCTCACCGATCTTGAAAATCAGGTTCGATGTGGAGGAATCCTGGCGCAGATCGCGGTTGACCCACGTGCGAAGCGCCAGCGCTTCGGGTTCTGAGACCTCGTCGGCGGTCGTGATCCACGGGCCGTACGGGCAGAAGGCGTCGGCGCCCTTGGCGCGAGTCCACTGCAGCTCGCGCTTCTGCAGGTCGCGCGCGGTGAGATCGTCAGCGACGGCGTAGCCGGCTATGCGACCTTCGGCGCCCATTACGACCGCAAGCTCGCCCTCGTAGTCCAAGCGCTTTACGGCCGCCGGACACGGCACGGGCGCATTCGGCGGTGCAGCCGAGGAGGGCAACTTCATGAACACGATCGGGATCTCAGGGGCGCTCGCGCCAAGCTCGGCGATGTGGTCGGCGTAGTTCATGCCGATACCGAAGATCGCGCGCGGCTCGGGCGCCGGTGCGAGCAGCGTCATATCAGCCAGGGCAAAAGACTCAGCCCCCGCCTGAGCGAGGCTGGGATCGCTCAGACAGTCGAGCACGCTCACATTCGGATCGGTGAGCAAGCTGACGCGCTCCGCCTCGACGAGCCCCGCGCGCGGAGCGGCGCCGGCGGCCGGCAGGAAAGTGGCAAGGCGCATGGCCGCGCAGCCTACTCGTACAGCGTCAGCGTGGCGAGGATCACGTACAGCGCCACCAGCGCCCACCCCTCGAACTCGGCGGCTTCGCCGTCTCCAGTGACCTGCCACATTGCAAGCGCCATCACCAGCAGCGCGCCGATGTAGACCGGGGCCAGCGCGAACGTGAGCGTCGTGGCCAGCAGGAACGAGACCAGTACGAGCAGCGGGAACAGGAACGCCGCGATCTGGGCGACCGAGTTCTTGACGACAGAGATCGCCAGGTCGGACTTTCCCTTCCGGGCGAGCACGAGCCCAGCGACGTTCTCGACGGCATTGCCGGCGATGGCGACGATCACGAGCCCGGCGAACGCTTGGGAGAGGCCGAGCTGAGAGATCGCCGGGGAGAGCGCGTCCACGAACCATTCGGAGACGAACGCCGAGGCGACCCCGCCGGCGAGCAGCAGCGCGAGCGTCACCGGCAGCGATAGCCGCGACATCGCCGCCGGGTCGCCGGGCGCGCTGTGCGGCCGCGTATCGGAGCGCAGGTATGGCACGACCCAGGCGATGTAGACCACCAGCAGGCTCACTGCCCCGACTGCGGAGATCACCTGGACGTGGTGGCTGGCCGGGTCATGCGAGGCAAGCGACAGCCCGAGCAGGACGATGATGAACACCGCCACCAGCAGCAACGTGGCGGTGTCGCGCGGCAGCCGATGGGAGAAGCGCATCGTCCCGTCGCTGGAGCGGCGCGCGCCGACGACGATCACCAGGCCGAGCACGAGCATCGCGTTGGCGAAGATCGAGCCGACGATCGCCGTCTGAGCGACGATTAGCTCACCCTTCTGCAGAGCGAAGATGACGACGAACAGCTCGGGCAGGTTGCCGAGCGTGGACTGCAGCATCCCGGTGACCGCGGGTCCGAAATGCTCGCCAAGCTGCTCGGTGGCAAATGAGACGACCCAGGCCAGCCCGGCCAGGGCGAGCGTCGCAAGCGCGAAGCTCGGAACCGCCGCCCATGAGCCGTAGTGCGCCGCGCCCGCAAACACGGTCGCGAGCACGACCAGCGACAGTGCGATGCGCTCGCGAGGGCCTATGGGACCCTGCTCAGTGGTTCTCGACGACCCGGTCGATCAGACCGTACTCGAGCGCCTGCTCGGAGCTGAAGAAGCGGTCGCGCTCCATGTCGGCGCGCACCTCCTCCTTGCTGCGCCCCGTGTGCTCCGCGTAGATATCGTCGAGGCGATCGCGCACATTCAGAATCTCGCGCGCATGGATCTCGATGTCGGTCGACTGGCCTTCAAAGCCGGCAGATGGCTGGTGGATGAGAATGCGCGAGTTGGGCAGCGCCGAGCGCTTGCCCTTGGTGCCGCCGGCCAACAGTAGTG
>DATAQR010000146.1:0-10054 GCA_036264565.1 Solirubrobacteraceae bacterium | reverse complement strand
AACAGAGACGCGCACTGGTTTCGCTCGCACCCACCGTCTCAAGCGGGCACTGTTCGAGTCGCAGGAGTACCGGCAGCTGGCCGCCGTGCACGCTCAGCTGATCGACCTGGCCGGCACCCCCGCCTTCGACGTGAGCCTTGGTGATTCACGCGACACGGCGCCGTCGTTTGAGGCGCTGCGCGAGGCCGTCATGGCGGTGGCGCAGAAGGGCGTCAAGCTGCAGCGCTTCAAGGGTCTCGGCGAGATGAACGCCGACCAGCTCGCCGAAACGACGATGGACCCTGCCAGCCGCACGCTTGCGCAAGTGACGCTCGAGGATGCCGCCGTCGCCGACAGGATCTTCTCGATGCTGATGGGCGATCAGGTAGAGCCGCGCCGCGCTTTCATCGAAGACAACGCTCGAGCAGTAGCGAACCTTGACGTCTGAGGAGGTGAAGCGCAGTGGCCACGCCTGAGACCTTGAGCGGGGGCAACATCGAACCGCGCGCTCTCGAGGAGGAGATGCGCACCGCGTACCTGGACTACGCGATGTCGGTGATTGTCGGTCGCGCGCTGCCCGACGTGCGCGACGGCCTCAAGCCAGTGCACCGGCGAGTTCTGTACGCGATGAACGAGCTAGGTCTCGGGCCGACCCGCTCCTACGCCAAGTGCGCCAAGATCGTCGGCGAGGTGATGGGCAACTATCACCCGCACGGCGACTCGGCGATCTACGACACGCTCGTGCGCATGGCCCAGGACTTCTCGATGCGCTACGAGCTGGTCGACGGGCAGGGCAACTTCGGCTCGGTGGACGATGATCCGGCAGCCGCCATGAGATATACAGAGGCACGATTGTCTCGTATTGCCACGGAGATGCTGCGCGACCTCGACATGGACACGGTCGACTTCGTGCCCAACTACGATGGCTCGCGCCAAGAGCCGCTGGTGCTGCCGGCGCGTTTCCCGAACCTGCTCGTCAACGGCTCCTCCGGGATTGCCGTGGGGATGGCGACGAACATACCCCCGCACAACCTGCGCGAGGTGATCGCGGCGACAATCGCCTACATCGACGATCACGACATCGACGTCGCGGGGCTGATGGCTCACGTCAAGGGGCCTGACTTCCCCACCGGTGGGATCATCCTCGGCCGGGCCGGCATTCGCGACGCTTACGAGACCGGTAAAGGTCGGGTGCGTGTCCAGGCCAAGGCGCACGTCGAGCCGCTCAAGCAGGGCAAGGAGGCGATCGTCGTCACCGAGCTCCCCTTCATGGTCAAGAAGGGCGGCGAGGGCGGGCTGATCCAGAAGATCGCCGACCTGGTGCACGACAAGAAGATCCCTGAGATCTCAGACCTGCGCGACGAGTCCGACAAGCGCGGTATGCGCCTCGTGATCGAGCTCAAGCGCGACGTGATCCCGAAGGTGGCGCTGAACAAGCTCTACAAGCACACCTCTATGCAGAGCACGTTCGGCGTGAACATGGTCGCGCTGGTCGACAACGTGCCGCGCACGCTCGACCTGCGCGCCGTGATCCACAACTACGTCGCCCACCAGCGCGAGGTGATCGTCCGGCGCACCAAGCACGAGCTGGCCGAGAAGGAGGCCCGCGCCCACATCCTCGAGGGGCTGCTGATCGCGCTCGAGAACCTCGATGCGATCATCGAGATGATTCGCGCCTCGCGCGACCGCGAAGCGGCACGCGAACAGCTGGTGGAGCGCTTCGAGCTGAGCGCGATCCAAGCGACGGCGATTCTCGACCTGCGCCTCTCCCAGCTAACAGCCCTGGAGGCCGACGCGATCAAGCAGGAGCACGCCGACGTGACCGAGCGAATCGCCGAGCTGCGCGCGATCCTCGGCGATGAGAGTCGTGTGTTGTCAGTGATCAAGGAGGAGCTGACCGAGATCGCCGAGCGCTTCGGCGACGAGCGGCGAACCGACATCAGCCTCTCCGAGGACGAGATCGACATCGAGGACCTGATCGCCGATCAGCAGATGGTGATCACGATCACCAACACCGGCTACATCAAGTCGCTGCCGCTAACGACCTATCGCCAACAGCACCGCGGCGGGCGTGGGATCACCGGCATGGACATGAAGGATGGCGACTTCATCGAGCACCTGTTCATCTGCTCGACGCACGACTACCTGCTGTTCTTTACCAACCGCGGCAAGGTCTACCGCTCGAAGGTGTACGAGCTGCCGGAGGCGTCGCGCACGGCCAAGGGCAGAGCACTCGTGAACGTGCTGCCGCTGCGCGAGGGCGAGCGCGTGCAGGCGGTGCTCTCCACGCGCGACTTCACCGAGACCAAGTACCTGGTCTTCGCGACGCGCAAAGGCACAATCAAGAAGACCGCCCTTGAGGCCTACAACACGCCGATCAAGGCCGACGGGATCATTGCGATCAACATCCGCGACGACGACGAGCTGCTGGCCGTGCGCGCGATCGACGAGGGCGACGAGGTGATCATGGTCTCGCGGGCAGGACTGACAGTCCGCTTCGCCGAGTCCGATGCGCGCGCGATGGGGCGCGACACGACCGGCGTGCGCGGGATGGATGTCGGTAAGGACGGGGAGGTGATCGCGATGGATGTCGCCCGCGACGACATGGACCTGCTCGTCGTCACCGAGAACGGCTACGGCAAGCGCACCCAGATCGCCCAGTACCGCAAGACCAACCGCGGCGCCAAGGGCGTCAAGACGATCGGCCTGACCGAGCGCAAGGGCGGCCTTGCCGGCGCGCTGGTAGTGCGTGAGCACCACGAGCTCGTGTTCATCAGCGTCGGCGGGATGGTGCAGCGAACCTCCGCGGCGGGCATCTCCCAGCAGGGGCGCTCGGCCACGGGTGTGCGCGTGATGAACCTCAAGGATGAGGACGCCGTCAGCGCGGTAGCGCTAGTCGTTGAAGGCGGTGAGGAAGAGGACATCGCCGAAGATCCCCAGACACCGCTGCCGCTCGATGCGGGGCGGCCTCTGCCGGATCGGCCCGTGGGCGGGTAGTCCTCACCTGAGCAGGACACGCAACGCAACGCCGCGCTGGCGCTGAGGCGTCCACATCGTCCTCGATGTCCGCTACATTGCTAGGACCAGAGAAAGGAGGTGGTCCTACGTTGACTGACAGTACTTGCGGGACTCTGGAGGTGGCCGGCCGTTAGGCCGAATCGCTCGGCTGGACCCGCCTAGCGGAATCCAACCGGACCACCACCGCGAAGGTCGTCGGATTGTCCCTCCGACTCGCTGCGCAAGTGTCGTGCCTTCGGGCAGGCGCTCGTGAGCAAGCCGACGCGGTCGTGTCCAGCACAGTTTGGGAGCGGAGGGCGCCTGGTCGAGGGCGCCCTCCGTCGTTTACGGACTGAGCCGCCTTGACGTTCTGCTCCAGACGAGTCTCGGTCTTCTCAGGACTCCTCAGGCCGCGGTCGGCAGATACTGCCGCCACGCCGCCGGGATCGACGGGCTGGCGACGTGGATGAAGATCTCCGCTCGCGGCGTACGGGGCTTGTGGCGCGGGTGCATGCCCGCTTGGCGCGGCAGCATGTCGCCCTTGCGCCGATTGCACGGCGCACACGATGCGACGATGTTCTCCCAGCTTGAGCTGCCGCCCTTGGATCGTGGGATCACGTGGTCGACCGTCAGGTTTGAGCGCGAGCCGCAGTACTGACAGGTCCAGCTGTCGCGGGCGAAGACGGCGCGCCGAGTGATCTTGCGCCGGTGAGTGTCGCGCGGCACCCGGACGTAGGTCATCAGCCGGATCACGACGGGGCGCGCGAGCGTTGAAGTCTCGGAGTGCAGTTCGGCCAGTCCACGCTCGATCAGCTCGGCCTTCTCCTTGAGCAGCAGCACGACAGCCCGCCGCACCGAGCAGACGTTAATCGGCTCGTAGGTCGCGTTGAGGACGAGCACCCGGCCACCCGTCGTCGTGTTCGACGACGAGTTCGGTCAGTGCCGCTGGTGCTCTGCGGGCGACACGGACCCCACTGGCTCTGTGGGGGCCATGCTTTCCATGTTCCGCGCCGGAGTGTAGCGGTCAGAGCCCCGCAACAGCACGTTTGTGACTCCTTTCAGGCGATCGGATGCGAGCCGAGCACGCGCACGTGTTCGCACAGCGCCCGCAGCCCCTCCAGGGCGTCGGCCACGCTGTCCTGGGCGAGTGAGCCCTCCAGATCGACGAAGAACATGTACTGACCCAGCTGCTCGCGCATCGGCCGCGACTCGATCCTCGTCAGGTTGATGTCGCGCTCGGCGAACGCGTCCAAACAGCGCACCAACCAGCCCGATCGCCCCGCGCCCGAGCCCCAAAACACTATCGAGGTCTTGCCACCCGGCCCCCCGTCACTGCGCAAAGGGGGCCCTTGCGCGGAAGCGTCGCCGTGCGCCAACCAGACGAAGCGGGTCTCGTTGTCCTGGCGGTCCTGGATGCCCGCTACAAGGATCGTGCAGCCGTAAATCTGGGCAGCCAGCTCTGTGCCGATCGCGGCGGTGTGCCCGTCGGCGTGCTCGGAGACCAGCCGTACGGCCTCCGCAGTGGAGCTGGCGGCGGCGACCCCCGCGTGCGCCAGCTCCTTGCTCAAAAAGCGCGTGCACTGTCCGGGAACATGCGGGTGGGAGACGATCGTCTGGATCCGATCCAGCTCGAGCGGCTCGCCGGCGATCAGGTTGTGGCGTACCGGCAGCACGACCTCGCCGACGATGCTCACGTCGGCCGCCTCGCCGGCGAGCGTGTCGAGCGTGACCGGCACAGAGCCCTCCACGGAGTTCTCGATCGGGACCAGCGCCCAGCGCACCGTTCCCTCCTGCACCGCGATGACGGCGTCGCGGATAGTCGCCAGCGCGACTGGGACCACAGCATCCGGCCGCACGCTGCCGAGCAGTGCCTCCTCGCTGAAAGTTCCCTCCGGCCCCAGATACCCAGCGGTGGGTTTCATGCTCTCGCCGACGCCCCGGAAGCCGCCAACGCCGTGCTGATCGCCTCCGCCTCCTCTGGCGAGAGCTCGAGCTCGCCCTGGCCTTCGACCACCTGCTTGGCGTAGACCCGAGCCTGGTCGCGATGGTGGATGCAGGTGAGAACGACGCCTGAGGCTCGCTCGTCGAGCAGAGCAATCGACATTGACTGCTGGCCGGAGAGCTCGTTGTAGGCGTCGTAGCGGACCAGCGCTCGGTGGGATATCGCGCCGGTGAGACTGTGCTCGACCTGGTCGAGTCGGCCGTCGAGACGCACCGCGACATCGCCGACATAGTCCTGCAGCGCCTCGAAGGCCTGCTGCAGCGTGGCGCTGTGAGCAACGACGTCGCGAGCAGAGCCGTCGCCGAGCACGAGCTTCTGCGCCGCTCGTAGCCGCCGCAGCGAGCGCGCCAACAGCAGACAGCCGATCAGCGCCAGCGCCGCAACGGCCAGCGCCGCCAGCGCGAAGATCCCCTGAGCGTTGTTGAGCGAGGCGGCAAGCACCGAGGACAAGTTAGCCGCTCATCCGCCCGGTCGCCTATATGCGGGCTCGCCCGTGCGCTGTTTGCGAAGAGCGATGCGGCTCGCCGCTATTTCCCGAAGATCACCAGGTAGGAGCCCTTGTTGTTTTCGATGTCGGTCTCGCCAGGCACGGGCTCGATGTTCACGCTCACCCGCGAAGCCGCGCCCAGCGTCACACCGGTGACGGGGATGTCCACGTTGGTGGTGCTGCCCGGTTCGGTCTTATTGATCAGATGCGAAGCCGTCAGCGTCTTGCCTTCGCTGGTAACGGAAATGTCCACCTTGACGTTGGTCTCGGGGTTGGAGCCGGCGTTTTCGACCATCACCGTGAATGTCGGGTTGGCGCCGCCGCTGACGTGGTTGAGCGTGGGCGCCGCCGCAAGTGTGTTGGTGCCGACGCTAACGCCCTTCAGCGAATGCCCGTGCGTGCCCGGGGTTACGGCGCCCCCAGAGGGTGTTGCGCCCGTGAGCTTGGCCTGCACCGTGGCGGTCTGCAGCCAGCTCAGGTTCGGCAGGAAGCGACTGGTCTGGGTGCTTTGGCCGTTGACGCCCCCGGAGCTAAGGGCTTCCTGGATCAGCGGAGCCACGCGCTGGGAGTAGACGATGTCGGAGGCCAGGAAGATCTCCATCGCCCCCGCTATCGAGCTAGCCGCCTGTGGCGCCTGGCCGCCGAGCGCGGTCCGCACCAGGTTGGCGACCTTGCTCAGACCTTCCACACGCATGTTCATGGTCAGCAGAAAGTTGCGCTGAGCCGCGCTCATGCTGCCGGGCACGCTCAGCTTCTTGGCCGCTTCGGCCTGTTGTTCCGCGGTCACGCGATCTTCGTCGACGCGCTGCCCGACTTCCAACGCCGACTTGCCAGAGGCGCCGGCAAGCGTGGCGAACAGAGGCCGCGAGACCTGAGTCTGCGATTCCTGGGCGATCTTGCCGACTTCGCTGTTGTATTTTTCCAGCGCCTGCTGTTTGCCGTGCTTCAGGCAGCCGTTGACGAGCAGCACGATCACGATCAGCAGCGCGACGCCGACGGCGGCAGCTATCCGTCGGCGGACCATCGTCGCGTGGTGATCGGCGGCGTGCACGCCGCCGGCACCTCCGCTCGCTCCCGCGCCTGAACCGCCGCCGCGTCCGGGACGGCGCGGTTGCGGTCGTGGTTGTTGTTGGGGACGCGCCGGCCGTACAGCGGTCGGCGGCTCCTCGTCCTCGTCGTCGAAGAACGACAAAAATCGCTCCTTGCAGGGCTCCTGAAGCTCACCAGTATGACTCCACCGCCCGGCGGAGTGTTTTGCGCGAGCGGCTCTGCAACTTCTCGGCCAGTCACCGACGGCACGAACAGCCAGCAGGGAAAGGCTCTGGCGACGGCGAAGCCGGTCAGCGTGGAAACCTCAAAGACCCTCGTTCGCGGGGAGATTCACGTCTCCGACGAGCGCGCGCAGCGACGGGGCGAGCTCCTGCTTGGCCGTTACCGCTTGCTCGACCGGCTGGGCTCTGGCGGCTTTGGGACGGTTTGGCGCGCCCGTGACGAGCAGCTCGGGCGTACCGTCGCACTCAAGCGGATCGCGCTGCCTTCCCCGGAGGACCGGGCGCGCGCGATGCGTGAGGCGCACGCCACCGCGCGTCTGGCTCACCCCGGAATCGTCGCTCTGTATGAGGGGTGCTCGGACGAGGACGCCTTCTACCTGATCTCCGAGCTGGTCGAGGGCGAGACGCTTGCGCAGCTGATCGAGCAGGACGCGCTCTGCGACGAGGAGATCGTCGAGATCGGTCTGACGCTTGCCGCCGCGCTCGCGCACGCGCACGCGCGCGGCGTCGTCCACCGCGACGTCAAGCCACAGAACGTCCTCATCCCCGAGGACGCCGTGCGGGTCACGCCCGGTCGCGGCGACGCTTCGCCGGCGGCTGCCAAGCTCGCGGACTTCGGCGGCGCGCTGCTCGCGGGCGACGAGGAGTTGACGCGAGCGGGAGACGTGTTCGGCACGCTCGCCTACATGGCGCCCGAGCAGAGCGAGGGACACGCCGCCGGGCCGCCCGCCGACCTGTACTCGCTCGCGCTTGTCCTCTACGAGGCCTTCACCGGCGTCAACCCGGTTCGCGGTCGCACGCCCGCCGCGACAGCGAGGAGGATCGGCGAGCCGATCGCGCCACTGCGCCGCCGCCGCCGTGACCTGCCCGGGGAGCTGGCAAGAACGATCGACTCAGCGCTGGCGGCGGATCCCGAGCTTCGCGGATCGCTTGCGCAATTGCACGAAGCGCTTCAGCGGACGCTGGAGAGTGGCCTCAAACGGCGCCTGTTTGCCCGCCGCGCAGAGGGCGATCGTGCGCAGGCCATCGACGCCACGCAAATGCGCGCGGCGCCTGAGCCTGTCGTCAAAGACGCCCCTGCGATAACGCCCGAGTTGTTCGACGTGCCCGCCGGTCGGTCGCGCCGGTTGGCGCTGCCGCGCGGCGTCTGGCTTGGCTGTGTGCTCGCCCTCGCTGCGTGGCAGGGCGCCACCGGTCGCGGCGGTGTGGCGTTGTTGTTGCTCGCCGCCGCCGCGCCGCTGTTGCTGCTGGCTCGGCAATCGGGCCCAGGTTGGCTGGCCGCCGCCGCTGCGCCCGCGCTCGGCCTCGCAGGACTGGCCGCGGCCTTCCCTGCCCTTGCCGGCCAGCGCGCGAGTTGGCAAGCACGCGCCGGGCTGGCGGCGCTTGGGTTCTGGTGGCTCACGCTGGCCGAGCCGTTGCTTGCTCGACGCCTGTGGTTGGGACCTGCGGGCGGCTTGCCCGCGCGCGACGCTTGGGAGGCGTCGCTCACGGGCACCGCCTCGCACGTGCTGACCCCGATCCTTACCCCTGGGCTCGCGATCGGCGCGCTCGTGTGGGCGCTTGGCGCCATGCTGCTGCCCTGGGTCGTTCGTGGCCGCAACGCCGGTCTGGATGTGCTGCTCGCGATCGCCTGGACGGTCGCTTTGCTCGCCGCCGCGCCACTGATCGAACGCTCGCTGCTGGCCCACGCCAGCCAAGGCAGTCCGCGCGGACTGCTGCTGGGCGCGATGTTTGGATGCGCTCTGGCGATCTGCGCGCGGGCCTTGCGCGGACCCGTCACGCCGCCGTCCTCCTAGCCCGATCGGCCCCGGCGGCATCGCCATCGCCGCCGATCCGTAGAGTGATGAGGGCTCCCCCAGCAGAGAAACGGGGTCTAGTGGTTCATCCTGGGAATTCGATGGTGTTTGCCGGCGCCTGTACGCGTCTGACGCCCCGTGGCGTCCGCACACGTACTACCGGTACGCGCACGGACGCCACGGAACGTCAGCCACGCATATGCACCCGGCAAACCCACACCGAATTTCCAGGATGAACCACCCGAGATGAATCCGCTGCGGACACTGGAGAACATGATCGCCGGCCTCGTAGAGGGGACCTTTGGCCGCGTATTTCGCTCGGAGGTCCGCCCGATGGAGCTTGCCCACAAGCTGGCGCGAGAGATGGACGAGAACACGACCGTCTCGGTCTCGCGCGTATACGCCCCGAACGAGTACTCGGTGTGGCTCTCGCCACGCGACCGAGTGCGCTATGAAGGCGTCGAACACGAGGTAATCGAAGAGCTGTGCGCGTACCTGCTCGAGCACGCGCGCGCGGAGGATTTCGCGCTTGCCTCGGGACCGCACATCTCCTTCCACACCGACGAGGATCTACAGCTCGGCGAGTTCGGGATCGAAGCCCGGACGACGCGGACGGAGCCGGCGGAGCGCGAAGGCCGCCCATCGCCTGACTCCTCAGCCGCGGTGAGCCCGCCACCGGCGCCCTCCGCGCCCCCTCGCCGTCGCGAGGTACCTGTAGCCGCCCAGCCGGCCGCCGTCGGCAACACGATGATCTTCAGCAACGCCGAGCGGGTTCGCGAGGCGGTTCAGCGCAGCGGTTCGCGGCGCCCGGCCAAGGCGCTGCTGGTCCTCTCCGGCCAGCGCATGTTGGTGTCTCCACGCGGAGCGGCGATCGGTCGCAGCCGCGACTGCGACATCGTGCTCGACGATGCGGGCGTCTCGCGCCGCCACGCCGAGCTGCGGCCGCTCGACTCCTCCAGGTGGACGATCGAAGACCTGGGCTCCACTAACGGCGTGCGCGTCAACGGGCAGACGATCGCGGGCGCGCACGAGCTGCGCAGCGGCGACAGCGTCGGCATGGGCTCCACCGAGATGGTGTTCGAGCTCGCGCCATGAACAGCCTCGAGCCCGTATCGGTGATGTTGAAGTTCGGCTTCCTGGCCGTCATGTATCTGTTCCTACTGTGGGTCTCGCGCAGCGCGCTGCGCGATCTGCGCGGCGGCGCGGGAGCATTGCGTGGCCGCGGCGCTCCGCCCGCGGCAGGCGCCGATCCGGCGCTGGCGGCGCCCGACGCGACCGGGCTGCATACGGCCTCGACGCTCGGGCCGACCGACATCGCCGGTCGTTCACCCCGCCTAGTGGTGGAGCGCGCGCCCGGGCACGAGCCGGGGATGATCTACGACCTCGACGGCGAGGTCGTACTGGGCCGCGGCGACACCGCCGAGATCCGGTTGGAGGACCCGTTTGCCTCCTCGCGCCACGCGCGCGTCTACGAACAGGGCCGGATACTTGTGGTCGAGGACCTCGGCTCGACCAACGGCAC
>DATAQR010000079.1:0-7643 GCA_036264565.1 Solirubrobacteraceae bacterium | reverse complement strand
AGTTCGACTGAATCGCGATGCCCCCCCCATCGAAGCCGAACACGTCAAGGCCCTTGATCGTGCTTTCGCTCGAGCCTGCCGCGAGGACCAGGCCCAAGGTGTTTAGTCCGGCGCCCGAGCCGTCGAGCAGGATTTGCGTGGCGGCGTTGTCTGCATTCACAAGTTTGTTGGGTTCAGAGCCCGGCTGGGAGGTGCCGTCAATGAGCACGGGCTTGGTGAGCGCGGGCAGTGCGCCGAGGACACTGCCTGCGCCGACGAGGATCCGGTGAGGACCCGAACCTGGGATGTTGAAGTCGATCGTGTCGTTGATACCAAATGTCCCCGGGGGTGGAAGCTGGTTTTTGATGTCGGGGTCGCCGAGGTTGTTGCCGGCATTTATCGCCGTTATCGCCTCGCGCAGCGAGACATGGCCATCATTTAGGAAGGCCTCATCTTCGGCCGTGGTGACGATGATGGTGGCCGCGCTCGCCGAGGAGGCGAGCGTCAACCCTGCCAGCAACGCGGCAAATACAGCGACGTGACGACGGATCTGCATAACGGCCCCCTTGATCGCACGGACGTGCTGCTGCTCAGAAGGCGAGCGTACCACCGCCAGCGGGGCTCCTCAGCGGCAGAGCCCATCCACCCTGACGGATACCGTCCGATCGATGTCAGCCCAGAAGAATCTCACCCCGGCCACGCCTGCCGCCGGATGCCCGCGCGAGGACTCGATCCATCTTGCCGAGAACATGGCCGTGCTGCCCACGCTCGCCGACGCCAGCTTCCAACTCATCTACATAGACCCGCCCTTCAACACCGGCAAGAGCCAGGCGCGCCGCAGCTTGCAGGCGGTGCCCGACCCTGACGGCGACCGCACCGGCTTCCAGGGCCGGCGTTATCGCACCCGCCTGCTCGACCAGTCCAGCTACCGCGACACCTTCGATGACTACCTGGCGTTCCTGGAACCGCGCCTGCGCGAAGCGCACAGGCTGCTGTGCTCAAGCGGAACGCTCTACTTCCACATCGACTACCGCGAGGCGCACTACTGCAAGCTGCTGCTGGACGAGATATTCGGCCGCGAATGCTTCCTCAATGAGATCGTCTGGGCCTACGACTACGGCGCGCGCACGAAGCGGCGCTGGCCGGCCAAGCACGACACGATCCTCGTCTACGTCAAAGACCCGTCCGCTTACTACTACGACGGCGAGGCCGTCGACCGCGAGCCCTACATGGCGCCGGGCCTGGTCACCCCGGAGAAGGCCGCGCTCGGCAAGTTGCCGACAGACGTCTGGTGGCACACGATCGTCCCCACCAACGGTTCGGAGAAGACGGGCTACCCGACCCAAAAGCCAGAAGGTGTCCTGCGCCGCATCGTTCAGGCCTCGAGCCGTCCCGGCGACTGGTGCCTGGACTTCTTTGCTGGCAGCGGCACGCTCGGTGCTGTTGCCGCCAAACTCGACCGCCGCTACGTGCTTGTCGACTCAAATCCCGAAGCTGCGACGGTCATGCACCGTCGGCTTTCCGGCGCGCGTGTCTTCGGCTCTGACCCTACGCTCAATAGTTGCTAACAGACTTCGCTCATGGCGAGCGAGTATTCCTTCCTGGCTATGAGCGCCGACACAGCCTGCGAGGAGATGCCCGAGTTCGTGCAGCCGATGCTCGCGCGCCTGGCGACGCTTCCGGCCGATGACTCGGGCTGGGCCTTCGAGGTCAAGTGGGACGGCGTACGCGCGATCGCTCACTGCCAACCCGAGCGACTCCACCTCTGGAGCCGCAACCGCAACGAGGTCACTGCCGCCTATCCCGAGCTGCGTGCCCTGGCCACAGCGCTCGGATCACACTGTGCGATCCTCGACGGCGAGATCGTCGCCTTCGACCGCGACGGGAGGCCCAGCTTCGAGCTGCTTCAGACGCGCATGCACCTGCGCGGGGACGCGGCGGTCCAGCGCCGCGCACGTGCCACACCCGTGACGTACATCCTGTTCGACCTGCTCTGGCTCGACGGCCGCTCGCTGATGGACCTGCCCTTCTCCGAGCGGCGCGCGCGCCTGGCCGAGTTGGGCCTCGACGGCGAGCACTGGCGCACCCCCCCGTTCCACATCGGCGAGGGAGCTGTTTTCCTGGCCGCCACCCGCGAGCAGGGGCTCGAGGGCGTCGTCGCCAAGCGGCTTGACTCTCGCTACGCGCCCGGGCGTCGCGACGCCGGCTGGCTGAAGATCAAGAACGACCGCCGCCAAGAGGCCGTGATCGGCGGCTACACCACCGGCAAGGGAGGGCGCGCCGCCACGATCGGTGCGCTGCATCTCGGCGTCCATGAGCACAGCGGCGAGAACGAGCTGCGCTACGTCGGCAGGGTCGGCACCGGCTTTGACGACGCCGAGCTGGAGCGGCTGGCCCGACTGCTGTCCGAGCTCGAGCAGCAGCACTCACCCTTCACCGGCACGCAGCCCGCCCAAGGCGCGCACTTCGTCGAGCCGAAGCTCGTGTGCGAGGTTGCGTTCGGCTCGTGGACAATGGATGGCATCCTGCGCCATTCCGTCTACAAGGGGCTGCGCGACGACAAGGCCGCGGCCGAGGTCGTGCGCGAGCGCCTGCCCACGCTCGGCAACTGATCCAAAGACAATGAAACCGTCCTCGGTCATCTCCTCTCGCCCGGGACGGGCCGTGCTCACGCGCGTTACGCAAGTGGTCCGTGCGATCCAGCAGGACGACCAGGTCGTGCTCGATCAGGTGCTCGCGCTCAGCCGCAGGCGGCGTGCGTTCGCGCCGCTTGCGCTCACTGTCGGCGCGTTCGCGATGCTGCTCGAAGGGCTGCGCATGCTCGTCGCCAACTGGCGGCTGATGCTCGTGCAGGTGCTGCCGGCCGTCTGGATCTGGCTGGCGATGTACGACCTGCGGGCGAAAGTGCTGCACGGCAAGTCGCTGCCGCAGCTGCGCGGCGCGGTGCTCGTGCCGATTATTCTCGCGATCGTCGCAATCACCGCCGCGAGCTTCTTCATGAACGCCGTGTTCGCGTTCGCGATCACGCGCTCGCGCTCGCCACAGATCCGTCCCGCCTACGAAGCGGCGCGCGAACGGCTCGCGCCAATCGCGCTGTGGGGAGTCGCGATTGGGGCGCCGCTTGCGATCGCGATGACAATCGGGCCGCGCTGGCAGAAACCTTGGTTTGCGCTTGCGCTCGGCGCCGTTGTCGGTGTGATGATGATCTGCTACGTGGCCGTGCCTTCGCGGCTGATCGGGATCAAGCCGAGGCTGTCACGGCGCGAGAAGCTGACGAAGGGACTGCTCGGCACGGCGCTGAGCGCGACCGTCTGCACGCCTCCCTATCTGCTTGGGCGGCTGGGGATCCTGATGCTCGGATCGAAGGTGCTGTTGATCCCGGGCGTGTTCCTGCTCGTCATCGGCTTCGGCCTGCAGGCGGGGGCGACTGGGGCGGTCCGGGCGATCAAGATGAGCCTGTCGTTGCGCGCGGAGCCGAGTCCGGAGGACGACGCCAGCGCAAACGATTCGGCACCGCCCTCCTCGTCGCTCCCGCCGCGGCGGTGAGTGTGGCGCCGCCGACCCGCTCGGCCTCGTCATAAGATCGCCGCCAAATGACCAACGCCGAGGACATGCTCGCCCACGCGGCGGCCTGCGCAGACGATCTGGCCGCCCCGGGGCTCAGCCCCCGCCCCGGTCGCAAGGTCGCCGTCCTGGCCTGCATGGACACGCGCATCGACCTGTTCCCAATGCTCGGCCTGCGCCGCGGTGACGCCCACCTGCTGCGCAACGCGGGCGGGCTCGTGACCGACGACGCGATCCGCTCGCTGAGCGTCTCCCAGCGCAAGCTCGGCACCGTGGAGATCGTCGTCGTCATGCACGACGGCTGCGGGCTGCTCGGCGCCAGCGACGACGCCTTCGCGAGCGAACTGGCCGCCGACGGCGCCGCCCCCAACTGGCGGATGGGTGGGTTCGCCGACGTCGAGCAGGCTCTGCGCGACGGGTTGCAGCGGCTGCGCCACAGCTCCGAGCTGGCGCATCGCGATCACATCAGCGGCTTCGTCTTCGATCCGGAGACAGGCACGCTGCGCAAGCCCTGATCTGTACGAGCTTGTAACGTTCGTCGCGATCCGTCCGGGAGGATCGCTACCAATATGCGGGCGCGTCGAGGGGATGCGCCACGCCTTGCAGCTCGCGACAGGAGGGAAGCCGTGAACGACCGTCCCGTCAAACTGATCGTCAGCGACGATCTGCAGCGCTCGCAGCTAACGGTGTTCTTCCGTCTGATCCTGGTGATCCCGCACCTGATCTGGCTTGGCATCTGGGGGATCGGGGCCTTCATCGTGGCGATCGTCAACTGGTTCGCCACCCTGATCCAAGGCCAGTCGCCCCAGAACCTGCACAACTTTCTCGCCGGCTACGTGCGCTACGCGATCCACGTCTACGCTTACTTGTCGCTCGCCGCCGAGCCCTTCCCCGACTTCCTCGGCAAGCCCGGCTACCCGATCGACGTGCAGATCGCGCCGCCAGGGCCGCAGAACCGCTGGAAGGTCTTCTTCCGAATCTTGCTCTCGATCCCAGCGCTGATGATCGCCGGCGCGCTCACGTCCGGGCGCGCGAGCGGCTTTGGCGCCAACTACAACTATGGGCTCGGCCTCGCCGGCGTGGCCGCGCTGTTCGGCTGGTTCGTTGGCATCGCCCAGGCGCGCATGCCGCGCGGGCTGCGCGATGCGATCGCCTACGCGCTCTCCTACGCCGCCCAGCTGGACGGCTACCTGTTCCTGCTCACCGACCGCTACCCCGACAGCGACCCGCAGACGGCGCTGGCCGAACTGCCGACACGCAACGACCCGATCGGCCTGGAGGTGGGCGGCGAGCTTACGCGTAATCGACTGACCGTTTTCTTCCGAGCGATCCTGGCGATCCCACACCTGATCTGGCTGACGCTGTGGGCGATCGCGGCGCTGATCGCGGCCGTGGCCAACTGGTTCGTGACGCTCGCCGGCGGCATCTCACCTCCCTCGCTGCACAACTTCCTGGGCGCCTACGTGCGCTACCAGCAGCACGTCTACGCATACCTGTTCCTGATCGCCGACCCGTTCCCGGGCTTCACCGGCGCGGTCGGCAGTTACCCGATCGAACCGGTGATCGCCCCGCCGGCGACCCAGAACCGCTGGACCGTCGGCTTCCGGATCGTGCTCGCGATCCCGGCCGCCCTGGTCCAGAGCGCCTACGGCGGCCTGCTGTTCGTGGTCGCGGTCCTCGGCTGGTTCGCCGCTCTGGCGACGGGCAAGATGCCACTGGGCATGCGTAACGCCGGCGCCCTGGCGATCCGCTACGGAGCGCAGGCCAACGGCTACTACCTGCTGCTGACCGACGCTTATCCCTACAGCGGCCCGACGGCTACAGGCGCAACGCCTACTTCCGGCGCGATCGCGGCCTCACCCCCCGAGCCAACTTTCTAGGCCCAAACCGCAACCGACGTAGTAGCATCGACAGCCGCGCGCGCCCGTAGCTCAGTGGTCAACGGTTCTCTTCGGGGAGCCAAAGAGCAGCGGTCTTTCAAACCGCAGGCCGCGGGTTCGATTCCCGCCGGGCGCACTTTTTCGCGAAGCTAGCCCACAGGGGCTGGAGTGACCTGATGGTGGCTGGCGCGTTCATAAAGCGTCTCCGGCGCTATGTCGAAGCCGTTAGGCCAGACCACGGTACGCACCTCCGGGTCGAAGCGAGCTTGGGCGAAGAATCTAGGGTCGGCCAGTGGCTCAGAAACCCCTCGCCAGCTGCGACCCGCAAAGTCGATGTCGCCCACGAGCCCATCCTCAAAGGCGACGCGAAGCTGGTGGTCACCGATGACCTCGACGCCCGTGACATCGACGAGTACGTTCATGATTGGCATGCTAGCGAAGCGGAGCGATCGGATTGAGGGGCCTTTCGTTCGCGGCGAGCTCCCAGTTAGCGCTCAGCTCTTCGGCATGGAGTTCGACCCAGGCCTGCACGAGACGGAGCTGACGCTTGGGAAGCTCACCGGCGATGATCTCACCCGTCAGGTCGAGCGAGGCCTTGTACTCGCCGTAGTAGGCGTGGAAGTGCGGGACGGAATGATGAGGCTCATCCCAATACATGGTGATCCCGATCCCAAAGAAGTAGCTGATTCTGGGCATCGACAGCGATCCTCTCCATCTTGCACTGCTGCACATGCGTCTCCATGTGCCAGCTTGGTTGTTGGCTTTCGCAAGTTAGCGTGAGGGTGAGACGAAACTCTGGCGCGGACGGCTGATGGTGGCCTGAGCAAGCCTGACGGAAGCTTTGAATCCAAACAGGGAGTAGGTTGGCGTCGCCGTGGGCAACTCGACCAGATCCGTCGCAGGCTCGGCATTTTCCGCAGGGGTGCTGGACGGGTCGAGCTCCTAGCAGGACACGACGTGAATGCCGCGGCGGGACGCTCTCACCAGCCGCTTGATGTCGCCGGCGTCGCTCGTCAAGATGCGGTCTCCAATTGTCGCGATCGCGACCACTGTGGCGTCCGCCGGATCGTTTGTCTTGGATCTGCCGAGCAACTGGCCGGCTTCTCGTCCAAGAGCCTCATCCACCGCAACGACATCGACGGCCTTCAGTAGGCGCGCGAGCTGCGCTTGGCGACTGCCGTCTCTCCAGGTCTCGGCGATCACCACGCCGGTGCTGCGCAGCTGAACTCCCCTCTGCTCCGCCACACGCAGCCTGGCAATCAGTTCGCGGTCTCCGCGGTCGGCGGCGATCAGCGCACCCGCGTCGAGTATCAGCGCCGGCATTTGGCTCAGGCAACAGCCGGCAGTGAGTGGAGCTCCAAGTCGGCGGCCGCTTTCGCGAGCTCCTCAGGCGTCAGCTGACCATGCTCCCGCTCCCACTCATCCAGATAATCCGCGAGCGCCTGCGCGCGTAGCTTGACCGCGGCGGCCTCGGCCAGCCACGCGGAGAGACTCGATCCACTCTCACGCGCCGCGCCTCGAATGGCATCGCCCAGGTCCGGCGCGAACGACACACTGAGCTTATCGACCTTCACGGCACCCAGCATACCACAGTCGGAACTACCGGAGTATTCGGATGGTTGAGCGGCCTCGGGACCGCTACCCGCGCGTCTCCGCAACCGCCTGCCCCGCGATCTCCCGCCCCGCAAACGGCGTGACCACGAGGTACATCGCGTAGTCGCTCAGCTCGGTGACACGCTCAGTTCGTCCGCGCAGCACGTGATCGTGCAGCAACTCGAAGATCCCTCCTACCGAGGCTTCGCGCATCACCGGCGCTGGCAGGTTCGGATACGTGTTGTCCGGCCCGATGTCCAGCAGCTCGATGTAGGAGAAGTTGGCCTCGTTTACGCGGCCTGTCACATGCGGGTAGGCGATCAGGATGTCCAGGCACGCCAACCGCGCGATGGCGGGCTCCGCGGCCAGGAACTCGAGCAGCGCATTTAGCCCGCGCCGGATGTTCTGCTGCCAGGGGAGCTTCAAATCGAGCGAGCGGTTGATCGCCGCCGTCGCCTTGGCATGGCCCATCTCAAACGTCGCTAGGAACGCCTCCTCCTTGTTGTCGAAGTGCTCGTAGAAGGTCTGCAGGGAGATGGCGGCGTCGGCGACGATCTCCTCCAGGCTTAGCGCCGGGTAGCCCTTGCCGGCCGTTAGGTTGGCGACCGCGTCGAAGATCCGTTCGCG
>DATAQR010000071.1:0-9950 GCA_036264565.1 Solirubrobacteraceae bacterium | reverse complement strand
ACCGCGATCAGCCAGTCCAGGTATGTGCGGATCATGCTCGACTCGCCGGTCTGCTCGCCCATCCGCTCCAGGCGGCCCAGCTCCTTTAGCGCCTGCTCCTGCACGGCCTTCGGCATCTGCGCGGCCTCGATCTTGGCCTTGTACTCCTCCACGATCGAGCCCTCGTCTTCGTCGAGCTCCTTGCGGATCGACTCCATCTGCTTGCGCAGGAAGTACTCGCGCTGCTGCTTGTCTGCTCCCTCCTGGACGTCCTCGCGGATGCGCTTGCGCACCTGCAGCTCGGCCAGGCTGTCGCGCTGCAGCTTCACTGCCAGCTCCAGGCGGTCGGTGACGTCGAGCGTGCGCAGCAGCTCGACCTTTTGCTCGTAGGTCAGGTTGGGGGAGTAGCCGGCCGAATCGGCCAGGGGGCCAGGCTCGACGATCGCGCGTAGGAATGCCGCGATCCGGCCGTCGTCGCCGCGCAACTCGAGGATCTCCTCGACCACGGCGCGGTATTCGCGCTCGAGCTCGCGTGTGCGCTTGTCCACGGGCACGTTGTCGGGCCGCTCGTCGACCTCGACGCGCAGCTCTCCTTCGGGTCCGGTCTGGGCGGCGCCGATCAGCGCGCGGTGCTCACCGGAAAGGGCCACGGCGCGTGCGCCGCCAGGAAGGCGCAGTTGCTCGGAGACCTCGGCGATCGTGCCGACCTCGAGGAACTCGTTCTCGTGGCGCGGCACCAGCACGACGCGCTCGTCATCGCCGACGTCGACGGTGAGCGTGATGCCCATGCTCGGGAACACGACGGTGTCCTCGAGCGGGATCAGCCGCAGCACGGGCTTGCGCTGCTCGCTGGGATCTGGGGTGGTTGGGGGAGTCGAAGCCATCGGTATACGCTCCATATGAGCTTACGAAAGTGTAGTTAGTATAGCCGGCGAACCGATGGCTTCAAGTCCCCTCTGAGAAGAGACTGCGTGGCCACAGGCGCCGGGCCCGTACCACGTTGACCTCTGCCGCCAACACCGTCACCTGGCCGCCCAGGTACAGCCATGTGAGTAGGCCGAGCACGAACGCGAACAGGCCGGATGTCTCCTTGGCGTGGCGCACCACGTTCTCGACGTAGATGCCGCCGATGTGCGCCAGCAGCTGCCACAACACGGCGGCAAGGATCACCCCAGGGATTAGATCGCGAGTGTCCACCTCCTCGGTGGTGAGCATCCTGAACACGACGAAGAACAGCAGCAGGTTCGCCACCAGGGCGCCGAGAACTCCGACCAGCACGGCGGCGACGCCGGCGGTTTGAGCCGTGACGTAGCCGGCAGCGACAGTCGAGATGACGCTCAGTACGCCGAACACCGCCAGCAGCCCCAGCCCGCGCAGGCGCCACGCCAGGAAACCGAGCTGGCGGCGGCGCGGGATCTGCCACACGTTGTTAAACGCGCTTTGCGTGGCGCCGGTAATGCCAAGGCCCGCCAGCAGCGCGCCCACAAGTCCGATCGCCAGGGCCAGGAAACTGCCTTCGAGCGAATGCACGTTGCTCTGCAGCTGCGTCCCGATGATCGGGAACTGGCTGAGTGTGGAGTGCACGATGCTCTCCTGGGCGCTTGGGTTGCCTTCCAGTACGAACCCGAGCACCGTCACGAACACGAGCAGCAGCGGGAACAGCGAGAAGAACCCGTAGTAGGCGATCAGCGCCCCCATCTGGCTGCCCTGGTCATCGTCGAAGCGCTTGAGCACCGCAACCACAAAGCCGAGTCGCGGACTGCGCGCTTGATAGCGGTCGAACGCCCGTAGGCGCTCGTGCACGAATTGGGAGGGGGGTGTGCGTGCCACCTGCACCGACATGCTCGCGTGTCTACCCGACGCCAAGTACAGCAACCGGGTCTCGCCGGCGCCGAGTCGCCCCCGTTTGCGCTCGCTGCCGGCGGGCGTCGCCGGCGCACCGGTGGCCTGCGACGCCTCGGCGTGCTCGACCCCTCCGAAGCCGTCGCGCTGGTGGCTCGTGAACAGCGCGAGTCGTTGCTGGCGACCCACAGCCACCGGCTCGGGCGCGAGGAACTGGAAGACTGCTACAGCCAGGCCACGCTAGAGATGCTGATGCGCGCCTGCCGGCCCGCCGGCAGCGATGCGAGTCGGCCGTTCGCCGGCAACGAGCACATCGCCAACGCGCTCGATCAGCGGCTGCGCTCACGCATCCAGGACCGCCACCGCGCCCTCGGCGGCCGTAGCCCGATCGAGGCTGTGATCGCATGGTCCGTGCCGCTGATCCCCGGCGATGACCGGGGCGTCGGCCGCGAACTGGTCGACGAGCGCACCGACGTCGTGCGGACGGCGCTGGTGCGTGAGGAGCTGCGACGCATAGCGCGATTCTCGCGGGAGTTGACGCGCGATCAGCGACTGCACTTGAGCAGTCAAATCGGCGGCGAGCAGACGCCGGGCGAGTTCTGTGCCCAGCACGGCTGGAGCCTCGAGAAGTACCGCAAGGTCGGCCAGCGCGCCCGCGCGCGTCTGACGCAGCTGCTGATGGCCGACTCGATTGCCTGCGGCCAACCGGCTGCCTGCGACCAACCGGTTGTCCCGGCTGGGGCCGGCGGTCGGATCAATACCCAGGGACCCGCCTATGTCATCCACTCGCCCACCACATAGGCACGCCCCTGGGGACGTCGGAGATCGACCGATCGGAGATCGACGGGATCTCCGATCGGCCAGCAGACGATCGCCTGACGCTTCCCACCAGCGCGGACGCGACCGGGAGCGGGCACACCCCCCAGCCCGGCTCCCGGTCGCCCGCGCCCCTCGCCGAACGGCGGCTAGGCGGCGGCGATGAGCATGTTCGCTCGCCCGTCGCGCGCGGTCTACCGCGTCTACGAGGAGGACGAGTATTTCGATGGAGCGGAGGCGGATGAGCCCGGCAGCGAGCCCGAGCCTCTCGGCGAGGGCGAGGCCGCCGGGGTTTTCGGTGTCGGCGCCGCGCCGGTGGGAATCGAGCCGGGTTTGCGCCAGCCGACCGTCTCGAGCAGCCGCGTCGAGTCGAGGCTGCGGCCGGCCGCCCTGCTTGGCGTTGGGTTGATCCTGGCAGTCGCCGCGATCACGGCCGTCCTGATCGTTAGCAGCGTCGCGCACCGCGCGCGGCGAGCGCCAGTGGCGGCAAGCCCCTCGGCAGCCGGCACAGTGCGTCCAGGCTCTCCGACAGCGGGTTCCGCCGCGCCGGGACGACGCCCGCGCCCATCGCCCAGGCCGTACCCGCCTGTCTCGGCTGGCCATGTTCCCAAGCGTTCGAGCCCGATGCTCGTCCACTTTTCCGGTGGGGAAACCGTGCCGGCGCCTGCGCCTGAGCGTGCTGCAAGCGCACCGCTGTCGACGCCCTACGAAGCGGAAGTCGGCGCTGCCCAGCGCGCCGCCGGCGAGTTCGGATTCGAGCGCTGAGCGTCGATGCCCGACGCAACCGCCCCAGTCGCAGTCTCAGTCACGCCGCGAGCGCTGTGGCGTCTGCGCCTGCGCCGCGAGCTGCCGCGCCGGCTACTGCAGGCGGTCGCCGTGTGCGGCCTGCTGGCCAGCGCGCGCTTCGCGGTCGACCCGCCGGTCCCGGTGCTCGTGCGCGCAGTCGCGACCAGCTCTGGGCAGGCCGACCGCGCCGCCGAAGGGTTCGCCGCGCTGTTCGCGCGTCGCTACCTGAGCTGGAACGCCGCCGACCCCGAAGCCCATCGGCTCGCGTTGGCGCCGTATCTCGGCCCGCAGATGGAACCGGAAGCTGGATTCCAACCGCCGCAGACGGGCTCCCAGCACGTGCTGTGGACGCAGGTCGTGCAGGCGCGGACGTCGGGAGCGCCGGGCAGGACCGGTGGTGGTGTCGGCGGCCGTTACACGGTCGCCGTGCAGACGGACGCCTCCGGCCTCTTGTACCTGAGCGTGGCGGTCAGCCGTGCGCCGAGCGGCGCGCTGGCCCTGAGCGGCTACCCCGCCTTCGTTGGCCCGCCGCCGACAGCGCCGGCCCCCGCGGCCGCGCAGCTGGGCGAAGTCCAGGACGCCTCGCTTGCCACCGTCGTCACCCGCGCGCTGCGCAACTACCTGGCCGGCACCGAATCGGAGCTGGCCGCCGACCTCGCCGCCGGCGTGCGGGTGCCGCTGCCCGCGGCTCCGCTGTCGCTGGAATCGCTCGACAGCCTCGACTGGGAGCCGGGCGGCGGCGCGGTGCTGGCGCTCGTGCACGCCCAAGACCGCGGCGGCGGCCGCTACGCGCTGGCCTACCGGCTCGCCGTCGCTCTACTCGGTGGGCGGTGGGAGATCTCGGCGATCGAAGTGGACCAGGGCCAGTGACGAGCACTGCCGCGCGCGCCGGAATGCGCAACGCGCCGGAATGCGTACGAAGGGCCCCTTCTCGCCGACCAGCACTCCAAATCCATCCAATCCAACAACAGAAGGAGATTCGACATGAAGACTGTTCGACGGCTCGCCGTGCTCAGCGTTGTCATCGCGCTGGCCGCACCACTGGCCGGAGTCGCAACCGCGCAGGCGGCGGCCCCGACGCCGATCGTGGCCGCCGGCACGGCCTCGCTTGAATCGGCCGCCACCAAGGCGGGGGAAACGGGGCGAAAGGTTGCCATGAGCATGATCGCGCTCGGCTTTGCGATCGCCTCGATCGTGCTCGCCTTCAGGCGCGACTTCAAGGAGGCCGCCGGTGTGTTTGCGATCGGCATCGTCGCGATCCTGCTGGCGACGCCTGCCGGTGTGAACGTGCTGCACGACACCGTCAACACCCTGTTCGGCGCCTGAGCCGTGACGGAGATTCGCTCGTTTCGCGCCGTCTTCGATCTGGAGCGACGCATCTACCGGATCGACCGCTTGCGCCTGAACCCGACCGGTGTGCCGGTGCGGGGGGTCGTCTACTTCCTCGCCGTGGCAGCGTGCTTGCTGCTGGTTTGCCGACTGCCGCTGCTCGGAGCGGGGGCGAGCGCGGCGCCGTGGTACCTACGCGAGGTGGCGCTGCCGGCGGGCCTGGCGGCGCTGTTCACGCTGATCACGATCGAGGGCCGGCCGTTTCACCTGGCCGCGTTTTCGCTGCTGCGCTTCGCGCTGGCGGCGCGCGAGCTCTCGGGCCTGCGGCCGCGCGGCGCGGCCGACCGCTGGCTGCTACCCGGCGAGCTGGTGCTGCTTGCCGACGGTTCGGATGCGCGTCCGCGCCGGCTTCGCTACACGGGTCCCGGGAGAGTGCGCATTCGCGGTCGCGGGCCGGCGCGGGGAAAGGTGGTCGTGCTCGAGCGCGGCGCCCGTCTGAAGGTCGGCGCGCGCCGGTGAGCCTGCCGATCTCATTCGTCTACGGCAATTTGGTGTTCGGCCGCCGTCTCGACGATGTCTGGGCGGCGTTTGCGCTGCCCTGCTCCTCCTACCAGTGGCTTGCCGAGGAGGCCAAGCGCGCTCGCCTCGGCGCGCTGGTCGGCGCGCTTGAGGCGGTCGAAGCTGACATCCAGATCCTGCGCGTCTGCCGCGCTTGGAGTCTCGACGGTTACCTGTCTGAACAAGACGGGGCGAGCGGACGCGTCGCCGCTGGCGGCGTCCGCGAGCAACAGCACGCCGCGCGCAGCGCGGAGACCGGTGGCACGGTCGGCGCTCGGCACGTCCGCGCAACGCGCCGCTACCTGGGCGCGCAGGCCGAGCGGCTGCGCGGACGCGAGGTTGCCGAGCCGGCGCTGTTCCTACTCGTCTCCCTGCGCGAGCCCGAGCGCGACATCTCCTCATACGTCTCTCGCGCCGCCGAGCAGCATCCGCGCGAGTGGCTGCGCTCGCTGACGCGCGGCCTCTCCGCACGCGACCGGCGCCTACTTCCAGCCACCGAGCTGGAGGCGCTGCGGCTGCGCGCCGACCAGGTCCACGCGCGCCTGCGCGACTACCTGGCGGCCCGTCCGGCGCGCGGGATCGAGCTGCAGTGGCTGGTGCGCCGCGGCTTCTGTCGTGGCCTGGGCGAGCCACTGCTCGACGGGCTGCACGAGCCACGGGCGCTGGCCTTCGAGTGCAACGGCGAGGCGGTGCTCGCGCCGCTTGAGGGCGACGTGGTGCGCTGGGCCGACGGCCTGGTCGAGCACCGCGGACGAGCGCTTCGAATCGACGCCGAGCTGGGCATCAGTCACCAGGCGCAGCTGGTGCTCGGCGCCCTGCCCGAGCGGGCAAGCTTTCCCTCCGAGCGCGTCGAGCTGCTGTTCGCCCCGATCGAATCGCTGCCGTTCGGCCTCGACGCTTCGCTGTGCGCTCGCTTCCTGCCCAACGAGCTGGCGCTGCGGATCGCCCGCCGCCGCGTCCAGGACGCCGACCAGATCGTGCGGGCGGAGTCAGACGGCGACCAGGGGGTCTCAGACCTCGGCTATGCCCGCACGCAGCAGGCGCGCGACTTGCTCAGCTACCTGCAGTCCTCCTCGCGCCCGCCGTTGCTGCGTGCCACCGTTGCACTTGCCGTCGGGGCCCGCGACGAGCAGGAGCTGGACGAGCGCGTGGAGGCATGTCGGCGGGCTTATGGCGAGATCCGCCTGCACCGCCCGCTGGGCGACCAGCTCGCGCTGTTCTGCCAGCACCTGCCGGGGCAGCGCACTGGCGTCGCCGGCTACGACGACACGCTCACGACCGAGCAGGTCGCCGCGATGATGCCGACCGCCACGCACGCCGTCGGCTCGCGCTCGGGCTTCTACCTCGGCCACACGCTCTCCGGCTCAGCCCGCCCGGTCCGCTTCAACCTGCGCGAGGGCTCAGAGCGCGACCGCAACACCGCGATCCTGTCGGTCGGCGCGCTCGGCTCGGGCAAGACGACGCTCGCCCAGAAGCTCCAGTACGAGGCGTTTCTGCAGGGCGCGCGCGTGATCGACTGCGATCCCAAGGGCGATCATCGCTTCCATCTGCTCGACGAGGTGGCGCCGAGTTCGGACACGATCGAGCTGCGCCCCGACCCTTCACTGCGGGGCATGCTCGACCCGCTGCGGGTTGCGCCTGAGCACTTGCGCCAGGATGCGACGGTCTCCTTCTTGCGCGACCTGCTGCCCGCGCGCGCCGAGGCCGCCTGGGAGACGGCGGTCGTCGGCGCCGTCGATGCGGTGCTGCACCGCTCGCGCGAGCCGACCTGCCTGGAGGTGGTGCGCGCTCTGCGCGAAGGAAGCGAGAGCGAAGCGCGGGTGGGCGAGGCGCTGGCCGTCTACGCGCGCTCGGGGCTCACCCAGCTCGGCTTCGCCGACCCGGATATGGCGCTGGCGCAGGTGGGGGAGCGCCAGGTCACATACATCCCGATCCGCGACCTGCCGGCGCCCGAGCCGGGCACGCGGCGCTCGGAGTACACGCAGGCCGAGCGCGTCGGCGTGCAGATCGTGCGCCTGATCGCGATGTTCGCGATGCACCTGCTCGCAACTGAGCGGGATCGGCTGAAGATCTTCTGCTTCGACGAGGGATGGCGGCTGCTCGGCGATCCCGTCGGCCGCGCGCTGCTGGCCTCGCTGCAACGAATGGGCCGCTCCGAGCTGGCGGTGCCGATCATCTGCACGCAGTTGGTCACAGACGCCCTGATCGGCGAGCGCGAGTCGCTCGAGAACCTGCTCGGGGCGACGTTCGTGTTCGGCATGCGCTCGGACAGCGAGGCGGCCCGTGCCCTGTCGCTGCTCGGCCTGGACCCCGACGATCGCCGCGCGCGCGAGCGGCTGCTGGAGATGGACGCCGGCCGCTGCCTTTTTCGCGATCACTCAGGTCGCGTCGAGGCGGTCCAGGTCGAGCTGGCCGAGCAGGCGCTGCTGCGCGCGTTCTCGACTACGCCGGGGGTCGCGCCGCAGACGGATACATCGTGAGTTTGGGAAGAGCGGCGCTGGTTGTGGGCTTGCTGCTCGCCGTGGCGCCGGCGCCCGCACTCGCGGCCAAGCACACGCACAGCCAACATGCCGCCGTCCGCGCGCCGTCCGGGCCTCCGCTGGGCGGTGGCGGAGCGGCTACGCCGGGCGAAGAAGAACACACGGCCGGCATCCCGTCGGCCGCCGGTGACCAGCTGGTGGAAAACGGTTTTGCGAGCCCTCTGTGCAAAGGGAGGCTCCCGGGTCGGCTGTCGAGCGCCGGCCAGACCAATTGCCGCACTTCGGGTTTTGTCGCCGCTCCGGCGCCGATCAACAACTACGCGCTCGACGTTCACATCGACACGGGTGCGTTCGGGCTGAGCACGGGGGGCCTGCTGTCGGTCATTCAAGACCTGTTCGTCGCGCCGGCGTGGGGGGCGATCGAGTGGGTCGTGCACGCGCTCGTGGTGATGCTCGAGTGGTGTTACACGCTGGAACTGCTCGGTGGCTCCGCGAGTACGGTCGCGAGCGCGCTGGCCAACGCGCGCGCCAGCTTCACCGATCCCTGGCTGGCACTGGTGCTGGCGCTCGCCTCGATGCTTGCGCTCTACCACGGACTCGTGCGTCGCCGCGTCGCCGAGACGCTCGGCGGTGCGTTGACGATGCTCGCGATGATGGCGGGCGGCCTGTGGGTGATCGCCGACCCGGGTGGGACCGTCGGCGCGGTTGGACAGTGGGCCAATCAGGCGAGCCTCGGCACGCTCGCCGCAACCGCTACCGGGAACCCCGCCACCGCCGTCACGACATTTGGTGACAGCGTGCGCGCGCTGTACGCGGGGGCAGTCGAAACGCCGTGGTGCTACTTGGAGTTCGGCAACGTGCGCTGGTGTAGCGATCCTTCGTCGCTGGACCCACGCCTGCGAGCCGCTGCGCTCGCCCTGGTCGCGCACGGCGGGTTGCACGGCGACATCTCGCCGCACAGCGGCGAACTGGTGCGCGCCGCCACCACCAACGGCGCGCTGTTCCTGGCCTTTCCCGCCAACGGGGCGTCGCGCAACTCGATCAAAGAAGAACGCTCGCTGCTGCGCGTGATCTGTCGCAGCGAAGACGCCACAAAATGCGTCGGGCCGTCGGCCGCGGAGGCCGAGTTTCGCACCGACGGTGGCACGTTTCCGCGTGTGCTCGGCCTGTGCGCGATCGCCGTCGGTGTGCTCGGCCTGGCGCTGCTGTTCGGGCTGATCGCGCTGCGCCTGCTGGCGGCGGCCTTCCTGGCCCTGTTCCTGCTCCTGCTCGCCCCTTTTGCCGTACTCGCGCCTGCCTTTGGCGACGGTGGCCGCGCTGTCTTTGCCGGCTGGCTCACGCGCCTGCTCGGAGCGGTCACCTCCAAGCTGGTGTTCTCGTTCGTGCTCGGCGCGCTGTTCACGGTGCAGCGCGTACTGGTTGCCCTCGACTCGCTCGGCTGGTGGACGCAGTGGCTGCTGATGTCGGCGTTCTGGTGGACGGTGTTCCTCAAGCGCCACCAGGCGGTGGCCGTGCTGCAGGGCGCTCACCGGCCGGTCGGGCACGAGCGCACGCGGCCAGGTGGCCGCTCCAGCGGGGCCGGCAGCGCGCCGATCGGTGGGGGAGTGCCGGGCGGTGGATCGCCCGGCGGTCAGGGACGCTGGCCGCTGGCGCGGCGGGGGGAGCGCTCGCTACAGGCCTACGGCGCGGTTCGGCACCCCGGCAGATGGGCGGAGGCTCAGGTGAAAGCCAGGATCGCCCCGCCGCTGCCGCGCGAGGAGAAATTCGGAGGGGTGAGGCGCAATGTGGCTGCGCTCGCCGAGCGATGGCGAAGGAGGAGCCCAGAGGCCGTCCTGTCCCCCGGGCGCGAGCGCGAAGGCAACGATGGGGCAGTCTCGACGGCGTCGGCCGCGCCGACGGCCGCGCGTGATCAGCCGACCTCGCCGGCGCCGTCGGCGTCGCGTGTGCCGACGACATCCCGTACACCATCGACTTCGCATGGGTCGTGGGGCCGGCCTGTCCCGCCCGCCCGACCTGCACCATCGACTACGCCTGCCTCGCCGGGGCGGTCTGCACCCCCGGTCCCGCGCGTCGGGCCGAGATCGCCCGCTTCGCCGAGATCGCCCGCTTCGCCGAGATCGCCCGCATCGCCGTCATCGCGACCCCCGGCCGGGCCGGGGT
>DATAQR010000047.1:0-8279 GCA_036264565.1 Solirubrobacteraceae bacterium | reverse complement strand
TCGCCGCTGGCCAAGGAACGCGCATGCGCTCGGCCACCCCGAAGGTGCTGCACGAGCTATGCGGGCTGCCGATGGTGCTGTGGCCGGTGCGGGCAGCGCTTGCGGCTGGCGCTGAGAAGGTGGTCGTCGTCGATTCGCCCGCGCGCGCATGCGAGGCGGTGCTGCCCGACGGAGTGGAGCTCGCGGTACAGCCGCAATCCAACGGCACCGGTGGCGCCGTGCAGGCAGCCGCCGAGCACGTGAGCACCGACGCGCCTGTGGTTGTGCTCAGCGGCGACGTGCCGTTGGTGAGCGCGGAGGCGATTCGCGAGCTGGTGGATGTTCACGCGGAAAGCGGTGCGCTCGCCACGATGGCCACGGCGGTGCTCGATGACCCGACCGGATACGGGCGCGTGGTGCGCGACTCAGGCGGTGCGGTGGCACGGGTCGTGGAGACTAAGAAGGCCGGGGACGCGAGCGCCGAGGAGCTCCAGATCAAGGAGGTCAACTCGGGTATCTACGTCTTCTCCGGCGCCGCGCTGCTGGACGCGCTGTCGCGGCTGAGCGCTGAGAACGCGCAACAGGAGTTGTACCTTCCTCAAACGTTGGACCTGCTGCACTCCGAGGGCAAGGCGATCGCCGCGCACGTGATCGAAGAGGAGGGCCTGATGGTAGGGATCAACGATCGCATCGCCCTTGCGCGCGTGCGCGCCATCGCTCAGCGCGCGATCTGCGAGCGGCACATGCTCGCCGGTGTGACGATCGTCGATCCCGCCTCGACCCGGATCGACGTCGATGTGCAGATCGGCCAGGATACGACGATCGAGCCGTTCACGACTTTGCTCGGCGGCACCCGCATAGGTGAGCGCTGTACCGTGCGCTGCTCCTACCTGGTCGACTGCACGCTTGGCGACGGCGTCAGCGTCGGTCCGTTTGCCTATCTGCGCCCCGGCGCGGTGCTGCGCGATGGCGCCAAGGTGGGCACGTTCGTTGAGATCAAGAACTCCGACATCGGTGCCGGCACGAAGATCCCGCACCTCTCCTACATTGGCGACGCCGACGTCGGCGAGCAGACGAACCTCGGCGCCGGGACGATCACCGCCAACTACGACGGTCACGCCAAGCACCGCACCACGATCGGCAGCCGCGTAAAGGGGGGTGTTGACACGTCGCTGGTCGCGCCCGTCACGCTCGGCGACGATGCCTACACCGCCGCCGGCTCGGTCGTGACCGAGGACGTGCCCGAGGGCGCGCTGGCGATGGCCCGCGCGCGCCAGTCGAACGTCGAGGGCTACAGCGAGCGGCGAGCGCGCCAAGCAGCCGAGGCGCGGGCCGAATCGACCCGCGACGCACATGGCGACTAGGGCGCCGTCTCGGGCGGCCTCTACACTCTCCGGTGAGATGAGCGTGATCGACACGCGCGAGCAGCCCTCGACGAGCCTGCCGATCGACTACGACAAGCGGCTGATGCTCTTCTCCGGCCGCGCCAACCCGCAGCTGGCCCTCGACATCTCCGAGAAGCTCGGCGTCGATGTCGGGCCGGTGACGCTGAAGACGTTCTCAAACGGCGAGGTGTACTGCCGCTACGACGAGTCGATTCGCGGCGCGGATGTCTTCATCGTCCAGTCCACCTGTGGCAACCCGGTGACGGGCGTCACGGCCAACGACTCTCTGATGGAGCTGCTGTTCATGATCGACGCGGCCGTCGGCGCCTCCGCCCACCGCGTGATCGCGGTGACGCCGTGGTTTGGCTATTCGCGCCAGGACAAGAAGTCAGCGCCGCGCGAGCCGATCTCCGCGCGCCTGGTCGCCCGCATGATCGAGGCGGCCGGCGCCGATCGCGTCCTGACGATGGACCTGCACGCCGGGCAGATCCAAGGGTTCTTCCAGAAGCCAGTCGATCACATGACCGCGCTGTTCATGCTCACTCAATACTTCGAGGACCTCGCCCTGTCCGATCTGGTCGTCGTGGCGCCTGATGCCGGCCGCGTCAAGCTAAACAAGAAGTTCGCCTCGATCATCGGCGCCGAGCTAGCGATCCTCGACAAGGAGCGCCCTGCCCAGCAGGTCGCCGAGATCGGCTACGTGATCGGCGACGTGCGCGGTCGCACAGCGGTGATCGTCGACGACATAATCGAGACCGCCGGCACACTGGCGGCGGCGACCCAAGCTGTGCTCGACGCCGGCGCTGCGCGCGTGTATGCCGCCGCCACGCACGCGGGATTCTCAGGCAACGCGTTCGAGAACCTGAAGAACTCGGGTCTGGAGGAGATCGTCGTGACCGACACGATCCCCGTCAGCCCCGACCGGCCCGCCAACATCCGCGTGCTTCCCTGCGCCGAGCTGTTGACCGACTCGATCCGCCGCATCTTCACCGACGACTCGGTCAGCGAAGTGTTCGGCGGCGAGAACCAGCTCTTTTGAGCGCCGCCGACGCCGGCGCCGGCGCCGAGGTGGACGCCGAGACCCCGCCGCGCCGCCCGCGCGACTGGTTGCGCGAACAGCGTGGGCTCCCGCGCCGGCGGCTGATCGTGATCGGCTCGATCGCGCTGGTGCTGTTCCTGGTGTTCAGCGTGCTGCTGGCCAGGTACCTCTCGGCCGAGAACGTCGAACGCGCGGACATCTTTGCCGTGTTGAAAGCCGAGGCGGCGGGCAACGCGGATGGAGTGATCTCTCACCTCTCCGGCTGTCGCAAGCACGCTGGCTGTGTCGCTCAGGCCGAGCAGAACGCCGCCAAGCTGCGGCGCTCGGGGTCGGTGAAGATCCTCACGCTCAGCTCTGGGACCGCGTATGCGGTAACCAGCGACAGCGGCACGACGCGCGTCGCCTGGACGGTGCTCGGGCGCCTGCCGACGGTGCAGTGCGTGTCGGTCAGCCGCAAGGGGAACTTCCTATCCGGCCTGTCGGTGACCCTCACAGGCTTGAGCGCGCCGATCCCAAACGAAGCGGATTGCTAAAGTCAGCGGCCGCTCTATGGCCACCACCACGACAAAGCTAGAAGTCTCCAACCGCGCGGCCGACGGCTCGCGCTCGGCGCGGCGCCTGCGCCGCAGCGGGCGTATCCCGGGCGTGCTCTACGGCGGCGGCGACGATCCGCTCAGCTTCAGCGTCGATGCACGCGAGCTGCGCCTGGCCCTGGCCGGCGCCGGCGCGGTGGTCGATCTCAGCGTCGACGGCGCCAAGGCGACGCCGGTCGTGCTCAAGGAGGCCCAGCGCGACCCGGTGCGCGGCCAGACCACGCACGTCGACCTGCTGCGTGTGCGCCTGGACAAGGCGATTCACGCTGTAGTGACGCTCGAACTGGAGGGTGTCGATGACACTGCCGGCGTCAAGGAAGGCGGCGTGCTCGAGCAGCTAACGCGCGAGCTGAACATCGAAGCGCTGCCGACGGCGATCCCAGAGTCGATCGTCCACACACTCGGCGAGATGCAGATCGGCGACACGCTCACATTGGAGTCGATCGTGGTCCCAGACGGTGTCACCTTGCTGGACGACGTGGAGACGACGGTTGCCACGCTGTCGGCGCCGCGACTACAGACCGAGGAGGAGACCGAGCCCGAGCCCGAAGGCGAGACTGAGCTCGTCGGCGAAGAGGGTGCCGAGGCGACCGCTGAGGAGTCCTCCTCCTCTGAGGAGTAGAAGCTGCGCGGGCCCTTTGGCGGCGGAGCGCCGGCCGACTGGCTGATCGTAGGCCTGGGCAACCCCGGCCCTGAGCACGCCGCCACCCGTCACAACGTCGGCTTCATGGTCGCCGCGCGGCTATCCGACCGGTGGGGACTCGGCCGCGCCAAAGATCGCTTCCGCGGCCGGCTCGCCGAGGGGAGAGTCAGAGGAGCGGCGTTCTTGCCGGCTGACGCAGGCGCCTCAGCGGCTAGGCCGGAGGTGGCAAGGGTGTCTGGGGTGAGCGTGGCCGTGCTGTGCCCGCAGACCTACATGAACGACGCCGGGCGATCGGTCGGCCCGGCCCGCGGAGCGCTGAAGGTTTCCCTTGAGCGGGTGCTTGTCGTGCACGACGAGATCGATCTTCCCTTCGGCGACGTGCGCACGCGCCTCGGCGGCGGCCTTGCTGGCCACAACGGCCTAAAGTCGCTCAAGCGCGAGCTCGGCGGAGGCGAGTTCATGCGTGTTCGCGCCGGCGTCGGGCGCCCCGCCTCGACCGATCCGGAGATCGTCTCCGCCTACGTGCTGGGCCGCTTCGCAGAGTCCGCGGCCGAAGTGGACGAGTTGCTCGACCACGCCTGTCAGGCCGTCGAGCGGGTTGTGCTAGGCATGGAGTAAGGGGTTCACTGATGCCACTCCGCTCCCTGCTCGGCGCGATCGACCAGGACGCCGCCGCCACCACGCTTGCCCGCGACGGCGGTCGCGCCTTCGTCTCGGCTTCTGTGCGCCCGTTTCTGATCGCGGCACTGCTCGATAACGACCGTGCCCGCCCAGCGCTGGTGGTCGTCGGCGACGATCGCGCCGCGCGCGACCTAGCTGCTGATCTGAGCGCGTGGCTTGCGCCTCGGCGCGTTCGTTTCTACCCCTCGCGCGGTGTGGCATACGAGTCGCACTTGGCGCCTCCACCGCATCTGGTCGGCCTGCGCGTCGCCGCGCTCGACGCGCTGCTGGCAAGCCGCGGTTCCGGCCAGGGTGGCGGGGGCGAGGCTGAGGAGGCGCCTGTCGTCGTCATCTCCGCTGTGGCGCTGTCTGAGAAGGTCCCGGACCCCGAGCTGCGGCCGCGCGCTTTCGTGCTGAAGGTGGGGGAGCTGCTCGACCTGGACGAGTGTGCCGCCGAGCTGGTCGCCGCCGGATACGAGCGTGTCGATCAGGTGACCGAGCGCGGACAGTTCGCCATGCGTGGAGGGCTGCTCGACGTGTATCCGGCGACCGAGGAGCACGCCGTGCGTGTGGACATGTTTGACATCGAGATCGAATCGCTGCGCTGGTTCTCGACGTTCACTCAGCGCTCACTTGGCGATGTCGAACAGGTCGAGATCGCGCCGGCGGCCGAGCTTGCCGCCGAGCACCGCGAGCTGGCCGAGATCGCAGCAGCGACTGGAGCATTTGCAACGCGTGCCGACGACGAGGAAGGCGAGGGCGAGGCTGAGAGCCGGCCGGATGTCGCCGAGCTGTTGCCGGTGGAGCGCTTCCGAGCGCTGCTCGACCTGCTTGACGCGGGCTCAGGCGGGCATAACGGCGGGGTTCAAAGTGGCGTTCAGGTGCTCGTCGCCGCCGAGGAGGAGCTGGCGCCGGCGCTCGAGGACCATTGGAACGATGTCTGCGCGGCGTTTGCCGACGAGGACGCCCATCACCTGTATGTTCCGCCGGCCGATGTGCGTGCGGGTGTTGACGCGCGCACGAAGGTGTGGCTTTCCGCTATCTCTGGCGATCAGGAGATCGAGCTGCGCGTCTCCACAGCCGATACGGCGGCACGCTCGCTGGCCGAGGCCGAGCCGGAGCTCGAGAAGCTGGTCCGCTCCGGCTACCGCACGGTCGTTGCCTTCCCACGCCGCGGCGAAGGCGAGCGCGCCGCCTATAACCTCGCTCGCCTGCAGGCCGATTGGCTCGACGGCGACATCGATGTCGCGCGCGCACCGCTCGAGCCGGCGCTGCGCTTTGTCGCCGCTTCTCTGCGTGAAGGCTTTGTCGCTCCCTCGCTGAAGCTGGCGGTCTTTCCCGAGCACCGGCTGCTGCGCCGCCGTCGCGCGGCGCGCGGAGCCGGCGAGGGATCGCACGCGGGCGGACCCGCCCGCCGCGGAGCGCTGCGCTCGTTTACCGACCTGCGCACGGGTGACATCGTCGTGCACGAGGACCACGGTATCGCCCGCTTCGCCGGCTTTCAGACGCGCACCGTCGCCGGGGTCACGCGCGACTACCTCTACCTCGAATACCAGGGCGACGATCGCGTGTTCGTCCCCACCGACCAGCTGGCGAAGATCTCCCGCTACGTCGGCGCGGGCGCCACCGATGGAGCGCCGCCGCTATCGAAGCTAGGTGGCACACGCTGGGAGACGATGAAGGCGCGCGCGCGCCGCGCCGCCCAGGAGCTTGCCGGCGAGCTGCTGAACCTCTACGCCGAGCGCCGTCGCCGCAGCGGCCATGCCTTCCCGCCCGACGGCGAGTGGCAGCGCGAATTCGAGGCGCGCTTCCCATTTACCGAGACGCCTGACCAGCTGGAGGCAATCGAGTTGGTCAAGGCCGACATGGAGGCGCCGCGGCCGATGGATCGCCTCGTCTGTGGCGACGTGGGCTACGGCAAGACCGAGGTAGCGCTGCGCGCGGCCTTTAAGGCCGCCGACGACGGCAAGCAGGTGCTGATGCTGGTGCCGACGACGATCCTTGCCCAGCAGCATTACGGCACCTTCTCCGAGCGCCTGCTCGACTATCCGCTAACGGTCGATCACGTCTCGCGTTTTCGTTCCGTCGCCGAGCAGAAGGAGGCATTGGAAGGCTTCCTCTCCGGCAAGATCGACATCCTAATCGGCACTCACCGCGTGCTCTCGCGCGACGTGCGCGCCAAGGATCTCGGGCTGTTGATCGTCGACGAGGAGCAGCGCTTCGGCGTCAAGCAGAAGGAGCTGCTGCGCCAGATGAAGCTAAAGGTGGACGTGATCTCGATGTCGGCCACGCCGATCCCGCGCACCCTGCAAATGTCGCTGGCGGGTTTGCGCGAGATATCCGTGATCGAGACGCCGCCGGAAGGGCGCCGGCCCGTGAAGACCTACGTCGGCGAGTACGAGGAGGAGCTGGTCAAGCGTGCGATCCTGCGCGAGCACGGACGCGAGGGCCAGGCGTTTTTCCTGCACAACCGCGTCGAGTCGATCGAGCAGACGGCAGATCGCCTGCGGGCGATGTGCCCGGGAGTTCGCTTCGCGGTCGCCCACGGCCAGATGGCCGAGGGTGAGCTGGAGGCCGTGATGATGGACTACCTGCGCGGCGGCACCGACGTGCTCGTGTGCACTTCGATCATCGAGTCGGGCATCGACATCCCGCAGGCCAACACGCTGATCGTCGAGCACGCCGATGCATTCGGGCTGGCCCAGCTCTACCAGATCCGCGGACGGGTGGGGCGCTCGCGCGAGCGCGCCTATGCCTACCTGCTCTACGACTCCGCCGCGGCGCTCACGCCCGAGGCCGCGCAGCGCCTCTCGGCCCTCTCCGACTACACCGAGCTGGGGGCGGGGTTCAAGGTGGCGATGCGCGACCTGGAGATTCGCGGCGCCGGCAATCTGCTCGGCGACGAGCAGTCCGGGCACGTGGCCGCGCTCGGCTTCGAGCTGTATATGCAGATGCTCGACGAAGCCGTGCGCAGGGCAAACGCCGCCGACGGTGAGACCGTGCGGGAGGCGCCCGAGCCGGTGCGCCTGGATGTCAACGTCAACGCCTACATCCCAGCCGACTACATCCCATACGAGCAAGCCAAGATCGACGTCCATCGCCGCATCGCCGGCGCCGTCGAGGTCGCCGACGTGGAACGGCTGCGCGAGGAGCTGGATGACCGCTTCGGTCCAGTGCCCGAGCCGCTTGCCAACCTGCTCGCGCTGCAGCGGGCCCGCATCAAGTTCGGCCAGGCCGGCGCCGACGCCGTCAGCTTCCGCGGCGACCGGCTGGCGGTGACCCCGATCGATCTGGATTCGGTTCGCGCTAAGCGTCTGCGCCAAGAGTTGCCCGAGGCCCTGTACGAGGCGGGGCGCTCGCAAGTGTCGGTGCGCGTTCCCAAGGACGGCGAGGAGCGCTTCCCGGCGGTCGTGCGCGCCGCGGACGTGCTGCTCTCGGTGGTGCGAGAGGCCGCTTAGTCGTGTGTCTCTGCACAATCGCCGCCGGAAGGCGGCGATTGGCCTTACGGACGTGGCTTAGGAGGTCTTAAGCAACTCGTTAAGCACCGCTTGGCATGTTTCCGCTAGAGTGCCCGCGTCGTGCGAAAGCTAAAGGGTCCAATCGCGGCGCTCGGCGCCGCTTTGCTTGTAGGGGTGACGCTCGTCGCGTGCGGCGGCGGCGTACCCGGCAACGCCGTGGTGAGCGTGAACGGCAGCCCGATCACGACCAGCACCTTCAACCACTGGCTAGCGGTCGCGGCCGGCTCCAGCGCCGCCGCCAGCGCGGCCGGACAGACCGCCAAAGCGGTCGTTCCCGACCCGCCCACCTACAAAGCCTGTGTCGCCCACCTAGAAGCGACTGCGCCCAAGCCAGCCAAAGGTCAGCCAAAGCCGACGGCCGCGACCCTCAAGGCACAGTGCGAACAGCAGTACACGGCGCTCAAGCAGCAGGTGCTCGGCTTCCTGATCTCCGCCAACTGGGTGCTCGGCGAAGCCGAAGCC
>DATAQR010000036.1:0-2607 GCA_036264565.1 Solirubrobacteraceae bacterium | reverse complement strand
ATCAGCGCGGCGAACGCGATCCAGCTGGGGATCCGCCAACGTGGGCGCGCGGTCAGCGTGAAAGCGCCCGCGGGATAGAACACCGGCGCTGAGAGGAAGATCATCCGGCCCCAGTCAAGGGCGAAGGTCATCGACACCAACGAGCACGCCACCAGGGCTAGCCCACGCCGCGCGAAGCGACTGCCGCGCAAGGCAAGCGGCGCCAGCAGCCACAGCGGGCCGAACACCGAGAACATCCGGCGCAGCTCGGTGGCCAGACTTTCCAGCCCGAGTGCGATGACGTGGCCGCGTTCGCCCACAAGCGAGCCGCTGTACCCGGGCACCGAGGAGCGACCGACGGTCGGGATCGCCAAATGCAGCGCTACGTACGCCGCCACGGCGGGCGCTCCCGCCACGAGCACCCGCACGGCGACGTCGCGATCCCACAACTTGGCGGCCCAGACGGCGTAGGCCAGCGGGATCACGAACAGCACCGCTTCGCGGAACAGCACGCCCACCAGCAGCGTGACCGCCAGCGCGCGCGGACGGCGCTGCACCGCCAGCAGCGTCGCGGCCATCATGAACAGGATCGTCACCGCGTCTGGGTTGCGCCCGTCGCGCAGCGCGACGATCAACAGTGGCGGGGAGACGGCGAGCGCGAACGCCAGCGGCGCCGCCACCGCCGCCGGCGCGCCGAGCCGGCGCATCAGCGCGAACGCGAATGCCGCCGCGCCGCCAGCGGCCAGCCAGGCCAACAGCAAGAAGGAAGTCGTGTGCGAGAACGGCAGCACATGCACCAACCACGGCAGGCCCACGCGATATGCGAATGGGAACGTGTGCGTCGCGAACGGATGCTGGGCCATGCGCTCGTAGATGAGGTCGTCTCCGCGCGGGGTCGGCTCGCGGCGGCTGAGCAGGCTGAGGATCGCGAGTGCAAGGCTGCCGAGGACCCCGACGCAGAGTGCCTGGGCCCAGAGCGCTTGCGGACGCCATGACGCCTGGTAGTGGTCGTCGACGGGCCCCGCGCCGGCAGAGATGGTGTCGTGGCCGAGTGAGGTCATTGGGAGATGAGACTGGTGTAGCGTGCGAGCGGATGAGCGCAGCCATCGCACCGGACGACATCGTCGCTACCCACGCGGACGTAGCTCCCGACGCGCGCGAGCCGCTGCTAGTGCTCGAGCCGCTTGCCGCCTTTCTCGACGAGCACGGGATCGGCTCTGGCGAGATCCGCGCACAGCCGATCGGCGATGGGCACTCGAACGTCACCTATCTGATCGAGCGCGAAAGCGCCGAGGTCGTCCTGCGCCGCCCCCCGCGCGGACCGCTACCGCCCAGCGCGCACGACGTGCTGCGCGAGGCGCGCCTGCTGCGCGCGCTGGAGGGCACCCCGGCGCGGGCGCCGAAGGTGCTCGCCGTGGGCGACGACGAGACGGTGATCGGCTGCCCGTTCTATGTGATGGAGCGTGTGCCCGGAGAGGTGATCGTGTGGCAGACCCCTCCCACGCTCGATACGCCCGAGCAGCGCCGGCGGATCGGCGAGGAGTTGATCGACGCGCTAGTGGAGATCCACGCCGTCGATTGGCGCGCCGCTGGCCTGGAGGGCTTCGGCAAGCCGACCGGCTACCTGGAGCGCCAGCTGCGTCGCTTCAGCGGTTTGTGGGAGCACAACCGCACGCGCGAGCTGCCGGAAATGGAGCGCGTGGCGAGATGGCTGGGCGAGCACCTGCCCGACCCGGACCCACCCACCCCGGCGACGATCGTGCACGGCGACTACCGCGTAGGCAACGCGATCTTTGCCGCACAACCACCCGCACAACTGGTGGCGGTACTCGACTGGGAGATGGCCACGATCGGCGACCCGCTGGCCGACATCGGCTACATGTGCATGTTCTGGACCGAGGCTGAGGATCCCGCCGAGGGGCTGCGAGCGGCGCTTGGCAACGTCACCCGCGCCGAGGGGTACCCCACGCGTGCCGAGCTGATCGCCCGCTACGAACAGGCCAGCAAGCGCTCGATGACCGATCTGCGCTGGTACGTGACACTGGCGCTGTGGAAGTCCGCCGTGTTCATGGAGGGCAACTACAAGCGCGCGATCGCCGGCAGCACCGACGACCCGTACCTGAAGGCGTTCGGAGAGGGCGTCGCCCAGCTGGCCAGACAGGCCGAGGGGGTGGCGCGCGGTGAGTGACGCTCGCAAGTCGGACCCGCTCATGGACACGAACGCACAGCCGGTGGTGGCGACTGCGGCGGACGGCAACGGCCGCAGCGCGCTGCTGATCGACTGGGGCGGGGTGCTCACGACCAACCTGTTCGCCTCCTTCCACGAGTTCTGCGTGCGGATGGAGATCGACTCCGAGCAGCTGGTGGCGAGCTTTCGCTCCAATCCCGATTTTCGCGAGCTGCTGATCGCGCTCGAGAAGGGGGCGATCGAAGAGCCCGAGTTCGAGCGACGCTTCGCCGAGATCCTCGGCATCGACTCCGGCGGCCTGATCGACGGGCTGTTCGCCGGCGTGCAGCCCGACGTGGCGATGGTGCAGGCGGTCAGGGCCGCCCATGACGCCGGCATTCGCACCGCTCTCGTCTCCAACTCCTGGGGAGTTCACCGCTACCCGCACGACATGTTCGATG
>DATAQR010000034.1:0-13037 GCA_036264565.1 Solirubrobacteraceae bacterium | reverse complement strand
CTCCACCGATAGCTTCCCCACGGAGATCGCACACTTGTTCGGCAAGCCGGGCGTGTTCCCGATCGATCACGACCTGCTGAAGATCCTGCTGGTCGCGATCGTCTTGCATCTGCTGTGGCGCACATGGCGCGGCTATGACTGGGTCGCCGCTTCGGGTTGGACGTTCCTGGCGATCGCCGTCACCAGCACCTGGCTGCTGGCGTGGTACACGCTGTGGTCGCTGCCGCTGGCAGCGCTCAGTCGCGATCGTCGTCTGCTGGTTGCCACGCTGTTCGTGCAGGCCCTATTCATCGTCCATCAGACCGCACCCTTGTGGGCGCCGGTGTCATGAGCGAGCGCAACGGCTTTGACAGCGTGCGCCTGGTCGAGACGACACTCCTGATCCTGTTTGGGCTGCTGCTGGCCGTGGCGATCGTCAACGACGTGCGCCAGCAGACCCACGTCAACCACCGCCTGATCGCCGACCTGGCGACCTGGCGCGCGGTAACCGGTCACAACTACCACTCGATCGGCGTCGAGCAGGACATCAAGGAACACAGCACGCGCGACACCGTTTGCGGCAACGTCTCGCCCGGTGGGCCGAAGGAACGTACGCAGCTGTGCCTGCGAATGACCGGTCCGGTGCATACCGGCCGCCGCAAGGTCAGCGGCGGCTACTACCTGCCGCCGCGCAGCGAAGATCAGGCGCGCCTGCGCTACGGCTGCTTTGGATCTGCCGTCCAGGCGGGACTGTGCGCGCATTGAGCGCACGGACGTATTGGCCGCTGGCGGCGATCACGCTGCTCGCCGCGGTCCTGCGACTGGCCACGATCGATCTGCAGAGCCTCTGGTACGACGAGGCGTACACACCCGTCCACGTCCTGCATTCGAGTCTGTCCGCAACCTGGACGAGCTATGTGCACAGCGAGAACTCCCCCCCGCTGTGGTACCTGCTGGAGTGGCTGATCACCCGTGCGCTCGGCACCGGCGCCGTCGCCTTGCGCCTGCTCTCCGCGTTGGCGGGTATCGCGGCCGTCCCGGTCGCGTGGGCGATCGGCTCAGAACTCGCCGGCCGCCGCGCCGCGATCGCCATGGCGGCCTTCGTCGCCACCAGCCCGCTACTGGTCTGGTACTCCCAAGAGGCGCGCGCCTACGGCCTATTCGTATTGACGGCCTCGCTGGCGCTGCTGTGCTTCGTGCGCGTTCTAGGCGAGCCGACCACGCGCCGAGTGTGGCTGTTCGCGCTGGCGGCCTCGCTCGCGCTGCTAACCCATTATTTCGCCATTTTCCTGTTGATACCGATGATCGCTGGAGTGTGTCTGCGCTTGCTGGCGAACGTGGATCGGGGCCAGTGGAGGCAACGGGTACGCAAAATCAATCCAAAAAAAATCCCCGCGCTAATCCCACTCGTGCTGCCGGTCGTGGTGGGGGCCGCGCTAATCCCGCTAATCGTCGCGCAGGGGGGCCACGGGACGCAGTGGATCGGCGAATGGGCGCTGGCGAGCCGCCTGGAAGCGATCCCGCAGTACTACCTAACCGGCTACACCGGCTCCGCGCTCGGCCATGGCGTCGAGTTGCTGGTTGCGCTCGTCATCCTCGCGGGCGTCATCTACGGACTGTGGAAGACGCTGACGCCGCGCGAGGAGCGCGGGGCGTTGATCGTGTTGATCGTCGCAGCGGCGGGCGTGCTGCTTCCGCTGGCGCTGGCCGTGCTCGGCGCCGACTACCTAGCGCCGCGCAACCTTGTCGCGGCGATGGTGCCGGCGAGCGCGCTGCTTGCGATCGTGATCGTCGCCCGGCGTACGGGCGTAATCGGCATGGCGCTCGCAGGCGTGGTGGCGGCGGGCTTTCTGATTCTCACGCTCGATGTCGATCTCAGCCCGCGCCTGCAACGCGGCGATTGGCGCGGCGTGGCGAAGGTGCTGCGCGAAGCGCCCACGCGCGCTGGCGGCGCTGGCCGATCAACGATCCCACTGCGTGCCCCGAATGGGGTATCGATCGTCGATCGGCGGGCGATTGTCACCGTCGAGCTGGGCGCCGCGCCGCTCGAGTACTACTTGCCGCCGCTGAGAAATCTCGCCCAGGGAGCGCGAGTGCGCGTGAGCGAAGTGGTGGAGACCGGCTACGCTCCCCTGCGCGCCTCGGCCGGGACGCCGCCCGCGCGCGGGCTGCGGCTGAGCCAGAGGAGAAACGTCCACGGGTTGTACGTGTATCGCTTTATATCTTCTGCCCCTGTAACGATCTCCGAGTCACAATTGCGTGAAAGCGCAATAACGAGGGCGCCTCATCCCGAGGTGCTCGTCCCAGTGCCCTCCGGGTAAACCGCCTAGTCTGTCAGCGCAATGTCATCGCAGATCGCCTATACGACCAGCACGTTGAGCGATGCGAAGGTGACGCTTGAGCGCGCCTGCGAGCGCCTGCTCTCGCTGCAGCACGAGGGCGGCTGGTGGCGCGGTGAGCTGCAGACGAATGTGACGATGGACGCTGAGGACATGCTCCTGCGCGAGTTCCTCGGCATCCGGCGGGTAGATGAGACCGAGCGCTCTGCCGCCTGGATCCGCTCGCAGCAACGCGCCGACGGGACGTGGGCGAACTTCTATGGTGGCCCCGGCGACCTGTCCACGACGATCGAGGCCTACTGGGCGCTGCGCCTGGCCGGCGACAGTCCTGAGCAGGAGCACATGCGGATCGCCGCCGAGTTCGTGCGCGACCAGGGCGGGATCGAGCGCGCGCGTGTGTTCACGCACGTGTGGCTGTCGCTGTTTGGCCTGTGGTCGTGGGATCGCGTCCCGGCCCTGCCGCCGGAGATCGTCTTGCTGCCGTCGTGGATACCGCTGAACATCTACGACTTCGCCTGCTGGGCACGCCAGACGATCGTCGCGCTGTCGCTAGTGATGGCCCACCGCCCCTGTCGCCCGCTGCCGTTCAACCTCGACGAGTTGCACGGCGCCGAGCCGTGGGCGCCGTCTATGCCGACCAGTGCTCGCGGCCGCTGGCTGGCGCGGCTTGATCGCCTGATCCGCGCCTACGAGCGCCGTCCGCTACGCCCGCTGCGGCGGCTGGCGACGGCGAGGGCCGAGCGCTGGATCGTGCGCCGCCAGGAGGCTGATGGCTCCTGGGGTGGGATCCAGCCGCCGTGGGTGTACTCGCTGATGGCTTTGCAGCTCGGCGGCTACCCGCTCGATCACCCGGTGATGCGGCGTGGGATCGAGGGGATCGACGGCTTTATGGTGCAGGAGCAGGGCGACCCGCTCGGCGTCGGCGCTCCGGCCGGTGTAAGTCGCCGGCTGGAAGCCTGCCAGTCGCCAGTGTGGGACACCGCGCTGACGGCGGTGGCGCTCCGGGACGCCGGCCTGCCCGCGGATTACCCCGCGCTCGTGCGCGCCGGCGAGTGGCTGCTTGGCGAGGAGGTCTCCGTGCATAGCGACTGGCGCATCGCGCGCCCTTCGCTTGCGCCTGGAGGCTGGGCGTTTGAGTTCGCCAACGTCAACTATCCCGACGTCGACGACACAGCCGAGGTGGTCTTGGCGTTGGCGCGCCTGCGCACCAGCGATCAGTCGCGCACCCGCGGTGCGATCGAGCGCGCCGTCGCGTGGACGCTGGGGATGCAGAGTTCCGGCGGCGGCTGGGGCGCGTTTGACGCCGAGAACACGCGCTCGCTCGTGCGCGAGCTGCCGTTCCTCGATTTCGGCGAGGTGATCGACGAGCCGAGCGCCGATGTGACCGCTCACGCGGTCGAGATGCTCGCCGCGCTCGGGCGAGCCGAGGAGCCGGCCACGCAAGCGGCGGTGCGTTGGCTGCGCTCAGAGCAGGAGCCCGGCGGCTCCTGGTTCGGTCGCTGGGGTATCAACCACATCTACGGCACCGGGGCGGTGCTGCCGGCGCTGGTGGCGGCCGGTGTTGGGCCGAGTGACCCGTGCATCCGCCGAGCGGTGCGCTGGCTGGCAGAGCACCAGAAAGAGGACGGCGGCTGGGGGGAGGACCCGCGCTCCTATGACTCGGCTGAGTGGGTCGGTCGCGGCGAGAGCACCGCCTCGCAGACGGCCTGGGCGCTGCTGGCGCTACACGCGGCCGGCGAGAGCGACAGTGCCGTCGCCCAGCGCGGCGTGCGCTGGCTGATTGAGACCCAAAGCGAGGACGGCAGCTGGTATGAGCCCCAGTATACGGGCACCGGCTTCCCCTCCGACTACTACATCAACTATCACCTCTACCGGCTCACCTTCCCGGTGATGGCGTTGGGCCGGATCCTCGCGGCGTCCAGCGGGTGATGTCGGCGGCCGCACTCCAGTTCGCGCCTGCGGGCGCACCCAGCGGCGCCGCAGTGATGGCGCGGGCGGCCGCTGAGAACTTCCCCGTTGCCGCTCGCCTGCTCGCGCCGCGGCACCGGCGGGCGCTACTGGCGGTGTACGGATTTGCGCGCCTAGCCGACGAACTGGGCGACGAGCTCGACGGCGATCGGCTGGCGGCGCTTGACTGGTTGCAGGATGAGCTCGACCGCGCCTATGCCGGTAGGGCAAGGACGCCACTGCTGATCTCGTTGCAGAGTGCGCTCAGCGAGTGCAAGCTGCCGCGCGAGCCGTTTTTGCGCCTGATCGAGGCCAACCGGATGGATCAGCGCGTCGCCCGTTATCAAAGCTGGGAGCAGCTGCGCGGCTATTGCGAGCTGTCGGCCAACCCGGTCGGCGAGCTGGTGCTTGCGATCTTCGAGCTGCACACCCCCGAGCGCGTGCGTCTGTCCGACAGCGTTTGCACGGGTCTGCAACTGACAGAGCACTTGCAGGATGTCGGTGAGGACCAGCGTCGTGGGCGCTTCTACATCCCGCAGCAGGACATAGAGCGGCTGGGGAGTCTGCGCGCGACGGTCGAGTTCGAGGTCGAGCGCGCTCGCAAGCTGCTGTGGGCCGGCGCGCCGCTTGCCGCGAGCATTCCGGGGTGGCGTCCGAAGTTGGCGATCGCCGCGTTTGCCGGCGGCGGCCTTGCCGCGCTTGAGCAGATCGAGCGGGCGGCCTGTGAAGTGCTTCACGGCGTGCCCGCAGCCGGCGGACGCCGGCGTGCGCGCTGGCTGGTGCGCGTACTGCGCTGCTCGCGGAGCACGTCGCCGTGACCGTTGATAGCTCCTACCGGCACTGCGAATCGCTCACCCGCCAAGCGGCGGGCAACTTCTACTACGGGATTCGCCTGCTTCCGCGCGAGAAGCGCCAGGCGACCTGCGCGGTGTACGCGTTCGCGCGGCGTGTGGATGACATCGGCGACGGCCGTATCGCGCCGCACGAGAAGCTCGATCTGCTCGATGCCTGCGGTCGCTCGCTGCAGGGTCTGACAACCTCGAGCATGGATCCGGTGATGGCGGCGCTGGCGGACGCGCGCGCTCGCTTTGGGCTGCCGATGGACGCGATCGAGGGTCTGCTGGCCGGCGTGCGCATGGATGTGGAGGGCGCTAGCTTCCAGACCTTCGATGACCTGCTCGTGTACTGCCGGCGCGTGGCGGGCACGATCGGCCAGTTGTGTCTTGCCATCTTCGGATCGAGCGATCCTGCTCGGGCGCGCGCGCTTGCAGATGACCTCGGTGTGGCGATGCAGTTGACGAACATCCTGCGCGACATATCCGAGGACGCCGAGCGCGAACGCGTATATATGCCGCGCGAGGATCTCGACCTGTATCGGCTCAGCGCCGATGGCCGCTTCGCCGGCGGCGAGGGCCAACTTGACGCGATGATGCGCTTTCAGGCACGCCGTGCCGGTGAATGGTTTGACCGGGGCCTTGAGCTCGTGCCGCTGCTCGATCGCCGCAGCGGCGCCTGCGTGCTGGCGATGTCCAACATCTACCGCGGTGTGCTCGATCAGATAGTCGACGATCCGCAGTCAGCTCGCCGCCAGCGCGTGTCGCTACCGATCTGGCGCAAGGGCTGGGTGGCCACGCGCAGCCTGCTGGCCGCGGCACGCGCGTGAGCGGGCGCTCGGCCAGCCCCTCAACCGCCACGCCGCGCAGCGTCGTCGTGCTCGGCGGCGGCGTCGCCGGCATCACTGCCGCGCTTGACTGCGCCGAGGCGGGCGCGCGGGTGACGCTCGTCGAGGTGCGTCCGCGGCTGGGCGGCGCCGCCTACTCGTTCGAGCGCGACGGGCTGTGGCTCGACAACGGCCAGCACGTGTTCCTGCGCTGCTACTCGGCCTACCGGGCTTTGCTCGCGCGCCTGGGCAGCGAGTCGATGGTCGAGGTTCAGCCGCGCTTTGAGATCCCCGTCCTGCGCCCGTCGGGAGAGCGGGTGCTGCTCCGTCGGAGTGGGCTGCCGGCGCCGTTTCATCTGGCCAGCGCGCTGGCCCGCTACCGCCTACTGACGCCGCTTCAGCGCCTACGTGCCGCCCGTGCCGCCTTTGCGCTTGGGCGCCTGGACCTCGACGCGGCGGCGGTGCTCGAGCGCGCCGAAGGCGTGAGTTTTGGGCAGTGGTTGGCCCAGCACGGCCAGGACGAGCGCGCGCAGCAGCTGCTGTGGGATTTGATCGCGCTGCCGGCGCTGAACGTGCCGGCGATGCAGGGTTCGCTCTCGCTTGGCGCTTTCACGCTGCGTGAAGGCCTGCTGAGCAGCAATGACGCGGGGGACATCGGCTTTCACCTGCGCCCGTTCAGCGAGCTTATCTCGGCGCCGGCGGAGCGTGCGCTGGCTGATGTGGGCGTGCGCGTGATGCTGGGCGTGCGTGCTGAGGCTGTTCGTCGCGGCGAGGGTGGGCTGGTTGTGAGCGCAGGGGATAGTGAGATAGACGCCGATCGGGTCATATGCGCGATCCCGCATATGCGCGCCGCCGGCCTACTCGAGTCACTGGTCGGCGACGCTGAGACCTCCCGTTGGAGGCAGATAGGGGAATCGCCGATCGTTAACGTGCATGTCGTGTATGACCGGCGCGTGTGCGACCTGCCTTTTGCCGGCGGTGTGGACACGCCGGTGCAGTACGTGTTTGACCGGACCGAGGCGGTCGGCCTGGACGAGGGTCAGTGTCTGGCGATCTCGCTGTCGGGCGCGCAGGAGGAGATGCAGTTGGATGGGGAGGCGCTGCGCACGCGCTACCTCGATGCGCTTGCCGACCTGTTCCCGGCCGCTCATGGCGCCGTCGTGCGGGCAGTGCACGTCAGCCGCGAGCACGCGGCCACGTTCAAGGCCACCCCCGGGGTCGATGCTTTGCGCGCCCCTACCCGCACGCGGGTGCCAGGCCTATTCCTGGCAGGGGCATGGACGCGCACCGGCTGGCCGGCGACGCTTGAGGGAGCGGTCCGCAGTGGCCATGCCGCGGCGCGGGCGGCGCTTGAGGGCGTCGGCGCTGGCGCCGTGCACGCCCCCGCCGGCGATGACCCGCTCGCCGAGGAGGCCGGCCGATGACCGACGTGCTCGTGATCTCCCCGCTCGGCGTGGAGGCCCTGGCTGTCCGTTCGGCTGCCCAGGGGCTGCGCGTGCACACGACCGGCATGGGCCCGCGCAAGGCAATCGACGCTGTGCCGGCGCTGCTTGACGACCCGGCCGCCGCGCTCGTGGTCGTTGGCTTTGGCGGTGGGTTGCCGAGCGACAGCCGGCTGTGCGACGTGGTCGTCGCCAGTGAGGTGGTGGCGATCGACGGCGAGGGCATGCCGGTGGGCGAACGGATCGCCTGCTCGATGGCCGTCGAGCTCGAGCGCGCGCTGGCCGGACACGGGCTGCCGACCTGTCGTGGGACGGTGGCTTCGGTGCAGGAGATCATCACGGGCGAGGCGCGTGTGCGCATGCAGCAGAGCGGCGCGATCGCCGTAGACATGGAGTCGGCCTGGGTGGCCGAGGCGGCCCGGGGACGGCCGTTCGCGGTCGTCCGGGTGCTCTCTGACACGCCAGAGCATGAGCTGCGCCAGCGCCTGCCGGTGGGCCCGCCATTGCCGGCCCTCGCCAATGCGATGCGCGCCATGTCCATGCTTCGTCGCGTCGCGGCGGCGCTCGGCGCATTGAGGCGACAGGGCGACCTTCATACTGTGTTGGGAGTGAGCAGCGGCGTGGAGAGCGAGGCGTAGTGGCGGTCCCGGCCCGACAGGGCGCGCGGATGGGTTGGTACTTGCTGCGCCAGCGCCTGGCGCGGCGCGAAAAGTTCCCGCTGATCGTCGAGCTCGAGCCATTGTTCCAGTGCAACCTGGCTTGCTCGGGCTGCGGCAAGATCCAGCATCCCGAGCACGTGCTGCGGCGGCGGATGTCGGTCGAGCAGGCCGTCGGGGCGATCGAGGAGAGCGGCGCGCCGATGGTCTCCATCGCGGGCGGCGAGCCGCTGATTCACCCCGAGATCCATCTGATCGCCGGCGAACTGGTCAAGCGCAAGCGCTTCGTCTACCTGTGCACGAACGCGATCCTGCTGGAGCGAAAGCTTGCCGACTTCAAGCCGAGCCCCTACTTCGCCTGGGCGGTTCACATGGACGGGCTGCGCGAGCGCCACGACCAGTCGGTCGAGCGCGAGGGCACCTTCGACAAGGCGGTCGCCGCGATCAAGGCCGCCAAGGCGGCCGGCTTTCGCGTTACGACTAACACGACCTTCTTCACCCACGATTCGCCAGGGACGGTGCGCGACGTGCTCGATTTTCTCAACGACGATCTCGAAGTCGACGAAATGATGATCTCGCCCGCCTACGCCTATGAGAAGGCGCCCGATCAGGAGCATTTTCTCGGTGTCCGCCAAACCCGCGAACTGTTCAAGTCCGCCTTCGCCGACGGCCGCCGCAAGCGCTGGCGGCTGAACCACAGTCCGCTATTCCTGGACTTCCTGGAAGGCAAGGCCGAATTCGACTGCACCGCCTGGGGGATACCGAGCTATTCGCTGTTCGGCTGGCAGCGCCCCTGCTACCTGATGTCAGACGGGTACGCCGCCACCTACAAGGAGCTGCTCGAGACGACGGACTGGGATCGCTACGGCCGCGGCAAAGACCCGCGCTGTGAGAACTGCATGGCCCACTGCGGCTACGAGCCGACGGCAGTCCTGCAGACGACCTCGTCGCTGCGCCAGTCGCTACGAGCGCTCGTCAGCTGAGAATCCCTGCGCGTCAGCCGGTGCGAGCGGCTCCTGCAGGCGAGTGGAGCGGATGTCCTGCCAGGTCATTCCCTCGCGCAGCAGCGCCGGCACCCCCAGCGCCAGCGCCGTCACCAACTCGACCGCCTGCAGGATGATCCCGTAGGCCAGCGCCTGACCGGCGCCGATGCCGTAGGCGGCGAGCACGACCAGGCAGGCGGCCTGAAAGACGCCCACGTTGGCGGGCGTCGCCGGCAGCACGGCTGTTACGTTGACCGCCAGCAGCACGGCCGCGGCCGTGACAGGGGTGGCGTGGCCGTGGTGCTCCAGGCCCATCGCGAGGATCACCATGTAGCAGGAGCCCCACTGCAGCGCCCAGGCCAGCAACTGGAAGCCAACTGCCGGGACGCCGAAACGTGGGCGCGCGAACACGATCAGGCCGCGCTGGGCCAGGCGTAGCAGGCCGGCGAAGGCGACGGCGGCGCCGCGTACACGCAGGCTGCGCGAGCGCTGCGCCAGGCGCAGGAGCAGCGGTGTGCCGAACACGAATAGCGCGACGAACACAGGCAGCGCCAGTACCGCCACCAGCGCGGAGGCGTTGCCGCTGAGCAGCGAGACACTGCTGAACGTGATCGCTGCCAGCACACCGAGCGCGACCAGATTGATCAGCGTCTGCGAGAAGACCGTCCCCGCCACGACCGGGAAGGCGCGGCTGGTCGGGCCGGGCAGGCGGCGGCTGAGCACGAGCATGCGCGTGGGCTCGCCCAGGCGCCCTGGTACGACGGCCGAGGCCATCACGCCGATCATCGTCGCGCGGATCACAGCCCCCCACGGGATCTGCGAATCCGGCAGCGCGGCGCGCAGGATCGCGTGCCAGGAGACAGCGCGCAGCAGCAGCGAGAGCATCATCAGGGCGAGCGCCAACAGCAGCCAGACGGGGCTCGCGGAAACTAGGGCGCTGCCGGCGTGGGAGAGGTCGATGCGGGTGAGCGCAAACGCCAGCAGCGCGGCTAGCAGTAGCGCCGCCACGGCCAAGCCCGTGCGGCGGATTGCGCGGCGTCGTCTCCTCTTGATAGGGACGGGCGGCGGCGAGCTCATCGTTGGCCTGTCTAGCAGAGGCGGCGGATTTACCGGGCGCCTGTCGCCAGTTGGGGTCTTTCGTCCCAACTCCCGATGCGAGCCGAGTGATCCAAACAGACTGTTTTATACGCAACAACAGAAACAGTGTTTTTCCGATAATACCGTAAGGGATTGGAGGGTGGCCGTGACAAAAGATCAGGAGATCGCGATCGCGCTTTCGCCCGCGCAGGTTGAGCAGGTGCTTCGCGCGGCAGGAAATGCGAATGGAGGGGCGGCGTCGAGTCTGCTGGTCGTGGCGCTCGACAACGCTCACGTGAGCCCGAACGGCGATGGCGGCGGCCATGGCTCGCTACACGAGGCGGCACAGCTGGCGCTGGCGCAGGCGCTGAGCGACCCGCAGCTCTCGCAGTCGCTACTGCGCGGCCTGGCGATCCTCTCCTGCTATGGGCCGCAGCGGCCGTGGCGGGCGATCATCGACTTGGCCAAAGAGCTTAAAATGTCCCCCTCGACCACCCACCGCTACGTCAAGACACTACGAGCGGTGGGATTGCTCGAACAGCATCCGAGCACGCGCGAGTACCGCCCGATCGCTGTGTGAGCGACGATCGCGGAGGCTCAGCGGCCACGGTTGGCCGCAAACGTTTCCGACTTGCTGAACGCTGCAAATTGGGTGTCTCTTACTCGACGGCCCCAGTATTTGCTGCGCGAAGATCGCGCAAAGTGGTCGTTTGTACGCAACCTAGTTAATAGCGCTGGCCGCTAGTGGCGCCAACAGCAAGCCATACTGGTGTGTTGATGCTCGAGCTACATGAACTCGTCAAGCATTATCGAGTCGGCGAGGATGAGTTGGTTCGTGCCGTGGACGGAGTCTCGCTGTCGGTCGCCTTAGGCGAAATGGTCGCGCTGTACGGCCCCAGCGGCTCAGGCAAGACAACCATGTTGATGCTGATCGCGGGTCTGCTCGTGCCCGACAGCGGCTCGGTGACCGTGGCCGGCCGCGAGATCTCAGCGCTCTCCGATCGCGAGCGCGCGCAGTTCAGGCGCTCGCAGCTTGGCTTCATTCGCCAATCGCTCGACCTGATCCCGGGGGTGCGCGCAGACGACAACGCGGCGCTCAAGCTGCTAGCGACTTCGGGACGGCGCGAGGCGCAGCGCACGATCGAACCGCTGCTCGCGCGGCTTGGGCTAAACGGCCGAGCATTACAGCGCGCCGAGCAGCTATCGATGGGGGAGCGCCAACGCGTGATGATCGCCCGCGCTCTCTCCACCCAGCCGGCCCTGGTGCTCGCCGACGAGCCGACCGGCAGCCTCGATACCGAACGCGGCATGGAGGTGCTCGAGCTGCTCTCTGAGGTCTGCCACGAGCAGGGAGTCGCGATGCTGTTGGTCACGCACGACCCGCGCGCAGCATCTTTTGCCGACCGCGTGCGCGCCTTGCGCGACGGTCAGTTGTGCGAGTACGAGCCGGCCGTTGCCTATGCGCCATACGGAGCTCGATGAACTGTAGGGGAGTCGGCCGCCATGGGCGGCTGAACTGACGATGAGGCTGGGGACAATCTTCTACCTGTACCGCGTGCGCCTACGCGCGCGTTTGGTGCAGGAGCTATTGGCAGTGGCGGGAATCGCGGTGGGCGTGGCGCTGTTGTTCGCCTCGCAGGTGGCGAACAACAGTTTGTCGAGCTCAGTCTCGCACCTGGCGAGCGGCCTTGTCGGCAAGTCGCGTCTTCAGGTGACCGCACGTGACCCGCTTGGATTCGATCAGCGACTGCTTGGTCGTGTGCAAGGTCTCCCTGGAGTGCTCACTGCGGTGCCAGTGCTTCAGCGTAGCGTCAACTTGATTGGGCCACGCGGGAGCGCGTCGGTAGATCTGATTGGGGTTAACGCTATGTTCGCGAGTCTCGAAGGGAAGCTGCTCCAGCATGTGAGCAGCGGTCAGCTTCCCCGCCGGGAAGGCTTGGCGGTGCCCTCGCCGATCGCCCGGCAGATCGGTGTCACCGCGTTGCAGTCACTCAAGCTGCAAGCTGGTGACCGCAGCACAAGGATCGACGTAGCGCTGGTCTTGCAAACGTCGGACATCGGCGAATTGGTGGACAGCCCGATCGTGGTCGCACCTCTTAGCATGAGCCAGAGGCTCACAGCCATGCCGAACCGCATCAGCAGGATTGTGGTTGAGCCACGCCCGGGGGCTGACGATAAGGTGCGGCGAGAGCTGGTTGCTCTTGCCGGTGCGCACCTTAACATAACCCCGGCGCTGTTCGATGCAACGATCTTCAGGCAGGCCGAGAGTCCGACAAGCCAGTCCACTGAGTTGTTTTCGGCGATCAGCGCTCTGGTCGGCTTCATGTTCGCGTTCAACGCGATGCTGTTGACCGTCCCGCAGCGGCGCAACTTGATCAGCGATCTGCGGCTGGATGGATATCCGCCACTGGAGATAGTTGAGGTGATGCTGTTTGACGCGCTGGTGCTGGGAATCGTGGGGTCAACAGTTGGGCTGCTGCTCGGCGATCTGCTCTCTGGCGGGTTGCTGCAGGCAAATCCCGGTTACCTGTCCTTTGCCTTTCCGGTCGGATCTGCGCGGGTAGTGAGTTGGCAGAGCGTCGCGCTGGCGTACTGTGGCGGCCTTCTCGCTGCGTTTGCGGGCGTTACCATCCCTCTGAGACGTGACATATTCATACGTGAATCATCGGCGGTGCACAGATCAAAAGGGTCATCGCACTCCATGATCTTGTGGTCGCTGGTCGCCGGTCTAGGCGCATTGGTGCTCACCAGCCTGATCCTGCTCGACGGAGTTACGACCGTCGGGGTCGGGATCGTAGCGTTCGCGTGTCTCGTGATCGCGATGCTGCTCCTATTGCCTGTTGTATTGAGATTGACCGTGAAGTTGTTTGACATCGCACAGCGTCCCGTGATGGGGGTATCTCCACGCATTGCAGTGATCGAGTTGCAATCAAGCTCGACCAGGGCGCGCTCGT
>DATAQR010000031.1:0-24326 GCA_036264565.1 Solirubrobacteraceae bacterium | reverse complement strand
GCGCCGGCGATCGTGTTCATCGACGAGCTCGACGCCGCGGGACGCAAGCGCGGTGCTGGGGTGGGACAGGGCAACGACGAGCGGGAGCAGACGCTGAACCAGTTGTTGGTCGAGATGGACGGGTTCGCCGGTGACGCCGGGATCGTGGTGATGGGAGCGACTAACAGGCCCGACATCCTCGACCCTGCTTTGTTGCGCCCTGGTCGTTTTGACCGGCAGGTCGTGATCGATAACCCCGATGTGCACGGCCGTTTTGAGATCCTCACCCTGCACGGTCGTGGACGCCGGTTCACCAGCGACGTCGATCTGTTCGAGATCGCGAAGCTGTGTCCGGGCTTCTCCGGTGCGGAGCTGGCGAATGTCGTCAACGAGGCGGCGCTTCTTACGGTTCGCGAAGGTAAGAGCGAGGTCGACCAGCACACCCTGGAGGAGGCGATCGACAGGGTCGTCGCCGGACCCGCGAAGAAGCACGTCCTGACAGAGGACGAGCGCTGGACGATCGCGATTCACGAGGCGGGGCACGCGGTCGCGACACGCGCGGTCGGACAGGTCGTCTCCGCGCAGAAGCTCTCGATCGTCGCGCGCGGCCGCCAACTCGGCACCTCCGCACACATGCTCGCCGACCGCGACGCCGTCATGCACTCGCGCCTGGATCTCGAACGTCACCTGACGGCGATCCTCGCCGGCACCGCCTCGGAGATGATCGCCTTCGGGATGGAGTCGACCGGTGCGAGTGACGATCTGCACGCTGCAACGAAGTTGGCGCGCAAGATGGTCACCAGCTATGGGATGAGCGCGCGTCTTGGTCACGTGACGATCGGGGAGCCCGGCGGCGAGGTGTTCCTCGGCGCGTCGCTACAGGATCTAGGTTCGATCGGACCGGACACGCTGAACCTGATCGACGACGAGGTCGAGCGGATCGTCGAGGAAGCCGAGCTGCGCGGCGAGCACGTGCTCGCCGCGAACTGGAGCGCCGTCGAGGAGACGGCCACCGCCCTGATCCAGCAGGAGACCCTGTCGGGCCTGGCGCTCGAGGCGATGCTGTCGTCGGTGCGGCACTTCGACCTCGCCTCGATCCAGCTCGATGACCGCGACACCGACGCCCGACGCCGGGGGGACGCTTAGGCCCATCGCCGATGCGCCTCGAACCGGAAGACTTTGCCCGCCTCTACAGACGCTATGCGCAGACGCTGTTGGTGTTTTTCCAACGGCGCGTCAAAGACCCCGAGGCGGCGACCGATCTGATGGCCGACACGTTCACGATCGCGCTCGATCGGCGGGCGCAGTTCCGGGGCAGCGGCGAGGAGGCGCTGTCGGGCTGGCTGTGGTCGATCGCGCAAAGCGTCCTGCGCGCCCATGAGCGCCACGGCGAGGCGATGGAACGCGGCGCGCGGCGGCTCGGGCGCGAGCGGCGCGCCCTGACCGATCGGGAAATCGAACGTATCGAGGAGCTCGCGGACATCGACCGGCTGCGAGCCGTGGTTCGCTCCCACGTCGCCGACCTGCCCCGCGAGCAGCGCGAGGCCGTGCGCCTGCGCGTGCTCGAGGACCTGCCCTACAACGAGATCGCCGAGCGCCTCGGCGTCAGCGTCCAGACGACGCGCATGCGTGTCTCGCGCGCCCTGCGCCGGCTCGCCTACGACCTCGACCGCGACGAGGGGAGCCCGCGCCGATGAGCCGCCCGGAGCTGTCCGCCCACGACCCCCAGATCGCGATCCTGGCGGAGCTGGAAGCCGAGCTCGAGCGCGAGCTGGCGCTCCTGCGCCCGGCGCCGAGTCCAGCGCCCAGATGGCCGGATCGCAGGTCGCTGCGCAGCTCCGCGCGCGTGGCGCGACGCGCGCTCGTGCTGCTCGCGCTGCTCAGCCTGATCGGGGCGACGGCTCTCGCCGGCCGGTCGGTCGTCGACCATCCGAAAAGCGCCAGCTCGCCGCCGACGCTGCTGGCCGCGGGCGGCAGCGGCGGGGAATCGTGGCAGTTCGAGGACTACGCCTACCGGGGTGAGATCTGCTACGCGCTGTTCCTCGACCAGACCGTCGCGAGCGCCTGCTCGCGCCCGCTGGGCGGCGCCGAAGTCCACGCCCTGAGCGGGTCGACCGCGAACAGACGATTCGTCGCCGGGCTGGTCGGCGCCGAGGTCGCGGGCGTGCGGGTGCGCGTGGGCGACCGCGTGGCGCTGGCCGTCACCCATCCGCAGCGCGGCGGCACCGCCGCGGAGAGGCCCCTGCGCTGGTTCGTGGTGGCCGTTCCGGCCGCCGGCGGCCCAGCCGGCAAGCTGCCCGCGTCGGTCACGCCGAGGGCCGCCGACGGGCGGCCGCTCGCCCCGGCCACGCTCGAATGCGCCGGCGCGCCAAGCGGCCGGTGCGTCCGGGAAGCCGAACGCGTCGCGGCTGGCCAAACCCCGGCCGGGCAGTGAGCAGGCGCGGCGCGGACCGCCTCCGCTGAGCTCGATCGCCAGCGCGGGACGGCAGAATCGAGGCCGCTCGAGCGCGGACGAGCTTGGCCCAAGTCGTGAACAAACGGTAAAGTTACGGTCACGTCTCGGCGTGCGGCGCCTCATTAATGTATATGAGAGCCTCAGGCCGGTCGAAGTCACAGCGGGAGGACGGATGAAGGACGTGGTCGCCGAACAGATCCGAAGCGCGGTCGAAGCTCGACTCGAGGAGTTGCGGCCGGTGCTGACCGAGTTGGAGCAGTTGCAGGGCGTGCTCGCCCTGCTCGACGACCCGAGCTCGCGCCAGCCGGCCGTTCACGCCTCGGGGAGGCTGCGGGAGCTCGAACGCAACGCCGGCGCGACGGCGAGCGTCACGCCGCTGCCGAGGAGCCGGCACGGCAGCAAGCCCGGCCGCGACGGGCGCGCCCCGCAGGGCGCCAACAAGCAGCGCATCCTGGCGGTGATCGCGGAGCACCCCGGGATCGCCGCGCCGCGCATCGCGGCGCTCACCGGACTCAAGCGGCCGCTCGTGGCCTCGACGATCAGCCGGCTCAAGCGTCGCGGCGAACTGCGCGCGTGCGGCGACGGCGTGATGCTGCCGCCCGGGCCGGAACACGACCCGGCGTACGACGGCGTCCCGCACCTCAGCCTCACGCCCGGCGTCTGATCGGGCGACCCTCCGCCCGCGCGGGGAGACGGGCGGCGCGCAAACGGGCGGACGCGAGCGGACAACCTCCAGACCGGACGATCGGGTCCCGCTATGGCGCGGAACGACCTCCTCCCAACGTAGTCTCTGAGTGCGATGCTCCTCCTGCTCGCCTTCGCGGTTCTGGCCGGCGCCGGCACGGCGCTATCGCCCTGCGTGCTACCGGTGCTGCCTGCGCTGCTTGCCTCCGGCGGCGTCGGCGGCAAGCGCCGACCGCTCGGGGTGGTGATCGGGCTGACCGTGACCTTCACCGTCACGATCGTCGGCATTGCAGACGTTGTCGACGGTGTCGGGCTGGGATCAGACCCGCTGCGCTATCTGGCCGTCGCCGTGCTCCTGCTGGCCGGCCTGGCGCTGCTCGTGCCGAGCGTCGCCGATCGTGTCGAGGCGAGGATGTCGCGCCTGGCCGCTTTTGGCGTCGGCGGCGCGCGCGATCGCGGCGACGGCTTTCGCTCGGGGCTGCTCGTCGGCGCCGCGCTCGGCTTCGTCTACACGCCTTGCGCCGGGCCGATCCTTGCCGCCGTCATCTCCGTCAGTGCCGCCAGCGGGCGCAGCATCGCGGTCGCGATCGCCTACTCGCTCGGTAGCGCCGCTGTGCTGCTCGGACTCATCCTCGGCGGGCGCTCGCTGTTTGACCGCGTCCGCGCGGCCGGGCGCGGACCGGCGCTGCAGCGCACACTCGGAGCGGTGATGCTGATAACAGCGGTCGCGATCCTTGCCGGGGTCGACGTCAACTTCGACCAGTACGTGGCCGAACATATCCCGAACGTCAACCTCACCGCGGGGCTCGAGAAATCAAAAGCTGTCGAATCACGTCTGCACGAGATCACAGGACGCGAAGCGAAGTACGCCCAGACTGGCGGCAAAGCGGCCGTGGCGGCGAAGAACGCTAGCGACGCCACGCTACTGGCCGACGCGCGCGGGCTGAAGGATCTCGGAGAAGCGCCTGAATTCAGGGAAACCGGGCGCTGGTTCAACACGCCAGGCGGCCGACCGTTGACGCTCTCCTCGCTGCACGGGCGCGTGGTGCTCGTGGACTTCTGGACCTACACCTGCATCAACTGCATCCGCACGCTCCCCTACCTGAAGGCATGGGATGCGACCTACCGCAAAGCGGGGCTGACGATCGTCGGGGTGCACACACCCGAGTTCGCCTTCGAGCACGACGCGAGTAACGTCCAGAATGCGATCGAACGTTTCGGGCTGCGCTATCCGGTCGTCCAGGACAACAACATGGGGACCTGGAATGCCTACGGCAACCAATACTGGCCGGCCGACTATCTGATCGACGCGAGCGGGCACGTGCGCTATGCGGCCGCCGGCGAGGGCGACTACGCGCAGACCGAGACGGCGATCAGGGCGCTGCTGGCCGAAGCCGGGCACAGCGTCGGCGCGATCAGCCATCCCACCCACGTGGTCACGCCTAGCGAAGTGGCGACGCCGGAGACCTATCTCGGGACCGCGCGCGGACAGGGGTGGCGCGACGGGCCCCACGAAGGTACGCACTATTACGGAGCGAAAGCCCCCACCCAGCTCGCGCTTAACGAGTTCGCCTACAGCGGTACCTGGAGCATCGCCGCCCAGCCGGCGACCGCGCTCAGCGGCGCCGGCATCGACGCCGAGTTCGAGGCCAAGAATGCCTACCTGGTGCTCAGCTCGCAAGGGGAAACCCCGCGCACGGTCCAAGTGCTGCTCGACGGACGTCCGATCGCGGCCAAGGACGCCGGCGCCGACGTGCACGGCGGGACGGTCACGGTGCGCGGGCAGCGCCTGTACTCGCTCGTGTCGCTGCCCACCGACGAGGAGCGCCGGCTGTCGCTGCGCCTCGCCCCGGGTGTCTCCGGCTACGCCTTCACGTTCGGATAGCCGCCGCGCGGGCCCACCCGTCCGCGTGCCAACCGCCGCGGTGGGTCACCCTTGCGCGCGCATCGCCGCTCCGCGCTGCAAGCTCCGGCTCGGCTCGACCTCGCGGCGGGCATACAATGAGCGCCATGGACGGTCCGGCCCCCGAGACCACCGCGCGCGCGTGGCTGCGCTGCTACCGCTGCTGGTCTCAGAATCTTGAGGTACAGGTCCACTACGAGGGGATCCACAAGATCGACCCTGAGACCGGGGAGCGCTCGGAAGTTGTCGACGAGCTGCAGGAGGCCGTCGTGCAGTGCCTTGACTGCATGCACGACCAGCCACATCTCGGTTTTGCCAACGGGCGGGTCGAGCCGATCGAGGACCGCTGGGAACGGATGATCGCCGGTACGCCCTGGGTCGCCTCCTGCACCGTCACCGTCGATTCCGACGATGTCGAGATCTGCTCGGGGCCCGAGGCCGGCGATGCGCTCTCCTATGCGGCCTTCGGCGAGTACGGGGTCAGGGAGTTCTTCACCCACGTGCGCTTTCACAAGCACGAGGAGGACCAGATCGTCGTGCATCTGCTCGTCGAGCTTTATGCCCGCTCGCTGGAGGAGGCGACCGACGTGCTCGAATCCGCGGCACGCGGCGGCCTGACGATCACTTCGTTGGCCGAGGAGTCCCGCCCACCAGCGTCGGCGGGCGAAGCGCACGAAGCGCACGAGTAGGCGCGTCGTCATCCCACCGCCCGCTCGATGGCGGGCATCGTCATCATCTGAACACATGGGAGTGCTCGCCGCGAAGATCGTGCTTGCGCCTGTGTTCGTGATGGGCGCCTCGATCGCGGCGCGGCGCTACGGCGCGCGAATCGGCGGGCTGGTCGGTGGGCTGCCGGTCGTGGCCGGACCGATCCTGCTCGTGTTCGCGCTCAGCCACGGGCGTACATTCGCTGCCGACGCTTCGGCGGCGACGCTGCTGGGGATCGTGTCTCTGATCGCCTTCATCGTGGTGTACGCGCGGCTGGCGAGTAAAGCTCACTGGGGGGCGAGTCTGATTTGGGGATGGGGGGCGTTCTTTGCGATGACCCTGGCCCTCAGTACGCTTTCCGTGCCCGTGGCGATTGCTCTCGCGTGCGTGTTGGCGTCAGTCGGGCTGGCCCTGGTGGCACTCCCGCGCTCGGATGGCGAGTCCCTGAGCACGATCACGCCGCCCAGATGGGATCTACCCCTGCGTGCGGCGAGCGCACTGGCGCTCGTGCTTGCCCTCACGGCGCTCGCGGGTCAGCTGGGAGCGAAACTGAGTGGGCTGCTGGCGCCGTTCCCGGTGATCGCGAGCGTACTTGCGGTGTTCACGCACGCGCTGCACGGTGAGGAGGATCTGCTGCGGATCATGCGCGGGTTCGTGCTCGGGCTCGTCGCCTACGCCCTGTTCTGCTTCGCGCTGGCGGAGTCGCTCGGCTCGCTGTCGATCGCGGCCAGCTTCGTTGTGGCGATCGCGGTGGCGCTCACGACGCAGTCGATCGCCCTCGCGCTCACGTGGCGCCGGCGCGAACCGGCCGCGGTGACCTCCGCTGTATGGGACGACGCGACCGGCAAACCGGGTGCGGCCGACGTCGCCGAGCCGGCCTGAGCGCCGCCGCGTCAGGCCGACAGGCGCTGCTCAAGCGCCAACAGCTGCCGATGCAGCTCGGCAGGAAGGCGGTCGAACTTGCCGAGATGCTCGTGGAAGTGCGGCAGCTGCGCCTTCCACTCGGCGACGTCGACGCGCAGCAGCTCGGCGATGTCCGCTTCGGAGATGTCCACGCCGGAGGTGTCCAGACCCTCAGGACCAACTGGCGGCATCTGACCGATCGGCGTCTCAGTCGCGGCGCCGTGGCCGGCACAACGGGCAAACACCCACGCCAGCACGCGCGAATTGTCGCCATAACCCGGCCACAGGAATTTGCCGTTTGCGTCCTTGCGAAACCAGTTGACGTAGAAGATCTTCGGCAGCTTCTCAGCGTCGGCCTCACGACCGATCTTCAGTCAGTGGGCGAAGTAGTCGGCCATGTTGTAACCGCAGAATGGGAGCATCGCAAACGGGTCGAAGCGCAGCTCCCCGACGGTGCCCGCCGCGGCGGCGGTCTTCTCCGAGCCCATCGTCGCGCCCAGGAAGACGCCGTGCTCCCAATCGAACGCCTCGGTCACGAGTGGAACCACCGTCGAGCGGCGACCGCCGAACAGGATTGCGCTGATCGGCACCCCGGCCGGGTCCTCCCACTCGGCGGCGATCGCCGGATCCTGGGCGGCGGCGACCGTGAAGCGGGCGTTGGGGTGAGCGGCCGGCGTCTCAGACGCCGGCGTCCAGTCATTGCCGCGCCAGTCGGTCAGGTGCGCCGGCTTCTCATCGGTGAGGCCCTCCCACCAGACGTCGCCGTCGTCGGTCAGCGCGCAGTTGGTGAAGATCGCGTCCGACTCGACCATACGGATAGCGTTGGGGTTCGTGTGCTCGCCGGTGCCGGGCGCGACGCCGAAGAAACCCGCCTCCGGGTTGATCGCGTACAGGCGGCCGTCCTGGCCGAACTTCATCCAGGCGATGTCGTCGCCGACCGTCTCGACCTCCCAGCCCTCCAGCGTCGGGATCAGCATCGCCAGATTGGTCTTGCCGCAAGCCGAGGGGAAGGCCGCCGCGATGTACTTGACGTCCTTCTCCGGGGAGGTGAGCTTGAGGATCAGCATGTGCTCGGCCATCCAGCCCTCGTCGCGGGCCATCACCGAGGCGATCCGCAGCGCGAAGCACTTCTTGCCGAGCAGCGCGTTGCCGCCGTAGCCGGAGCCGTAGGAAGTGATCTCGCGCGTCGCCGGGAAGTGGACGATGTACTTGTTCTCGGCGTTGCACGGCCACGGCACGTCCTCGACGCCATCAGCCAGCGGCATGCCGACCGAGTGCAGGCAGGGGATGAAGTCGCCTTCCTCGCCCAGCGACTCGAGCGCCCGGGCGCCCATCCGCGTCATGATCAGCATCGACACCGCCACGTAGGGGGAGTCGGTCAGCTGCACGCCGATCTGGCTCATCTCCGATCCGATCGGGCCCATCGAGAAGGGAACGACGTACATCGTGCGGCCCTGCATGCAGCCGGTGAAAAGCTCTTTGAGCGCTTCCTTCATCTCCTCGGGGTCGCGCCAGTTGTTGGTCGGGCCGGCTTCCTCCTCGGTCGGGGAGCAGATGAACGTGCGGTCCTCGACGCGGGCGACATCGCCAGGGTCGGAGAAGCCGAGATAGGAGTTGGGGCGCTTGGCCTCAGAGAGCTTCGTGAAGGTGCCGGCGTCCACGAGCACCTGGCACAGATGGTCGTACTCCTGCGCCGAGCCGTCGCACCAGTGGACGGCCGTGGGTTCGCAGAGCGCGACGATGTCCTCTACCCACGTCAAGAGGCGCTTGTTGTTCGTATTGGGGGCGGCGGTGGCGGTCATATTCATGATGGCAGCCTACTCGACGTTGCCCTCGGCGCCCACTGGGTGGGCGGGATCCGGTTCCCGGCGTGGGACGAGCACCAGGCGCTTGAACTCGGCCACGAGCACCCCGTCCTGGTTGTAGACGCGCGTGTGCACCTTGACGGTGCCGCGGTCGGGCTTTGACTGCGACTCGCGCTTCTCCAGCACCTCGGACTCGCAGAACAGCGTGTCGCCGTGAAAGACCGGAGCCGGATGCTTTAGCTCTTCGGTGGCGAGGTTGGCGATCGCCTTGCCGGAGACGTCGGAGACGGACATGCCGAGCGCCAGCGAGTAGACCAGCGGGCCCACGACGACGTTGCGGCCTTGCTGGGATTTGGACGCGTAGACGTCGTTGATGTGCAGCGGGTGGTGATTCATCGTGAGCAGGCAGAACAGGTGGTCGTCCGCCTCGGTCACGGTCTTGGCGGGCCAGTGCTTGTAGGTGGCGCCGACCTCGAACTCCTCCAGGTAGCGGCCGTATGGGTGGGCTCCTGAGGCCTCGCGGGCGGCCTGCTCGGTCTCGACGGTAGGGGTATCGCTCATGGGGGCGGTGGGTCTCCTGTGGGGCTTGTGGGGGGTTGAAACTCCTACTGCACTCTATTTGTCTGGGTCCGCGAGGAACTGCCACCCGCCACAGAGGCGATAGCGTTCAGATGCCCGACCGACGACCGACGACGCGCCGCTGCCCCGGCGCAATCGACCAGGAGAACGATCTTGCGCAACCCCCGAGCCTTCGACAAGCCCCTCGCGATCGGCGCGCCCGAGCCGGCAGTCGAGATTCCCTTCAAGCCCTCGCGGATGATCCACTTCCTGGATTTCTCCAACGAGAAGATGGTCGCCAAGGTGCCCGACATCGCCTCGACGGTGGACATCCTGCTTGGGAACCTCGAGGACGCGGTGCCGGTCGATCGCAAGGAGGCGGCACGGGCCGGGCTGATCAAGGTCGGCAGTGAAATGGAGCTCGGCGACACCGCCCTGTGGACCCGGGTCAACGCACTGGAGTCCCCCTGGGTGCTCGACGACCTGACCGAAATCGTGGGCGCGATCGGCGATCGCCTCGAGGTGATCATGGTGCCTAAGGTCGAGGGGGCCTGGGACATCCACTACGTCGACCGGCTGTTGGCGCAGCTGGAGGCCAAGGCGAAACTGGAGCGGCCGATCCTTATCCACGCGATCCTCGAGACCGCGCTCGGCGTTGCCAACCTGGAGGAGATCGCCGCCGCCTCGCCGCGCATCCAGGGGATGAGCTTCGGGCCGGCCGACCTGGCCGCCTCGCGGCGGATGAAGACCACGCGCGTGGGCGGCGGGCACCCCGGCTACCGCACGATCGCCGATCCCGATCCAGGGAACGAGGATCTGCCGCGCCCCAGCTACCAGCAGGATCCCTGGCACTACTCGATCGCGCGCATGGTCGACGCTTGTACTGCCGTCGGCGCGCTCCCCTTCTACGGGCCCTACGGCGACATCAAGGACGTCGAGGGCTGCGAGACGCAGTTCCGCGCCGCCTTCCTGCTCGGCTGCGTCGGCGCCTGGTCGCTGCACCCGGTGCAGATCGGGATCGCCAAGAAGGTCTTCTCCCCCGACCCCGACGAGGTCGCCTTCGCCAAGAAGGTGATCGAGGCGATCCCCGACGGCCGCGGCGTGCACATGATCGACGGCAAGATGCAGGACGACGCCACCTGGAAGCAGTGCCAGGTGATGGTCAAACTCGCCGAGATGCTGGCGCGCAAGGACGCGGAGCTGGCAGAGGCGTACGGCTTCGCGCCAGCGGCAGCCTAGGCGAGTGACTGCCATGTCGAGCGGCCCTTTAAAAGCAAACGACCCGCCAAAGGAAGGTGGGTCGGTCGCCACAGCCGCTTGATAAACAGCTATAGGGTACCAGCCCGATCGGCGTCCGCCGACAATCCGACCGAGCGGATCAGGCGCGACGGCGACCAAACCCGTCTCGGCGCATGATCGTGGCTACCTGCCTGCCGCTCGATCAATCGTGGCGGAAGGTGTGGGAGTCGAACCCATCCGAAGGTCATCCGGAAGCACGTTTATCAAGCGGCTGTGGCGGCCGCGCCACTGCACCTTCCCGTAGCGCATTGTACGCGTGAGCACGGACGAATTTGCCCACGATGCAGCACTGATGCTATTGTTAACCATATGGCTAACAGTTCAGCCCTCCTCGACCCTATCCTCGACCGCTCCTTCGCCGCCTGCTCGCATCCGATCCGGCGCGGGATTCTCGAGCGGCTGAGCGAAGGGGAAATGACCGTTGGCGAGGCGACGAAGGACTTCGGCGTCTCCAAGCCAGCGATCAGCAAGCACCTGAAGGTGCTCGAGCAGGCGGGGACGATCGTGCGCGTGATCGATGGGCGTACGCACCGGCTACGACTGCGCTCCGAGCCGCTCGACGACGCGTATGCCTGGATGAGCAGGCAGCGCGAGCTGTGGGAGCGCAAGCTCGACACGGTCGGGGAATACCTGCGCGAACAACGCGAACAGCGGGAAGAACAACAGAGTCGGCGAACGGCCGCGAACAAACCAGACAAGGAGGCGACATGACCGAGACTCTCGACACAAGCGATGCGGTGATGACCAGCGAGACCAGCCTGCGCATCGAGCGCAGCTACGACGCCTCCCCGGAGGAGGTGTTCGACGCGTGGACCAACCCGGAGGTGCTGCGGCGCTGGTGGGCGGTGCACCCCGACGGCAGTACGCCGGTGGCCGAGGTGGACCTGCGCGAGGGCGGGCGCTACCGGCTGTCGATGGAGGGCCCCGACGCAGAGCGGCACACCGTGCAAGGCGAATACCTCGAGGTCGATCGGCCCAGCCGGCTCGTCTACAGCTGGCGGTGGGAGCTCGACGCCGGCGGGCTTGGCCCCGCCAGCACCGTCACCGTCGAGTTTTGCGAGCAAGGCGAACGCACGAATGTCGTGCTCGAACACGCGGGTCTGCCCGACGCCGACTCCCGCGACCGCCACGCCGAGGGTTGGGCGGCCTGCATGGACATCTTCCGCGAGCGGGGCTTCTCCGCCGCCGCGTGACGCGCGCAGCGGGCCGGTTTTGCCGACCCGCACGCAAGACCGGCGGCCGCCAGGCCGCCCCTCCCCAAAATCCCAAAAACACAAGCAAAGGAGAAACAGATGGCGAACTACCTGCTGGCATACACGGGCGGCGGCATGGCCCAGACCGACGCCGAGCGCGAGGCGGCGATGGCGGCCTGGGGCGCCTGGTTCGGCGAGCTTGGCCCTGCCGTCGTCGAGGTCGGCAACCCCGTCGGTGCCTCGGCGTCGGTGACAGCGTCTGGTAGCAACGGCGGCGCCGGCTCGGGCCTGAGCGGCTTTTCGGTGATCTCCGCCGACAGCCTCGACGCGGCGGCCGCGCTCGTCTCCAAATGCCCAGTGCTGCAGGGCGGTGGCAAAGTCGACGTGTACGAGACGATCGAGGTCATGTAGCGCCGCGCGGCCGCGGACGGTGCTCGTCCGGGCGCCGTCCGGGCCGCGTGCGGCCCACTCGCGCGCGGCATGCATGAGGCCGTGTCTTGTAGGGTTCCGACGCCCCGCCCGAGACATCGGCGGGAGACCGGCAACGACCCCAGGGACGCGATGAGATTCTTCGAGTACGAGGCGCGCGAGATCGTCAAGCGCGCAGGCATACCGGTAACCGACTACGGCTTTACGACCGACGCCGCCGAGGCGCGCGAGATCGCGCGGCGCATCGGCGGGCCGACGGTGATCAAGTCGCAGGTGCTGACCGGCGGCCGTATGAAGGCCGGCGGCGTCAAGTTCGCTGACACGCCGGATGAGGCCGAGGCACACGCACGCGACATCCTGGCCCTCGAGATCAACGGCCACATGCCGCGCGGGGTGCTCGTGGATCCAAAGGCCGAGGTCGCCCAGGAGTACTACGCCGGCGTCGTCTGGGACGGCACGCGCAAGCAGCCGGTGATGATCTTCTCCCCCGTCGGCGGCATCGACATCGAGCAGGTCGCCGAGGAGCAGCCTGAGAAAGTCGGGCGCCGGCACTTCTCCAACATCCTCCCCTTCGGCGACTTCGAGGCCAAGGAGGTGATCGCCGCCACCGGCGTAACCGGCTCGGCGCTGAACAAGCTCGTCCCGATCGTGACGCGGCTGGCAAAGCTGTTTGTCGAGAACGACATGACGCTCGCCGAGATCAACCCGCTCGGCCAGCTCGCCGGCGGGTCATTCGTCGCGCTTGACGCGCACATGGACATCGAGAACGAGGCTCGCGGCCGCCACAAGCAGCTGCTGGTCGATCTGGGCGTCGGCGACGAGGAGACGCGCCAGGCCCGCGAGGCCACTCCCTTCGAGCTTGCCGGCGAGGAAGTCGATGCCACCGATCACCGCGGCGTCGCCGGCAACGTCACCGAGTTCGACGGCACTCTCGGCCTGGTGATCGGCGCCGGCGGCGGCTCGCTGACGCTGTTCGACGCCGTCCGCGCCCACGGCGGCAAGCCCGCCAACTACTGCGAGATCGGCGGCAACCCGTCGGTGGCAAAGGCGTGCGGACTGGCCAAGCTGGTGCTGCAGAAGCCGGGAGTGGACAAGATCGCCGTGATGATGTCGATCGTCTCCAACACGCGCGTGGACATCGTCGCGCGCGGCGTGATCAAGGCGTGTCTGGAGCTGGGCATGGACCCGGCCGAGAAGATCGCGATCTTCCGCATCCCCGGCGCCTGGGAGGAGGAGGGCTTCAAGATCCTCGAGCAGTACGGCGTCGACTACGCCGACCGCTCGGTCTCCCTGAACGAGGCTGCCCGCCGGGCCGTCGAGAAGATTCAAGGGGTGGTGACGTCATGAATCCGTGCGCAGGAAGTATGAATTCCTACCACGTCGGTAAAGCGGGAAAGAGGGGCCTTTGCATGCGAAGGGGGGGCCTTGCGCACAACTACAACAACAGCATGGCACTCGCTCTACCTCAAAGGGGGGGCCTTTGGTCGCGAATGGGGGACCTGCGATGAGCATTCTCATCGACGCGGACACAACCTTCATCGTCCAGGGCATCACCGGCCGCGAGGCCGTCAACCTGACGCGTGAGTGCCTGGACTACGGCGCCGGCGCCAAGGTCGTCGGCGGCGTGACGCCGGGTCGCCTCGGCCGCGACGTGCACGGCGTCCCCGTCTTCGACACGGTCGCCCAGGCGGTCGCGCATCACGACGCGCCGATCTACGGCTCGGTCGTGACCGTCCCCCCCGCCTTCACCAAGGACGCGGTATTCGAGGCGATCGAAAACGACGTCAAGCTGATCGTGATCGTCACCGAGCGCATTCCTCGCCGCGACGTCGCGCAGATGGTCGAGCTGGCCACACTCAGAGGCGCGCGGATCATCGGCCCCAACTGCTTGGGGATCATCGTCCCCGACGTGATCAAGATGGGCGGCATCGGCGGCCCGGCGCGCAACGCCGCGCAGGCCTACACGCCCGGCCCGATCGGCGTGATCTCGCGCTCGGGCGGGATGACGACCGAGATGTCCTCGACGCTCAGCGCGGCGGGCCTCGGCCAGTCCACCGCCGTCTCGATCGGCGGCGACGCGATCATCGGCCAGAGCTACGCCGAGCTGATGCCACTGTTCGAGGCCGACGAGCAGACCAAGGGCATCGTCATCTACACCGAGCCGGGCGGGCGCATGGAGGCCGAGCTGGCGCGCTGGGTGACCGAGAACAAATCGCGCCTGCCGATCGTCGCCTTCATGGCGGGGCGCTTCATGGACGAGATGCCGGGCATGAGCTTCGGCCACGCCGGCACGATCGTGGAAGGCAAGGAGGACACGGCTAGCGAGAAGATCGCGCGCCTGGCACAGGCCGGGATCACCGTCGCCGAGCGGATCGAGGACATCCCGGAGATGATCCGCGCGAAGATCGAGCAAGGGAGCCCGGTATGAGGTTTGGAGGGACGGCCGTTCCGGCCGTAGGCGTTCGTTCTTGCTGGGTGAACGTGGCCCGCTCCACGGGAGCCGAGCAATGAGGGCCGACGCGATCTTCATCGCCGTCGAGGTCTCCGACAACGTTGCCGACGACGCCGCGCTTGCCGCCAAGCTGGCCGAAGCCTGCCCGGTCGACATCTTCGCCCAGGCCGACGATGGCAAAGTGGAGATAGTGCAGGACAACCTGGACGAGTGCGTCCTCTGCGGCCTGTGCCTCGCGGCGGCGCCCGCGGGCGGCCTTGACGTGATCAAGCTCTACGATGAGGGCGCGAAGCTCACCGTCTGAGCGCGCGCCCGTATGAGCACCAGTCCGAACGTAACGCCGCACGCCACGACGCTCACGCGCGAGCATCGCTGGCGCACGCTGCAGGCTCGTGGGGCGACGATCTGGATCACCGGCCTCCCCTCCTCGGGCAAGTCCACGCTCGGCGCCGCAATCGAGGAGCGGCTGGTGGAGCTGGGACGAGGTGCCTACCTGCTCGACGGCGACAACATGCGCTGCGGGCTCTGCAGCGACCTCGGCTTCGAGCGCGATGACCGCGAACAGAACGTGCGCCGCGTCGGCGAGCTGGCGCTCCTGTTCGCGGATGCCGGCACAGTTGCGATCGTCGCCGTCGTCTCGCCGTACGCGCAGATGCGCGCGCACGTGCGCGAGCGCCACGAACAGGACGGGCTTCCGTTCTTTGAAGTGTTCGTCGACACCCCTGTGAAGGTGTGCGCGCAGCGCGATCCGAAGGGCCTGTACGCGCGCGCCTACGCCGGCGATCTCGACGGTTTCACCGGCGTGGATGACCCCTACCAGCCCCCGCGCAAGCCCGATCTACGCGTCACACCCGAGCTGGCACTGTCGCTCGCGGTCGACGCGGTCCTCGACCTGCTCGGCACTCCGCGCTTGCTCAACGACGCGGCTACCAGCGCAGCAGCATCAAGCCAACGGTGACACCCGGGCCTACTGTGACCATCATGGCGTACTCGCCCGGAGCCGGCGCACGTTCTTCTAGCGAGCGCTGCATCACGTACAGGATCGCCGGCGTGCCGATATTTCCATGCTCGGCGAGCACGTCGAAGCTCGACTGCGCCTGCTCGTGCGTGAGCTCGAGCCCTTCCTGCAGGCTCTCGATGATCCGCCGCCCGCCCGGATGCAGCAGCCAGCGGTCGATCGCATCACGCTCCAGACCATTTGCGGCCAGGAAGTCGTCGACCAGCTCCGCCAACCCTTCGGCCGCGACGTCCGGCAGCTCGCGGATCAGGTGCAGATAGCTGTCCTGTGCGCTTAGCTGCATGCGCACGGCGTCGAGCGTACCGGCGATCTGGTGCACCTTGGAGGCCAGCACCGTTGCTCCAGCGTCGTAGCCGGGTACGCGAGCATCCTCAGCCCCAGCGCCGTCGGCCAGCTCGATCACCGCCGCCGCACAACCATCGCCAAAGATCGAGGAGCCGACCGTCTTTGAGCGCTCGTCGTCCTCGCGGGCGCGGTGAAGGATGCCGCTCATGCTCTCCGCGGCCACGACCAGCGCCTTCTTGCCGAGCTGCCCGGCAAGCGCCTGCCCAGCCAGACGCACGAGCGGCACCGCGCTCGCGCAACCCACACCCACCACGTGGTACTTGTCGGTCGCGGGATCGATCGGGTAGTGCTCGAGGAGGCGATGCGCGAGCGTCGGGCCAGCCAGCGTGTACAGGCTCGATGTCACCACCACACCAATCTCGGCGGGATCGAGAGCAAGCTGATCGACGGCCCTGATCGCCTCGCTCAGCAGCATCTGCTCGATCGCCGGGGTGCGGGCCTGCGCCGTCCCGTCAAGGAAGTCGTCATCCAGTCGCAGCCGGCGAGTTTGTACGCCACAACGCCTGAAGATGCGCCGAGCAAAGTCGTCATCCGCCAGACCGAGGCGTTCTAGCACCTGCTCCTGCGTGTAGACGGTGTCCGGGTGCGCAAGCGCCAGCCCGGCGATGCGCGGCCGCGTCGCCAAGGACTCGGCAAAGGCTGGGGAAAAGCTCGGTAGCTCGGCTGCGATAGCTTTCAAGATGAGGGCTCGGGCGACGGCGTGAGCATATTCGTCTAACTCGTCGCGCACCGCGAAAGAGCGGCAAATCGTCGGGTCTTCTTCATAGACTCTTCATCCTATCCACATGCTTCTTCATCAACTCTTCACAGGAACCTGCAGCCTGGAGGGCCACAGATGCGATTGATCGGTGCCGGACTGCCCCGCACGGGGACGCTTACCCAGAAGCTGGCGCTCGAGACGCTCGGCTTCGAGCCCTGCTACCACTGGGTCAATGTGATCGCCGACCTCGACCAGGTCGGCGTCTGGAACCGCGCACTCGACGGTGAGGGCCCCTGGGAGGACGTCTTCGCCGGCTTTCAGGCAAGCGTCGACTGGCCCGGCGGCTATTTCTGGCGAGAGCTGATGGACTACTACCCGGACGCGAAGGTTCTGCTCAGCGTGCGCGACACCGACAAGTGGGAGCCGAGTTTCCGCGAGACGATCTGGAACATGTGCTTCGGCGACTCGGTTCTCAACCTCGTCTCGCGCGCGCGCGCCCAGGTCGATCCGCAGTGGGATCGCTACCTGAAGCTCGTGGACCGCATGTTCTGGAGCGAGCAGGGCACGTTCGCCGCTGGGCACGAGACGCCGACGCAGATGATGGAGCAGTTCGAGGCCCACAACGAGTTGGTGAAGGCAAGCGTCCCGCCAGAGCGATTGCTGGTGTGGAGCGTGACCGAAGGCTGGGAGCCGTTGTGCGAGTTCCTGCAAACGCCGGTCCCCGCCGAGCCGCTGCCGCACGTCAACGATCGCGAGACGTTCCTCGGGCGCGTGATCGACGGGGCGCTGGCCAAGCTGGGAGAGTGGCGCGCCGCTGAGACGGACGCGCTCAGCTCGACAGCCGCCTAGTGACACGCCTCGTCCTCGCGCTGGCCGGCGCCGCCGCAGCGATCGCCGTGGCGGTCCTGCTCGCGACCGGCACGTTTAGCGGCTCTGGCCCCGCGCCGGCGTGCCTGCCGAGGACGCTCGCGCACAGCGCGAGGCTGCCGGACAGTTCGATCGACGTGTCCCCGGCCCCCAATGCCGGCACCGCCAACCCGGACACCCAGATCAGCTTCCTGGGGGTGCGCGCTGCGGGGATCCGCGGGGTCTCCGCCGTTGGTGAGCAAAGCGGTCCGCACCCTGGCCGTCTGGAGAGCTATTCGCAAGGCGACGGGGCGAGTTTTGTGCCAAAGGCCCCCTTTGCCGCAGGAGAGCGCGTGAGCGTCCACGCGGTGCTGAACCGCAATTCCAACTCAGGCGTTCGCGAAACGAGCGTCGTCTTTGCCTTCCGTGTCGACACCCCCTATGCGACCACGAACGCCGAGCGCTTCCCCAACCCGCAGGCATCGCCCGCCGACTACCAGAGCTTCGCCACGCTGCCGGGCGTGCAGGCGCCGACGCTGAACGTGACGCTGCCCGATCGCGACCCGGCCGCCGGCGACATCTTCACGAACAACGGGCCGAGCGCCGGCAAGTACGGGCCGCTGATCTACACGCCGCAGGGGCGCCTGGTCTGGTTTGACCAGTTGAGCGGCGGCGAGAGCGCCGAGAACCTCAGCGTGCAGAGCTACGAAGGGCGGCGCGACCTCACCTTCTGGCAGGGCAAGGTGCTCTCGCTCGGCTTTGGGCAGGGCGAAGACGTGATCATGAGCAATCGCTACCAGCCGGTCGCCAAAGTCACCGGCGGCAACGGGCTACAGGCCGACCTACACGACTTCCAACTGGCTCCCCACGGCGTCGCCTACACGACCGCCTTTAACCCGATCCGCTGCGACGTCTCCTCGGTCGAAGGCGGGACCCACGACGGGGTGCTGCTCGACAACGCCGTGCAGGAGATCGACGTCAAGACAGGACTGGTGCGCTGGGAATGGCACAGCCTCGACCACGTCGCGGTCACCGAGTCCGAAACCGCCGCGCCGAAGACCTCGGCGCCATGGGACTGGTTTCACGTCAACTCGATCGACGTCGAGCCAGATGGCGATCTGCTGATCTCGGCGCGCAATACATGGGCGGCGTACCAGCTGGAAAGCGGCAGCGGAAACGTCCTCTGGCGTCTTGGCGGAAACAGAAGCTCCTTTGCGATGGGAGCTGGGACGAAGACCGCATGGCAACACGATGCTCGCCTGCTGCCGGACGGCGACGTAACCCTGTTCGACGACGGCTCCAATCCACCCGTCCACTCACAGTCACGGGGCGTGCGAATCGCACTCGACCTGGCCCATCGCCGGGCCACGCTCCGAGCCGCCTACGTCCACCCCGACGCACCGCTGCTGGCAGCCAGCCAGGGCAACATGCAGACGCTGCTGAGCGGCAATGTCGTTGTCGGCTACGGAGGCGTGCCGCAGATCAGCGAGTATGGCCCGAACGGGGGGCTGCTATTCGACGCGCACCTGCCCTTCGACATGTCCAGCTACCGCGCCTTCCGCTTCCCATGGAGCGGTCAGCCAGCGAGCCCGCCAGCTGTGCTGGCCGACCTCAACAACACCGGCGAAGAGACGATCGTGCGCGCCAGCTGGAACGGCGCCACAGACGTGAGCGGCTGGCGCGCATTGGCCGGGGCACAACCGCAACAGCTGACGGCGGCGGCCACATTCCCAGCGAGCGATTTCGAAAGCTCGACGATCCTCACCAAGCGTTACGGCTACGTGGCCGTGCAGGCGCTCGACTCGCGCGGGCGCGTGCTCGACACCTCCAACCTGGCGAAGGTCGGCCCGTATGCTCAGTAACCGGGCGCGTGCGAGGGCTGCTTTTGGTTCGTCGAGGTGCTCGACGTGCTCGGGCCGCTCGACGATTTCCCGCCGCAGCCGGCTACCCCAACCGCAGCGGCGGCAACGACCGCCAGCGTTAGCATGGCCGCCAGTGGCTTTCGTGTCATCGGCCGAGCTCCCATCGCGGGCCCACCCTACCAGTCGCTCCCGGCGCCGAACTGCGCTCGGCCGTAGAGGCGCTCGATGAGCACGGTGGCGCCCAGGCCGGCGGCGGGCCCGAGCGAGAGCGATCACGCCAAGCCCGAGCGCGGGCAGCGCATGGGTCTGCTGCTGGCGGTCTGCTGCGCGGCGCAGTTCATGGTCATCCTCGACCTGAGCATCGTCAACGTCGCGCTGCCCTCGATTCAGTCCTCGCTCGGCTTCACGCCGCCGGAATTGCAGTGGGTGGTCGACGCCTACGCGATCTCCTTCGCCGGCTTCTTGATGCTGGGTGGGCGCGCCGCCGACCACTTCGGGCAGCGGCGCATGTTCGTGCTGGCTTTGCTCGTGTTCGGGCTGGCCTCGCTGGCCGGCGGCCTGGCTAGCGATCGCACGACGCTGGTGTTCGCCCGCGCCGCCCAGGGCGTCGGCGGCGCGCTGATGGCCGCCTGCTCGCTGGCGATCATCACCTCGTCGTTTAGGCCCGGGGCGCAGCTGAACCGCGCGATCGGGACGTGGGCGGCGATGAACGGGCTGGGCGGGGCCGCCGGGATGCTGTTCGGCGGGATCATTACCGAAGAGCTCAGCTGGCGCTGGGTACTGCTGATCAACCCGCCGATCGCGGTGGCGGCGGCGCTACTGGCCTATGCCGTAGTGAGCGAGCGCCGCCGCGAGCGGCCCGGTAGCTTCGACATCGCGGGCGCGCTGACGTTGACGATCGGGCAGCTCGTGCTGGTGTATGGGATCGTCGAAGCCGGGCTGTCGGGCCTGGGGACCGCGGTCGCGCTCGGCCCGATCTTCGGCGGTATTGCACTGCTCGTCGTGTTTGGGCTGATCGAGACCCGCTTTGCCTCTGAACCGCTGATTCCCTTCAAACAGCTGACGCGGCCGCTGCGCGTGGCCAACAACATCGTGCTGCTGTTCAGCGCCTCGCTGTTCCCGATGTGGTTCGTCAGCTCCCTGTACCTGCAGCAGGTGCTCGGGCTCTCGCCGCTGAGCACCGGCCTGATCTTCCTGCCGATGACGCTGACGATCATGCTCGTGGCAGGCCGCGCCGGCAAGCTGGTCGGGCGCTTCGGGGTGCAGCCCGTGCTCGGCGGTGGGCTGGTGATGCTCTCGGCCGGGATGTTCCTGCTGGCGCGGATCGGATCCAGCGGCAGCGGCGTCGTCTACGTGATGATCCCGGGGCTGCTGACCGCCGCCGGGATCGCGATGTCGATCGTCCCCTCGACGATCGCGGCCACACAGGGCGCCAAGCCGGGGCAGGCCGGCCTTGCGTCGGGCCTGGTGAACACCTCGCGCCAGATCGGCGGCGGACTCGGGCTGGCGATCCTGGTGACGCTCGCGACCCAGCGCAGCACGCACCTGATCGGCAAGGGGGTGCAGGTGCCCCAGGCGCTGACTGAAGGTTTTCGCCTGGCCTACCTGATCTGCGGCGGGCTGGCCGCGGCGGCGGCGCTTCTGACCTTCTTTGCGATGCGCTCACCCTCGACCGAGCCGGCGCAGGGCGAGCTTGCACCGCTCGCGGCCGCCACAGCCGTGCGCGTCCGGCGCTTCGGCGTCGCCGTCGTCGTGCTCGTCGTCGGCTTCATCGCGATCGACATCGCCTTCGCCAATTCGCACAGCGCGCCGGTCGGCGCCTACACGACAAAGGGGGCCTACAGCTTCGTCTCGGCGCCCAACCTGCACCCACCGGTCGTCAAGCACACAACAGGCCGGCCCACTTCGGGCACGCCGGCGCCGGGCTACATCCTCACCGCCAACTTCTACAACCTCAGCTACCCGCCGATCATCGGCCAGAGCGGGCCGCTGATCCTCGACAACCAACTCCAGCCAGTCTGGTTTGCGCCGGCGCCGGAAAAGCTCGTCGCCGCCAACCTGAGCAAGCAGAGCTACGAAGGCAAGCCGGTGCTCAGCTGGTGGCAGGGACTCGTCACCAACACCGGGCAGACCGAGAGCGGCGAAGACGTCGTCGTCGACCAGCATTACCGGCCGATCGCCCGGCTGAAGGGGGCGGACGGCTGGGTGCTGACGCTGCACGAGTTCCTCATCAGCGGCGAAGACGCCTGGGTTACGGCCAACAAGAATCTCGCGCTGGATCTGTCCAAATACGGCGGCGCCTACAACGGCGCGCTGATCGACTCCGCGGTGCAGGAGTACAACCTGAAGAGCGGCAAGCTGCTGCGCAGCTGGGACGCGCTGCACCACATCTCGCTCGGCGACTCCTACGCGACACTGCCGACCAACGGCTTCCCCTGGGACGCCTACCACGTCAACTCGATCCAGCTCGTTGGGGGCGGGTCGTTGCTGGTGTCGATGCGCAACACCTGGGCCGCCTACCTGGTGGACGCCGCCAGCGGCAAGATCCGCTGGACGCTCGGCGGCAAGCGCTCTGATTACCGGTTCGGGCCCGGCGCCGCCTTCCAGTGGCAGCACGACGTGCGGCTGCAGCCGGGGTCGCTGGTGAGCATGTACGACGACCACTGCTGCCAGATCACCAGCGGCGGCAAGAACGTTCCCGCGACCGGACCATCGCGCGCGCTCGTGCTGCGCGTCGACCAACAGGGGCGTACGGCGACCCTGGCGAACCAGTATATGCGCGAACGCGCATTTGCCGCCGACTACATGGGTGACGCACAACCCCTGTCGAATGGGGGGGTGTTTGTCGGTTGGGGCTCAGAACCGTACTTCTCGGAGTACACGCGCTCGGGCACGCTGGCACTCGACGCCGAACTCCCCTGGCCAGACATCAGCTACCGCGCGACGCTCGCACACTGGGTCGGGCTGCCGCTGAGCAAGCCGGCCGGCGCCGCCCGGCGCGCCGCCGCCAACACCGTCGTGTACGCCAGTTGGAACGGCGCCACCCAGCTGTCTCGGTGGCGGCTGCTTGCCGGCAGCGGCGCCGGTAGGCTCACCGCCGTGACGAGCGCCGCCAAGTCCGGCTTTGAGACCGCCATCGTCGTGCCTGGCGGTGCGCGGGCAAGCGCCTACACGCGCTTTCAACTGCAGGCGCTCGACTCCGCCGGGCGCCTGATCGGCCTCTCCCAGCCGTTCTCGGTGAGTGCTGGATGACAGTGCGAGCGGTGTTGCTGCTCGCCGCGGCGGCGCTTTGCGCTGGGCTGTGCGGTTGCGGCGACAGCGTGTTCTCGAGCGCCTCGGCCGCCAGCATCACGCCCACCCGCGAGCTGGCCGAGGCCAAGGCCAACGTCGTCGCGGTGTCCCCCATACCGGGCACCGAGGACGCCTCGCCCTACACGCAAATCAGCTTTCTCGGGCCAGCCGGGACGAAGGTCTCAGACGTCAGCGTCGTCGGCTCGCACAGCGGCAACCACTCGGGCAAATTGCGCCGTTACTCGACCGGGACCGGTGAGAGCTTTCTGCTCAATAAGCCGCTGACGCCCGGCGAGCAGGTCGCCATGCACGCGCTCGTCGGCCGTGGACCCCGAGCGCCGAGCAGGCCGGTGACCACGGTCTTCACAGTTGCTCGCCAGGCCGCGGTCAGCCAGGCCGAGTTCGCCAAAGAACCGGGCGACGCCAGCGCAATCCAGCACTACGCCTCGGCGCCTCAGGTCACACCGAACACGGTCAACATCACGACCCCCGCCCAACCCGGCGCAGCGCCGGGCGACCTGTTCCTCGCGCCCTACCAGGGGCTGGGCACACCCGGCGAGATGATCGCGCGGCAGGACGGGACACTGATCTGGTTCCACGCCCTGCCAAAGGGGATCTCCTCGACCAACTTCCGCGTGCAGGCATACGAAGGCAGGCCCGTACTCACGTGGTGGCAGGGGCGCATCCTCGAAGTCGGCTTCGGGCAGGGCGAAGATGTCATCTACGACAGCTCCTACAAACAAATCGCGGCGATCAAGGGCGGCAACGGCTACAAGGCCGACCTGCACGAGATCCGGCTCACGCCGCTCCGGACAGCGTGGATCGACGAGTTCGACCCGATCCATATGGACACCTCCTCCATTCACGGGACGCGGGGCGGGATCCTGACCGACTCGGTCGTGCAAGAGATCGACATCAAGACGGGGCTGGTGATGTGGGAGTGGCACGCGCTCGGGCACATCCCGCTGAGCGACTCGACGATGGCTGTGCAGCGCTCGAGCTACCCCTGGGATTTCGTGCACATCAACTCGATCGACCCGGGGACCGCGGGCGACCTGTTGCTTTCCTCGCGCAACACCTGCGCGCTGTATGACGTGAGCCTGAAGACTGGCGCCTTCAACTGGCAGCTCGGCGGGCCGCACTCCACCTTTAAGCTCGGGCCGGGTGCGCGCACCTACTTCCAGCACGACGCCGAGTGGCAGGAAGGCGGGCTGATCTCGGCGTTCGACAATGGCGCCACCCCAGTCAAGGAGAAGCAGTCGCGCGGCGTGCTGCTGAAGATCGACTACAGGCACAGGACGGTGAGCCTCCTCAAAGCGTTCGTCAACCCGGCCAAGACGCTCTCAGCCGCCGCCCAGGGCAACACGCTGGCGCTGGGAGGCGGCGACTGGCTGATGGGGTACGGCAACCTGCCCAACTTCACCGAGTACAGCTCCACCGGAGCGGTGCTGCTGGACGGCACACTCGGCAAAGGCGTGCAGAGTTTCCGCACCTACCTGTCGCCGTGGACGGGACACCCGAGCGAACCGCCTGCGATCGCGGCCACGCAAACACCCACCGGCGTCGGCTCGAACGTCACGGTGTACACGAGCTGGAACGGCGCCACCGAAGTCGCCTCCTGGCGGCTGCTCGTGGGCGAATCGCCCAGCTCGCTGACAGCGGTCCAAACCGTGCCAAATAGCGGCTTCCAGACGAGCGCGACGGTGAGCGTGCCGGCGGGGATCGGCGCCAACTCGACCTACGTCGAGAGCCAAGCGCTCAACGCCGGCGGCGCGGTGCTGGGCAGCTCGGCGCCGCTTCGCGTGTCTTAGTAACGGCTATCTCACCTGGGCGCGCGCAGGGGGGGGGTGTTCCGGCGCTAAGGTGTGCACACCGTGAGCGAAAACTTCTCACTGA
>DATAQR010000005.1:0-20310 GCA_036264565.1 Solirubrobacteraceae bacterium | reverse complement strand
CTCCACCTCAGCGATCATGTGCAAGGTGTGACCGGTCCGCCGCCACAGAGCGCCATACTAGGGGTCGTGTCCCCGGCCGCCCTGCTTGTGGAGGCGCTTGAGCCGCTCCGCTCCGACCCAGATCACGCAGCAGTGCTGCTCGATATCGACGGTACGCTGGCGCCGATCGTACGCCACGCCGCCGATGCGCACGTGCCCGAGGCGACGCGCACGCTGCTGATCGAAATCTCCCGCCGCTACGGACTGGTCGGCTGCGTCAGCGGACGCCGGGCTGCCACTGCGCGGCAGATCGTCTCGATCGGCAGCATCGCCTACGTCGGCAATCATGGCGGTGAGCTGCTGCGTCCGGGCGCCACCCGTCCTGAGCTCGACCCGGACATGAGCGCGTGGTCGGAGCGGGTACGGGCGTTCGCCACGCGCGCCTACACGCCCGAGCTGCAGCGCGCGCGGGTACGCAGCGAGGACAAGGAAGCGATCGCTGCCTTCCACTGGCGGGGCGCCCCCGACGAAGAGGCGGCGGCCGCGCTTGTGCGCGAGATCGCCGCGAGAGCCGAGCAGGAGGGCTTTGTCGTGCATTGGGGTCGCAAGGTGCTCGAGGTGCGTCCGCCGGTCGCGCTTGACAAGGGTCTCGGGATCACAGCGCTGCTGCGGAGCGCCGCTGGCAATGGCGCCGAGGTCAGGAGCGCGCTGTACGCCGGTGACGACACGACCGACATCGACGCTTTCCGCGCGCTGCACGCGCTGGTGGGAGACGGCACGCTGCGGAGCGCGGTGTGCGTTGCGGTCTCCTCGGAGGAGACACCGCCAGAGTTGAGCGAGGGCGCCGACATCGTGATCGACGGGCAGGCCGGGGTGCGCGGCCTGCTCGAGGCGCTTCTGTAAGCAAGGTGCACTTCGTCGATTTCCTCAGGGTGACGGTGCTGCTCAGCGCCGCTGCGGCGACCGCGCTGGCGATCGTCACCGTCTTCTCGGCGACGGGCGCGGGCGATCCGGCGGTCGTCTCGGTCTCGGCCGGCTGGTGGGTCTTCAGCGGCGCCATCGGCCTGCTGCTCGGCCGCCGCGCCCAGGTCAACCCGCCGATCGGGCGGCTACTGGGCGAAGCGAGCGCCAGCACCGCGCTGCCCGAACATCGACCGGGCGCAACGCTGCTGAACCGGCTGTGGCCGCTGCTGTTGTTCACGTTCGTGGCGGGCGGTCTTGCCTTCCTTGCCCCCCAGATCCCTGGTATCGGCGCCGGCTTCGCGATCGCGCTGGCGATGTGGTGGCGCCGCCAGGACGCCGCCGTGGCGGCGATCGAGGAGCGCGACGGCGTGCGCTTCCATGTCGTGCGCAGCTCGCCCGTGCGTGCGATCGCCCTCGTGCGCACGCCGGGCTTCAAGGCGCTGCGCCCGCAGCGCATGGACGGCGCCACCACGTGAGGCTGCGCGCCGGCGGGCCATGCTCGACGTCCTGATCGTCTCGCTCGGCTCGACCGGCGGCCTGCGCGCCGTCGACGGCGAGCTGCTGGCCTCGCTGCGCCGCGCCGGTGCCCGCGCCGATATCGCCCGTGCACGAGCGCCGCGGCGGATGCGCACGCTGATGCTGACCGACCTGGCCTGGGCGTTGGCAGCGCGCCGCGCCGCGAGCGAGGCGCTGGCGCGCGAGCAGGCGCGGGCCGTGATCTACTCGACCACGACGGCGGCCTTGTCGTGGCCGCGCCCGGGCGCGATCCGCTTCGATGCGCTCGCCGCCGCCAACCGCCCCGGTCGCCATGGCCTGTGGCAACGCCCGCTGGAGCGCCGGCGCCTGCGCGAAGCGACGCTGCTGCTGCCGCAGAGCGAGGGAGCGCTCGCGGAGGCGCCGGGCGCGATGCCGGACACGACCGACAGGGGGGGTGGGAACGGCGTAAAGGGGGGTGTTAAGGGTGCAAGGGGGGATGTAAAGGGGGGTGTGTTGGTGCTGCCGGTGCCGGTGGAGCCGTCCAGCTCACAGGACGAGCTCGCACATGGTCCGCGCGACATCGCTGCGATCACCTATGCGGCCAACCCGGCCAAGAAGGGTCTGGACGTCCTGCTCGCCGCGTGGGCGCGTGTGCACGGGCCGGGGGAGCAGCTGTACGTCGCCGGCGTAGCCGAGAGCGAGCTGCGCGCGCTTGGCTATGCACTCCCCGCCGAGGGTGTGCGTGTCGCGGGAGCCCTGTCGCCAGAGGACTACCGCGCTCTGCTGCGCCGCGCCCGCGCATACGTCTGCGCCGCCCGCCGCGAGGACTACGGCATCGCCCAGCTGGAGGCGCTGGCCGACGGTTGCGTGCTTGTCACCGTGCCCTCGCCTGGCCCGTACGCGGCGCTGCCGCTGGCGCGCGAGCTGGACGGACGGCTCGTGAGCGAGGACATCGGCACGGCGATGCGGCTGGCGCTTGACGATCCCGCCGCTGGCTACGCCGACCGTGCCGCGCGCGCGCTGACGCCGTTTCGCCGCGAGGCGGTGGACCGTCGCGTGGCGTCTGAGCTACTGCCGCGCTTTCTTGCGTAGGGCGGAGAACTCGCCCCACCCGCACGTGTTGGCGACATCATCCGCGCTCAGCCAAGCCCGCCGCGCCGTCGCCACGCCCCAGCGGATTTCTGGCAGGCGCTCGACGCCGTGCGCATCGGAGTCGATCAGGATGCGCACCCCGGCCTTTGCGGCGGCGCTGGCGTTGACTTCGTTGAGGTCGCGGCGATCGGGGTTGGCGTTGATCTCGAGCATCGTGCCGGTGCGCGCGGTCGCCTCGATCACCGCGCCGATGTCCAGGGCGTAGGGCCGGCGGCGCTCGATCTTGCGGCCGGTGGGGTGGCCGATCGCGTCGACCAGCGGGTGCTCGATCGCGGCGATCATACGCTCGGTCATCGCCTGCTCGCCCATCGAGAAGGCGGTGTGGACGCTGGCGATCACCCAGTCCAGCTGGGCGAGCAGGTCGTCCTCGTAGTCGAGCGAGCCGTCGGGGAGGATGTTCACCTCGCTGCCGGCGAGCAGCCTGATGCCGTCGATCGCCTCGTCGGCTTCTCCCACCAGCTCGATCTGGCGGCGTAGCTGGTCGGGTGAGACGTCGTCGCCGAAGCCGTGCGAGGCGGAGTGGTCGGTGATCGCCAGGTACTCGTAGCCGAGCGCGCGCGCGGCCAGCGCCATCTGCTCGATCGTGCCCCGACCGTCCGAGGCGACGGTGTGGCAGTGCAGGTCGCCCTTGAGGTCTTTCGTCTCGATCAGTTTTGGTAGCCCGCGGCCGCCGTACACCGCCGCGGCCAGCTCGCCGCGGTCCTCGCGCAACTCCGGCTCGATGTAGGACAGGCCGAGCAGCTCATACACCTCGGCCTCGCTCGCGCACGTCCTGGTGGTGCCGAGCTCGTCGTCGAGCACGCCGTACTCCGATACGTGCAGTCCGCGCCGTACGGCCGTTTCGCGCAGTGCGGCGTTGTGGCGCCCCGAGCCGGTGAAGTGCTGCAGCAGGTTGCCGAGCTGCGTGGGCTTGGCGATGCGCAGGTCGACGCTCATCCCTGAGTGGGTGCGCGCTCTGGCGCCGGCCTTGCCGGCCGAGGAGACGCTCTCGATCTCGGGTAGCTTGCCCAGGCTCTTGGCGAGCGTGACTGGTTTGGTCGTGACCGCGACCAAGTCGAGGTCCTTGACGCTGTCGGCCATCCGCCGCGCCGAGCCGGCGACCAAGACCTGGGTACCGGCGCCGCCACGCTCGATCAGGCCCTCTGAGAGTGTCGCGCCCAGCGCGAGCGCCTTCGGCAGCAGCAGGCGCGGGGCCTTGCGCTCGGCCACGCCACGCTCCAAAGCAGAGATCACACTGGCCTCGAACTTCGGACCCAGCCCGCTGACGTCGCGCAGTGTCCCAGCCAGCGCTGCGCTGCGCAGCTTCTCAAGTGAATCGATGCCAAGCTCGGAGTGCAGCAGACGCGCGCGCTTGGGTCCGAGACCGGGCAGACGGGTGAGATCGATCAGCCCTGTCGGGATGCGGGCACGCAGCTTCTCCCTCGCCGGAATCGTCCCCGTGTCAAGCAGCGCCAGGATCTTTTCCTGCAGCGTGGCGCCGACGCCGCTCAGCTGCACCGCGCGCCCTTCGCGCGCGAGCGCCGCCACCGACACCGGCGCCTCGCGCACGGCCTTGGCTCCCGTGCGGTAGGCGACCACCCGGTGGACGATCGCGCCGTCGAGCTCGTACAGGTCGCCCAGTTCTTCCAGCGCGTCGGCGATAGCGGCGTTTGACAGCTCGCTGGCCATCGGCTTCAGTGGAGCCGCAGGGCGACGATCGTGCCGGGGGCGAGCCGCAGCTTTGGGTGGCCGGAGAGGGAGAAGGACACGACTTTGGACGCGAACGAGCTGAGGATCGCGCTCGTGTGCGAACCGTCGCTCACCATCACGCCCAGCACTTCGGGGTCGCGGGACACGGCGACGATTCGCGAGCCGACCGGCAGCCAATGGTGCAGGAACAGCAGCGCGCGGCCGAGCGGGCGCAGCGTCACGCTCCCGTTCGCGTTGTAGACGAGCGGGTCGTAGCTGGTGCCGGCGGAGTGAAAGCGGACCTGCTGGAAGCCGGCCAGCAGCGCGGCGATCACGTAGCGAATCGCCCACACCCCTGAGACAGGCGCGTCGGAGACGCCGGGCCGCCCACCGCAGGAGGCGCTGTTGGTCTCCGAGATCACGGCGGGGCGGCCGATCGCGTGCGCGGTGCGGGCCAGCCAAGAAAGCTTTTCGGCCATGCCGACGCTGGCGTGGATCGAAAGCAGGTTCGCGGCCGTCGCCGGTAGACCCGATTTGCCGCACGGCGCGACGGTCGGGTAGCCGTGCGCATCCACCTGCGACGGGGGATCGGCGCGCAGCGCCTGTTCGATCCGTGCGCGCCAGCCCGTTCCGGCCAGGTCGGGTCCCTCCAACCGGATCGTGCCGAGCTGGGTGCGGCGGGTCTGCCACTGGCTTGCGAACATGCCGGCCGTCCACGGCGGCGAGCGAAATGAGGGCACGATGAACCCCGGTTCGTTGGGGATGATGTGGCTGATCGTGTACAGGTCGGGCTCGTTGCCGAGCGAGAAGCTCAGCTGCGCCGCGGGGATCGCCTGCTGCGCCGCGGCGATCATGGCTTGCTGGTCTCCCAGACTGTTGGTGGCGAAGTTCAGCCCGACCACGATTTGCGCCCCGGTTTCGTGCGCCAGGCAGCCGAGCGTCGTCCAGAACGAGGCGGGGAGGTCGTAATGGTAGGTGGCGTTGGGGCCGGCCAGATCTTGCGAGTCGCCGCCGATGCGGATGGTCGGCGAGCCAAGTTCGCGCAGCGTCGAGATCAGGCTCGTGCTCGGACAGGCCCCTGTGCCGAGCGCGCGCTGCAGCAGTGGATACTCGATCGACAAGCCGAAGGGTGACTGAACCACAACCGCCGAGCGCCCAGGGCTGAGCGGGTTTGGGGGCGCTGGGAAGCTGACCTTGCGCGGGCCTGCGGCCTGGATGGACGCTCGCCGCGCGGATACGGCAGCGGATGCGCCCGCCGAGTCGTCGGCTGCCGCGGAGGTAAACGCTCCCGCCAGCGCCAGGCAAGCGCACACTGCTCCTCGCCACCACCGCATCGGCGCAGGATATCCGTCCGGCGCGCGCCCTCCGCGCGCTTCGCTAACCTGCCGTCGAGTGGGGATCGCCGCACGCGCAAGCCGGATCGCCGTACTGCTCGCGTGCCTGGGGGCCGTTGCGCTTGCGAGTGCCGTGAGCGCCGGGGCGCAACCGCGCTTCGGGCTCTCCGACTACGAACCGCGCACCTTCTCCGACCCGCGCGTGGCGCAGCTCGGCGTCCACCTCGCGCGCAACGTCGTCCCCTGGAACGCGGCCCTGAACAGGGGCGACCGAGCGCAGGTGAGCGAATGGCTGACCGCGGTCAAGCGCGCTCGCGGGCGCATCGTCCCCTTCATCACCTTCGAGCACGCCGACAACAACGGTCGCGCTCCCAGCCCCGGCCAGTATCTGTACGCCTTTCTGAAGTTCCGCAAGCTATTCCCGTGGGTGAAGGAGTTCTCCCCCTGGGACGAGTCCAACCACTCAAGCCAGCCGATCGCGCGCAACCCGCACCTCGGCGCCGAGTACTACAACGTGCTCGCCGCCCACTGCCCAGGTTGCGAGGTGACCGCTCCCGACCTGCTCGACTCCGACGCCAACTTCGAAAGCTGGGCGCTGGAATTCGCCCACTACGCGCATCCGTATCCGACGATCTGGCCGTTCAATCCCTACACCAGCGTCAGCCTGGACGACCCGAGCCGCATCGAACAGATGCTGCGGACGGTGCGCGGCCAGATCTGGTTCAGCGAGGTCGGCGGCGTGGTGTGGTGGAAGTTCAGGGGCCGGCTGATTTACCACGGCCCGGCCTACGCCGCGCGAATCGCGCACTACATCTTCGACTTCGCCGCTCTCAGCTCGCGCATCACCCGCATCTACTACTACCACTGGCGCTCCCCCGGAGTGCCCGGCCACATGCCGCGCAACGCGCGCTGGGACGCCGGCCTGGTCGACGCGCACGGCCGCGCGCGCCCGGCATTGTGGGTGGTCGCCGAGGAGTTGCGCCGCCACATCCAAGGCACGATCCCGAAGGTCTTCTGAGACCTGCTGGGAGCGGAGGCGCTCGCGCCTGCGGACCCGTAGGGTATGTTGGCTATGAGTGTGAGTGCGCACAGGAGCGGCACCCCCTGGCTGGTGCTGCCGACCTACAACGAGGCCAAGAACATTGAGGCGATCGTCGCCACCGCAGGCCAGGTTTTGGGCGCCGCCACGGACGACGATTACAAGATCCTGATCGTCGACGACGGCTCGCCCGACGGCACCGGTGAGATCGCCGACCGCCTGGCGGGTGAACGCGCGCAGGTGGAGGTGCTGCACCGCAGCGAGAAGAACGGCATCGGCCCGGCCTACCTGGCCGGCTTTCGCTACGCCCTGGATCACGGCGCCGCCTACGCGATGGAGATGGACTCGGACTTCTCCCACGACCCGGCCGATCTTGCACGGCTGCTCGAAGCCACCGATCGGAGATCGGCCAGCACCGGTGCCGACCTTGCGCTTGGCTCGCGCTACGTGCCGGGTGGCGGCGTCACCGACTGGGGCCTGCTGCGCCGCGTCATCAGCCAGGGCGGATCGACCTACGCGCGCTGGGTGCTCGGCCTGAAGGTCAAGGACCTGACCGGCGGCTTCAAGTGCTTCCGGCGCGAGGTGCTGGAGGCGATCCACTTCGACAGCGTGCGCTCGCAGGGATACGCTTTCCAGGTTGAGCTCACCTACCGCGCCGTGCGCGCAGGCTTTGAGGTGGTTGAGGTGCCGATCGTGTTTAAGGATCGCGAGCTAGGCGAGAGTAAGATGTCCTGGAAGATCGCGGCCGAGGCGATGTGGCTGGTGCCGAAGCTGCGCTTTGGCCCGCAGCCGCTGGAGCACAGGACTCAGGCGGAGCTGGCCGGCAGCAGCCGATAGAGGGTATGCGTGGACGCCTCTTCCTACGCGCTCTACCACGGCGTTCGTCGTACCCGCACGACCTTGCGCGCCTGGCAGCGCCGGCCGCTGCCGGTGCTTGGCGCCTGGGTGGCAGGATCGAGCGTGGCCGCCGCCGGACTGCTATGCGCGGTGTTGGTCGTCGCCGCGCTGTCGGGCGGCTATGTGCAGCCGCTGCAGCTGCGCCCGCCCTTTGCGGTCGGCCAGCTCGGCGACGTCGCCACCGTGCTCTCGCACAACCTGCTCGTGCTCGCCCTGCACGCGATGGCCTGTGTAGCGGGCTTCATCGCCGGTAGCTCGCTGCCGCTACAGGCACAGAGCAAGAGCGGCCTCTCGCGCTGGGTGCACGAACACGGCGGCCGGATCGCGATCGCCTTCGTCTTTTGCGCCACCGCGTTCTCGCTGAGCGCCCAGGCCTACCTGCTCGGGCACACGCTGGCGGGCGTCGCGCATTTCCTGAAAGTGTCGCCGGCGCTGCTACTCGTGGCGGTGCTGCCGCACGCAGTCCCAGAGCTGATCGCGCTGTTCCTGCCGCTGGCGGCCTGGATCATCGCCAGCCGCCGCGGCGAGTGGGACCAACTGCTGGCGGCGACGGTCGTGACGGTGGCGATCGCGTTGCCGGTGCTGGTGATCGCTGCGCTGATCGAGGTGTACGTTTCGCCGCACCTGTTCACAGCGCTGACGGGCATCCACCCGCCGATCGTCGGCGTCTGGCAGGGTTGGACAGTGCACGTGACCTGACGCTATACTTCACTTTGTATAGTGGTAGGTGGATGACGAGACCCGAACTAGGAGATTCCCATGGCAGGCACCCTCACTGAAGTAAGCGACGCCAACTTCCAGGCCGAGGTGATCGAGTCCGAGAAGCCCGTGCTGGTCGATTTCTGGGCTCCTTGGTGCGGTCCCTGCCGCGTGGTCGGCCCGGTGCTCGAGGAGATCGCCTCCGAGCGCGAGGATCTGCGCATCGTCAAGCTCAACGTCGACGAGAACCAGCAGACGGCCGCGGCTTTCCAGGTGCTCTCGATCCCAACGATGATCGTGTTCAAGGGTGGCCAGGCGGTCAAGACGGTCGTCGGCGCCTACCCGAAGAAGAAGATCGAGGCCGAGCTGGAGCCGGTCCTGGCGTAAAAGCTCATCAGGGGGATCGCGTACATAGCGGCGCTGGCGCTCGCTGCGCTCGCGCTGGCGGGACCTGCCTCCGCTTCGGAAGGGCTGGGCCTCGGCCAGGCTCAGATCGACGAAGTCTCGCTGCCGGCGACCGACATGCTGCTGGCCACCCAGCAGCCCGACGGCGCCTTCCTGGATCCGCTGCGCGGGCCGATCGGCGGCAGCGGGCTGACGCGGATCGTGTGGGTGGCGCTGCGCCAGGCCAGCCGGCTGAAAGGGGGCGAAGCGGCGGTTCGCATCGCCGCGGCCGAACGCTCGCTGGCGAAAGGGACCGAGCTCGACCAGGTGCTGCCGAAGTGGATCCTGGCGATGATCTTCAGCGACCATCTGCAGAACCTGCTCGCCGACCCGGGGCCGCTCGAACACGAAGAGGCCAATCTGGGTCGGCTGCACGCCTCAGGCACGGCCGACCCCTGCTTTCAGAAGCCGGGGTGCTTCAACAACTACGTGCTGGCCGGCAAGCTGCTCAACCTCGAGCTGGCGCACTCCGGCCTGCGCGCCTCCCGCGCCGGCGCGCGGCTGGCCGACCCGCGACTGGTCTCCCAGACACTGCGTTGGATGGGGCGCTTTCTGCCGGATACCACCAGCGAGACGGCCCGCGTGCACGTTCCGGGTGACGGCGATCAGACGGGCGCGGCGCTCAGCGATCCCTCCACCTATCCGCTCGCCTACCAGACGCTGTGCGCCGCCGAGCTCACGCGCGCCGCCTACCTGGCCGGATCCTCCGCGCCGAGGGCGATGCGGCGGCTGGAGACGGCCACGCTGTGGGACCTGCTCGGCATGACCGCCCCCAACGGCGAGATCTCCTGGTGGGGGCGCGGGCAGGACATCGTCTGGACCACCGCCGCCTCCTTCTACGCGGCGATGCAGGGAAGTGTGCTCGAGCAAAGCGCCCATCCCGACCTGGCGACCCGCCTGCGCCGCTTGGCTCTGATCGACCTGGCCGCGCTGCGCGCGCGCCTGGGTCCGCCCGGCTTTCGCGCGCGGCCGATCGCAGGGGTGCCCGGCGGCGGCGGCATCGACACCTACTACGGGCCCGTAGGCACGACCTCGCTGGCGCTGGTGTGGTTGGAACTGGCGCGTGAAGTCGCGCCGAGCGTCTCTGGTCCGGTCGCCCCGCTCCCGTCTGAACGATCCGGCGCCTGGACGGCTGACCCGCGCGGGGCAGACGTGTTCACGCTGCGCCGTGGCAACGTCTGGCTCGGCGTCAGCGCGCGCCGCGTCGACAGCGATGCACGCAGCGGCTGGGGTCTGCTGCGCGCGCTGCGTCGCACGGCTTCGGGCGCCTGGCAGGCGTTGCTGCCCGATCGGCCTCTGCTGCCCAGCTATCACCCCGAGCCGCCGGCCGGCCCGCTGCTGCTGAGCAGGAGCGGCGCGTTGGAACCGCACACCAACAGAGTGGCGACGGGGCCTCAATCGATCGTAATGAGCGGCGGTTGGGGCCCCGGGAAGAAGCCGGTGGTGGGTCGCTGGACGTGGGCGCCGGCGGCGGACGGCGTGGCGCTGAGCAGCACCTGTCCGAAGGGCGCGCGCCTACGCTTCACCGAGTGGCTGCCAGCCGCCGGCAAACTGGCGCGCGGCGCCAACCGGCTCGCGCGCGGCGCGTTCTCTGTGACGTTCTCGCTGCCTGTCTCGATCGCGCCGGCGCCGGGCCGCTACGCAAGTGCCCGCGAGAGTGCGCTGAAGGCCTACGGCGTTACGGTCGCCTGCAGCGCCCCATTTCTACGCGTTGTCTGGAGCGGTAGCGAGCCGGCGCCGGGGTAGGGAGTTACTTTGGGAGGGCCGCCAGCAAATCGTTACACGCTTGAATCATTCAACCCTGGAACGATCTCCTGGAGGTCGTTTTTTGCACATACCTGAGAGCCCAAAATCGAGAGGCCCGTGCCGCTGGGGCGATCGAGAGTCGAGTGAGTTGACGCGGGGCTACACACGGCTCAACGCCAGCTGCAGCGCCAGCCCTTCCAGCTCCGTCTGCTCGCTGTAATCCATCGCGCTCGCCTTGTTGCGCTCGCCGTCGTACTCGATGCTGACTGCGAGCGTCTCGCCGCTGAGGTAGCGCTCGTGCTCGCGCGCGGCCTCGATCAGGGCCGGATCGCCACAGACCAGCAGCTCGATCCGGTCCTCTACCTCCAACCCCGCGGTCTTGCGAGCGTTCTGGACTGCGTGCACGATCTCGCGCGAGCGGCCTTCGCGTAGCAGCGAATCGTCGATCGCCAACTCCAGCGCCACCGCGTGGGCGCCCTCACGCTCGACGCTGTAACCCTCCGGCGCCTTCATGCTCAGCAACACGTCATCGGCCCTCAGCGTGTGCTCACGAGCGCCGACGAAGACGCCGATCCCCCCGCCGTCCCTGACCGCGCGCGCGACCGCGTTCGCGTCAAGCGCGGCGATCGCCTCTGCCGCTAGCGGCATCTCTTTGCCGAACAAGGGGCCGAGCGTGCGGTAATTGGCCTTGATCTCGTACTCGCCGAGCTCCTCGGCGGCGGCAACGAAGCGCACCGCGCGTACGTTGAGCTCGTCGCGGACGATCTCGCTAAGCTGCTCGATCGCCGCGCGCTCGCGCCCGTCGGCCACAACGACCGCCTCCGCCAAGGGCTGGCGTATCTTGATCTTCGCCTGCGCCCGCGCGCCCAGGCCGAGCCGCACGGTTTCGCGCGCGATCGCCATCGCCTCCTCCAGCCGCTCGTCGCGCGCCGGCAGCGCCGCGCCCGGTTGGGGCGACAGCTTCGCCTGCACCGGGAAGTCGCACAGGTGCACGCTCGCGAGCGTGCCGTCGAGGTTGTCGTAGATCTCATCGGCCACGAACGGGCAGAACGGGGCGAGCAGCCTGGCGAGGATCAGCAGGCACTCGCGCAGCGTCGCGAACGCCGCCGGCTCGCCGTCCCAGAAGCGCCGGCGCGAGCGGCGCACGTACCAGTTGGACAGTTCGTCTACGAGCTGAGCGATCGCCCGCCCGGCGGCGGTGGCGTCGTAGTCGTCCAGGCGCTCGGCCACCAACTGCGCGGTCGCGGCCGTGCGCGAGAGCGCCCAGCAGTCAAGCGCGTCGCGGTCGGCCTTGGCCTCAGCGCTGGCCGTGCGCAGACGATCGGCGTTGGCGCCCGCGTACAGGACATAGAAGAAGTACGTGCTCCACAGCTGCTTGAGGAACAACCGCACCCCCTCGCCGATCGCCTGCTCAGAGAAGCGATAACCGTCCCACGGTTGCTTTGACGTGAAGAAGTACCACCTGAACGCGTCCGCGCCGTAGCGGTCGAGTACCTGCCACGGCTCGACCGTGTTGCCCTTGGACTTGCTCATCTTCTGGCCTTCACCGTCGAGGATCAGCCCGAGGCAGACGACGTTCTCATAGGGGGCGCGGTCGAATAGCAGCGTGGAGATCGCCAGCAGCGAATAGAACCAGCCACGGGTCTGGTCGAGCGCCTCGCAGATGAAGTCGGCCGGGAATTCCCGCTCGAATGTCAGCTCGTGCTCGTGCGGGAAGTGGTGCTGGGCAAACGGCATCGCGCCCGAGTCAAACCACACGTCGATCACCTCTGGGACGCGTCGCATCGGCGCGCTGCAGTCCCTTTGCGTGCAGGGAAACGAGACCTCGTCAACGTAGGGACGATGGTGGTCTGCCAGCGTCGCCCCCGATAGGTCCTCCAATTCTGAGAATGACCCGATCGTGTGCGTGTGTCCCTCCCCGCAACGCCACACCGGCAGCGGCGTTCCCCAGTAGCGCTCGCGCGAGAGCGCCCAGTCGACGTTGCCCCGCAGCCAGTCGCCGAAGCGGCCGTGCTTGATGTGCGGCGGGTACCAGTTGACCGTCTCGTTGGCCGCCAGCATCCGCTCGCGCAGCCTTGAGGTGGCGATATACCAGGAGGGCTTGGCGTAGTAGATCAGCGGCGTGCCGCAACGCCAGCAGTGCGGGTAGGAGTGCTCGTACTGTTCGCGCCGGAACAGCATCCCGCGGGCGTCGAGGTCGGCGATCAGCTCCTCGGTCAACCGCGGGTCCTTGACGAAACGGCCCTCGTACGAGTTTCCATCGTGGCTGCGCACATGGCTGTCGTAGGTGCCGTCCAGCCGCACCGGGTTGGGCAGCGTCTGCGGGTCGGTTGGGTCGAACAGCCCATTGGCGGCCGCCGCGCGAAAGTCGTCCTCCCCAAACGCGGGTGCGATGTGCACGAGGCCGGTGCCGTCCTCGGTCGTCACGAAGTCAGCGGCTATTACCGGCAGGGCCTGCGGCTCGTCCCCGCCCGTGGCGAAGATCGGTCCCTCATATTGCGCTCCGATCAGCTCACTGCCCGAGAAGCGCTCGAGAATCTGCACGTGCTCGGCGGGCATCCGTTCGGCCATCGCTGCCGCCACGATCAGCGTCTGGCCGTGGGCGCTCGCGCGCGCGTACTCGACCGCCGGGCCGGCGGCGACCGCCACGTTTCCTGGCAGCGTCCATGGCGTCGTCGTCCAGATCAGCAGGGCATCGCCAGCGCGGACCGGGCCGTGGTCGGAGACGATCGGCAAGCGCACGTACACCGACGGATCGACCACGTCCTTGTATCCCAGCGCCACCTCGTGCGAGGACAATGCCGTGCCACAACGGGGGCAGTAGGGGACGACCTTGTTGCCCTCGTACAAGAGGCCCTTGCGGTCGATCTCCCCCAGCGCCCACCAGACAGACTCGATGTAGTCCTCGTCCAGCGTGCGGTAGGCGTGCTCGAGGTCGACCCAGAAGCCGATCCGCTCGGTCAGGCGGTCCCACTCCTCCAGGTACTCGAACACCGAGGAGCGACACTCTTCGTTGAAGCGCTCGATCCCGATCCCCTTTTCGGGGTCCTCGATCTCGGCCTTGCTGGAGATGCCGAGCTTCTGTTCGACGGCGATCTCGACCGGCAGCCCATGGCAGTCCCAGCCCCCCTTACGCTCGACGCGATATCCGCGCATCGTCTTGTAGCGCGGATAGATGTCCTTGAACACGCGCGAGAGCACGTGGTGGGAGCCGGGCCGGCCGTTGGCGGTCGGCGGGCCCTCGTAGAACACCCACTCCGGCGCCCCCTCGCGCCGGCGCAGCGACTCGGCGAACACGTCGCGCTCGCGCCAGCGCTCAAGCACCTCCAGCTCAAGCGCTGGCAGCTCCTGACGCGCGTCGACCGCGCGCGGGGGTATCAAAGGATGTCTGTGCTCTGTCGCCACGGCGGCCAATTGTAGGTGCGCGCAGCGCCTCCGCGGCGTTGCTTGCTGACGGTCCGATCCGCGTGACGGTGCTCGCACCGCTGTCGGGCAGCGCGCCGCGGAAGTCGAGCACGTCGATCTCGCCGGCGCTCTGGCGTGCCGCGTACACGAGCCGGCCGATCGCGTCGAGGCTCGCGCCGCTGCCGGCCAACACGACGGCGCTCGGCTGCAGCGCTCGCAGCGCGTTGCCGATGCGGTTGCTGTCCAGGTCCACCGGCAGGGCGAGCACGCGCAAGCCCGCGCGGCGCAGGAACAGCTCCAGCGCCTGGACGTGCAGCGCGTCGTCGTGCAGCGGCGGCGAAGCGTCGAAGATCAGCACGCCCTCATCGCGCGTGGACGGTGGCGCGACGCGCTGGGCGGCTGCCAGCCAGCCCGTTGAGTACCGCCAAGCGAAGCAGTATTCAGGCGATCCCTCCGTCAGTGTTTCCACAGCCGGCAACAGCACCGTCTCGACGGTGCGCTCCAGAGAGCGCAGGGCCATGCTCTCCTCCAAGATCCGATCGGCGCGCTCGGCGTCAAAGGCCGTGAAGGCGCCCTGCAGGCGCGCGGGCGTCGCCCCCGACTCGCCGCGCTCGCGGGCGATCGCGATCGCCGAGCCGATGTCACCCGTCTCGGCATAGGCCTGTCTGAGCGTCTCGATCTCGGCGAGGTCGAACTGCCGGTGGCCGCCCTCGCTGCGCCTCGGCGCTGGGTAGCCGAAGCGGCTCTCCCAGCTGCGCAGGGTGTTTGGGCTGACGCCGAGCAATGCGGCGGCGGCGTTCGTGCGGATCGCGCTCATGCGCAGGATTGTGAGGGTTTGACCAGGTTGCTCTCAAGGCACGCAATGAGAGCTGCATACTGGGAAATCGTTTGCACTTGAAGGAAGCACATATGAGGCTGCGCCTCTACCACCATCACGACGGCGCCCGCGTCGCCTACCGCGAGGTCGGCGCCGGCCCGCCGCTGGCGCTGCTGCACGCGGGGCTGCTCTCGCACCGCGAGTGGGAGCCGGTCGTGGCGCCGCTTGCCGAGCGCCACCGTGTTGTTGTCCCGGACCTGCCGTTGCACGGCGACTCCGAGGATCGTCCGCGTCATCCCTACACGATCGACTGGTTCGCCGAGGTGATGGCCGGCTTCTGTGACGACGTGCTCGGTCCGTTGCCGCTAATGGTCGGCCACGACGCCGGTGCGGAGATACTGCTGCGTGCGATCGCCATGGAACTGGTGCGGCCCAGCCGCTTGGTGCTGATGCCTAATCGCCTGCATCTTCCGGTCCAGCGTGCTCGCAAGCGCCAGGCGTGGCGACTGGCAACGCTTGGCGGCTCGATCCCCGGCCTCGATCGGGTGCTCAGTCACGCGACCAAGCTCGTGTTCACTCCGCAGCTCGGCGTCCGCCTCTCAGAGCGGGGCTCGCCCGCGGCCGGCGACCTGATACGCCACGCCTTCGCCGACGTACCCGGCAACCCAAACCTGGCGCGCTCCTGGTCGAAGTGCGCGCGGCGCTGGCCGCAGGGGGCGCAGACACAGCTGCTGGAGTCCTACCCGAGCCTGACGATGCCGGTGCTGCTGCTGTGGGCCGACCGCGATCGCTTGCATCCGCTTGCGGGCGCGGAAGAGACGCTGGCGCTGCTACCGCGCGGGCAGTTGCGAGTGCTGTCCAGCACCGGGTTCCTGATGACCTACGACGACCCGGTCGGCGTCGCCCGCGAGATAGTCGCGTTCTGCCGGTAGAGGAGCGGCGAGCGGCCGAGCGTGCGAGAGTCCGAGCGTGCGGATGCAGGCGTCCGATCGGTCTGTACCAAGCCCACGTGAAGTGGCGCTCGGATGAGATACTCACCGCCGTCACCGACCAGGAGAAACAATGACCGAGACGCAGCTGTGGGGCGGCGAGACCACAAAGGCAGTCGAGAACTTCCCGATCTCCGGCGAGACGATGCCGGTGTCGGTCGTGCGCTGGCTGGCGCGTCTGAAGGGCGCCGCGGCCGCCGTCAACGGCGAGCTTGGCCTGCTCGACAAGCGCCGCGCCGCGCGGATCGAGAAAGCCGCGGCGGAGATCGCCGCCGGCAAGCACGACTCCCAATTCCCGATCGACGTCTTCCAGACCGGCTCGGGCACCTCGACCAACATGAACGCCAACGAGGTGATCGCCGAGCTCGCGGGCGAGACGGTGCACGCCAACGACCACGTCAACATGGGCCAGTCCTCCAACGACGTATTCCCCTCCGCGGTTCATCTGGCCGCGCTGGGCGTCGCCCAGAACGAGCTGCTGCCGGCGCTGCGAGTGCTCGAGCGCTCGTTCGCGCGCAAGGCCAAGAGTTTCGCCCCCATCGTCAAGGCCGGTCGTACCCACCTGATGGACGCCGTGCCGGTGACGCTCGGTCACGAGTTCGGCGGCTACGCCGCGCAGATGGCGCTCGCCCAGAAGCGGGTGGCGGCCGCGCTCGTGCACGTCGGCCAGATCCCGCTCGGCGGTACCGCGACGGGCACGGGCCTGAACACGCACGCGAAGTTCGCCGAGAAGGTACGGGCGCGACTCAAGCGCGAATCGGGCCTAAAGCAGATCGCGCCGCCGCTCGACCCATTCGAGGCGCAGGCCAACCGCGACGCGCTGGTCGAGCTCTCGGGCGCGCTGAAGACGGTCGCGGTCTCGTTGACGAAGATCGCCGGCGACCTGGCGTTGATGGGCTCGGGCCCGCGCGCCGGCATTGGTGAGCTGTTCCTGCCCGAGCTGCAGAAGGGCTCCTCGATCATGCCCGGCAAGGTCAACCCGGTCATCCCCGAGGTCGTGCTGCAGGTCTCAGCACAGGTGATCGGCAACGACACCGCGATCACGATCGGCGGCATGCAGGGCCAGTTCGAGCTGAACGTGCGCATCCCGCTGATCGCGCGCAACCTGCTGCAGTCGTTGACGCTGCTGACGAGCACCTCGCGCGTGTTCGCCGAGAAGTGTGTCGACGGCATCAAGCCCAACAAGGCGGGCTGCGCGGCATCGGCCGGCGCGACGCTGGCAGTGGCGACCGCGCTGAACGGTGCGATCGGCTACGACAAGGGCACGGCGATCGTCAAAGCCGCGACGGAGTCGGGTCGTCCGCTGCGCGAGGTCGCGCTGGAGCATGGGGTCGATCCGAAGCTGTACGACGCGACGATCGATCTGAAGAAGATCGCTGCGGGGAACCGCGCGTAGGCGAGCGAGGGTTGGGCTTCCGCCGGTGGCTCAAGCGGGCGCGCCGGCCGCTGCGGCCAGCATCCCTTCCAGCACAACCCGTGCCCCCGCCTTTGACAGCGGTTCGTTGAGGTTGCCGCACTTCGGCGACTGTACGCACGAAGGGCATCCGCTCTTACACGGGCACTCGGAGATCAGGCGGTGCGCGTCGCGGCAGAGCTCCTCGAAGCGCTGGTAGGCCAGGCGGGTGATGCCGATGCCGCCGGGATGCCCGTCGTAGATGAAGATCGTCGGCCCGCCCGTCTGGGGGTGCATGTTGGTGGACAGGCCGCCGATGTCCCAGCGGTCGCACATCGCGATCAGGGGGAGCACGGCGATCTGGGCATGCTCGGTGGCGTGCAGCGAACCGAGCAGCGCGTTGATAGGGATCCCACCCACCCCCACGCCCTCGCCGCCCGGGTCAAGGCCGGTCAGGGTGGTGCCGTCGAGCTCGAACCACAGCGCCTGCGTCGCGAACGATGTCTGCGGCAGATCGAGCATCACCAGATCGACCTGTGCGTGGTCGGCCAGTCGCTTGCGCTGGTAGCCGAGCACCGTCTCGGTAACGCTGACCTCGCCGAAAGACAGCGTCACTCCGAGCGTCTCGCGGCGGTCGAGTAGCCGCTCGATGTTGGTGTCGGTCTCGCGCTTGGGCTGCGTGTACCAATCACCGTCGAAGGGTGCCACCAGTGCACGGCGATTGTCCAAGTCCAGTTCGCGCACCTCGTAGGAGCGGCCCATATGCAGGTAGATGGCGCCGTCGTGCACGGTCGAGTGGGCGCGGGCCGCCTCGGTCTGGCCGAGCAGCTCACCGGATGAGACGTTGACGATCGCGAAGCTGTCCGGTGAGGAGGATCGCAGTGACACGTTGCCGGCCGGGTAGTCAGAGGGCCGGCGCAGGACGTAGGCGTCGTGTCCCTGCTGGGTGGTCCGCTTGCGCAGCAGTCCGGCGCCGACGAGCGCCTCGGCGTGCGCCTGGAAGCGCGGGCCGAGAAACTCGGCGTCAGCGAGCTGCAGCGGTCCCTCGTGGGCGGCGCACAGCAAGTGCGCTTGGAATATCTGCGGACTCTCGTGGTCGAGGATCGCTGCCTCCACCGGCCGTTCTAGAAACTCCTCGGGGTGGCGGCAGAAGAACTGGTCGAGCGCGTCCTCGCCGGCGACGTAGACGGCAACACCCTTGCCGCGGCGCCCGGCGCGCCCCCACATCTGGCGCAGCGCCGCCACCGTTCCGGGGAAGGTGACGACGACAGCCGCGTCGAGCTCGCCGATGTCGATCCCCAGTTCGAGCGCGTCGGTCGTCACGACGGCGCGCAGCTCGCCGCTCGTTAGCCGCGCCTCCAGTTCGCGCCGCTGTTGCGGGGTATAGCCGGCGCGGTAGGCCGCGACCCGCTCGGCCAGCTCCGGGTGTGTGCGCTGCAGCTCTTCGGTCACCAATCGCGCCAGCAGCTCCACCCCCTTGCGCGACTTCATGAAGCAGATACATCGCCCGCCCTCGCGCACGAGTCGCGCCAACAGCTCGCCCGCCTCACCGAGCGCGGAGCGGCGTGCGCCCAGTGCCTCGTCTGTGAGCGGCGGGTTCCAGATCGCGATCTGCCGGCGCGGTGTCGGCGACCCGTCGTCGTCAACCAGCCCGACATCCTCTAGCCCGGTCAGCCGCTCGGCCAGCTCGACCGGGTTGGCGATCGTCGCCGAGGCGAGCAGCACGCGCACGTCGCTGCCGTACGCGGCCGCGATCCGCAGCAGCCGGCGCAGGACATTGGCCACGTGCGAGCCGAACACGCCGCGGTAGACGTGCGCCTCGTCGATCACGACCACGCGCAGATGGCTGAACAGTCGCTCCCAGACGGAATGGTTGGGCAGGATGCCGACGTGCAGCATGTCAGGGTTGGTCAGCACGACGTTGGCCTTGCGGCGGATGTCCGCGCGTGCCTCGCGCGGGGTGTCGCCGTCGTAGATGGCCGGACGCACGTGCTTGCTCAGCCCGAAGGCGCCCAGCGCGCGGGCCTGGTCCTGGGAGAGCGCCTTGGTTGGGTATAGGTACAGCGCCCGCGCGAACGCGTCCGTGCACAGCGCGTCGAGCGTGGGCAGGTTGAAGCACAACGACTTCCCCGATGCCGTGCCGGTGGTCACGATCGTCGTGCGCTCCCAGGCGCTGCGCAACGCCTCGGCCTGGTGCGTATACAGCCGCTCGATCCCGGCGCGCCCCAGCCCGGCGAGGACTTCAGGATGCAGCTCGGAGGGTATGTCCACCAGCCGCGCCCGCCCAGGCCCTTCGCGCGCCTCGCGCACCAGCCGTCCGTCCTCGCGGCCCTGCTCGAGCAGTCCCGTCCACGGCTCGATCGCGCGCGTCGTCATCTACCAAGCCTCAAATCCATTCCCACCCGGGATTGGGATTTGAGGGGACGGGGTTCTTCGTCTTCATGGGCTTGCGATAGTAGGGCCCGATGAGTAACCCGGCGGCCGAGCAGTGGGTGCGAGCGCGCACCTTCCATCATTCGCTCTACTCGCCACAGCGGATTGCGGCCGAGCGCGAGCGCCGCGTGTCGGTGTGCCTGCCCGCGCGCGACTGCGCCAGCACCGTCGGCGAGATCATCGTGGCGCTCTCGCGCCTGCGTGAGGTTGGCGCGATTGACGAGATCGTCGTGGTCGATGCGGCTTCGCGCGACGGCACCGCCCAGATCGCCGAGCGCGCCGGCGCGCGCGTGTTGCAGGAGGGCGAGCTGGCGAGCGAGTTCGGCCCTGTGCTCGGCAAGGGCGACGCGATGTGGCGCGCGCTGCCGGCCCTCTCCGGTGAGCTGATCGTGTTCCTGGACGCCGACAGCGAGGGGTTCTCCGAGCACTTCGCCGCCGGCCTACTCGGGCCGCTCGTGTGTGAGCAGGGGGTGAGTTTCGTGAAGGCGTACTACCGGCGTCCGTTCGAGCAGGACGGCGTCTCGCTGCCCGAGGGCGGTGGCCGCGTCAACCACCTGATGGCGCGCCCGGCGCTGTCGCTGCTCTACCCAGAGCTCTCGGCGGTCCGCCAACCGCTAGCCGGCGAGGTCGCCGCCACGCGGGAGCTGCTCGAAGCGGTGCCGTTCGCGACCGGCTACGGCGTCGAGGTCGCGATGCTGATCGACGTCTGGCGCGCGGCCGGCCTTGACGCGATCGCCCAGGTCGACCTCGACGTGCATCACAACCGTCATCAGCCGCTGTCGGCGCTCAGCGAGATGGCTCGGACAATTCTTGCGACGATGCTCGCTCGGCTGCGGGACGGCACGCTCCCAGAGGTGCCCGAGCTGGCGGTGCAG